>JBOGFJ010000161.1:0-12415 GCA_050743385.1 Acidimicrobiia bacterium
AGCGCGCTCGCCAGCACCGGCAGCCACTCCCGCACGGGCGCGGGCTCGTCGTCGACGATGTAGTAGATACCCGGCGGGCCCTGTTCGACCGCGATGGCGGTCGCCGCCGCGGCGTCTTCGATGTGGATGTACGACGTGAAGCCACCGCCGTCCCCGACGATTGGAAACCGACGCTTGCGGATCGGTGCTGCCATCACCGCATCCGGAGCCAAGCTGATCGAGGTCCCCGGACCGTAGAAGCCGCCGTAGCGCAACGCGAGACCCTCGCCCCACTCGATCGTCGTCACCGCCTCCTCCAGATAGAGGAGCCCCTCCACTACCGGCCGCAGCGGCGCCGGCGGGTCGGGATCGAGGGGATCGGCCTCGGTCTGCACCGGCCCGCCCGTGCGGGCCCATCGAAAGGCCCCGAAGCTCTGCGCCACGAAGCGCCGTGCCCCCACGGCGCGGCCCGCCGCCAAGAGATGGTCCGTCGCCTCGGTACGCAGCCGGTTGGTCATCTTCGCCATCGCGGAGCGGTCGGGGTGCCGCGCGTCGCGGATGCTCATCTTCCCGGACAGCGCCGTGAGCTCGTGCACGATCACCTGCGGCTCGGCCTCGCCCACCACCGACGCCACCGCGTCGGGGTCGAGTGCGTCGGCGACAACCGGCCGCGCCCCCAGCGCCCGCAGCCCGTCCTGCTTCGACGCGGTCCTGGTCATGGCCACAACCTCGTGGCCGGCGGCCACCAGCTTGGGGACCAGCTGCACGCCCAGCGCACCCGAAGCCCCGGCGACGAAAACCTTCATGGCAACTCCTCGCTCGTCTCGGTCACCTACAGAGACGAGATACCCACCTCCGCCTGTGACACTCCGCCAGATCGTTCCCTGGCGCGTCGAAGCTGATCGGTGGAGGCATCAGTGCCGATGGGATGCGAGAAGACCGTCCGACCCAGTAACAGACGCACCGGGAGGGCGCGGTCACCGGACGCATGCGAGGAGAAGCCGATGCAGTTCGAACGCCACAACCGCATCTCTTCCGGCGCGTCGCGCCTGTCTCGCACAAGTGCGTTGACGAAGGCAACGGCTCTGTCAGGCCTGGAGTGCATCGATCCATCTTTGGAGCCTTCGTGTTTGCCGGGCCATGAGCTCGGGTCGTCCGAGCGCGCCGGTGAGGACGGCGCTGCCCTCGTACGAGGCAACCAACTCGACCGCCAGGTCGCGTGCGTCGCGTCGCCCTATTGCGCGGAACTGCTGCTCGGCCCAGTCGAGGAGAATCCGCATCAGCGAGGCGGCGAGCGGATCTGAGCCTTCTGCCTGCTTGGCCAGCTCTGAGCACAGCGTGCCGTAGCGGCAGCCGTATTGGGCGATCGAGTCAGACCGCGTGGCCAACATACGCATGAGCGCCTTGAGCCGAGCCTTGGGGCTGCGATGTCGGCGCTCCAGCTCGGCGAGTGTTGACTCGAGCCGAACTCCGTGGGCCTCCACGACGGCGCCGATGATGTCGCCTTTCGTCTTGAAGTAGTAGTACAGGTTGCCCACCGGCACATCAGCGGCCTGGGCGATGTCCGCCAGCGTCGTGCGCGCGACACCGTGGCGATACACCAACTCGCTCGCTGCGGTCACCAAACGGTCCCGTTTGCCCGGTCGCGCTACCGAGGCGGCCTCGCCAACCTTTCCTGAGTCAGTCATCTCGCTCACAGTATTGACCGCACCCGGACCCACGATTTAGGTTAGTCGTCTAACTAAGAAGCGGCGGAAGGATCTCACGTATGGGCACGCCGTCATCGCTCGTCGACCTCACGTTGAGCCAGGCGGCGGCCGCCGTCTCGGCGCGCGAGTGCTCGCCCGTCGAGCTCACCGACGACTACCTGACCCGCATCGAGGAGCTTGATCCGAGCCTCAACGCCTACGTCGAGGTCACCCGGCAGCGGGCGAAGGACGACGCCGCCCGCGCTGTCGATGAAATCGCCAAGGGCCGGTACCGAGGCCCCCTGCACGGCATCCCGATCGCGCTGAAGGACCTCGTCGACACCGCCGGCATCCGCACCGGATCCGGGACCGCGGTCTACCGGGACCGCGTCCCGGCGAAGGATGCGACCGTGGCACGGCGGTTGGCAGATGCCGGCACGGTCCTGCTCGGAAAGAGCAACACCCACGAGCTGGCGTTCGGGGTAACGACCAACAACCCCCACACCGGCACGACCCGCAACCCGAAGGATCCGTCCCGCATCCCTGGTGGATCGTCCGGCGGGTCGGGCGCCGCGGTCGCCGCCCACCTGACCTGCGCGGCGATCGGCACCGACGGTGCGGGCAGCGTGCGCATCCCGGCCAGCTTCTGCGGCTGCGTCGGGCTGAAACCGACGTACGGGCTCGTCTCCAAGTCGGGAGTGACCGTCCTCTCACACGTCGGCGACCACGTGGGCCCCCTCGCCCGCACCGTGGAGGATGCCGCGCTCGTGCTCCAGGCGATCGCCGGCTACGACGCCTCCGATTTCTCGAGCGTCCCCGTCCCCGTTCCCGACTACAGCGCCGCGCTCACCGGCGACATCCGTGGGTTGAAGGTCGGCATCCCGCGCTCGACCATGTGGGGCCTGCTCGACGACGAAGTGCGGGCGGCGGCCGACGCCGCGCTCACCGCCCTCGCCGATCTCGGGGCCATGCTGGTCGAGATCGACCTTCCCGACCACACCCCGGCCGTCGGCCAGCCGGGCACCCCCGGCTACTTCTCGCTCGGGATCGCCGAGTCGAAGTTCGCCCACCGCGAAGCGTGGGCAGCCCACGCCGAGGGGTTCGGCCCCGACCTGTCGATGCTCTACTCGCTCCCAGAGATGACCGGGTCGATGGTGGTCGAGTCGCTCGACATGGTCTACGCCTACGCGCAGGCCGTCCGCAAGGCGCTCACTGAGGTCGACATCCTCGCATCGCCCACGGTTCCCATCGCTGCGCCGGAGATCGGCGCGGAGATGGTGACAGTGGGCGGGCAGGAACTGCCGCTCAGCGCGGTGGCGATCGCCAACACCGCCCCGTACAACATGGCGCACGTCCCGGCCATCTCCGTCCCGTGCGGGACAACGAGCGCGGGCTTGCCGATCGGCTTCCAGATCGCCGGTCGTCCGTTCGACGAGGCAACCGTCCTGCGTGCCGCCCACGCCTACGAGCAGGCGGTGGTCACGGGGTGAGGGAGGGCGGCGTCAGCGCGCCCAGGTCAGCACCTTCACCGGGATGGCCAATGGCGCGAGCTGTAGGCGCACGGCGATGCACCGATCGGCAGCACAGACCTCCGCCCTTCACACACAGTCGGCCAGCCCGTCGATCCAAGGAGAGGAACATCGGTGCCCCGGATCAGGCACGGGCCGCGGGCTCCGTCATGGATGCGACGCGTGCGAGCTTTCTCGACGTCGGGTGACATCCCTGCCACAGGACGCGCGAATCGGCGTGCGTCACCGTGCGCCGTACGCTCCACCACCGGCATCTGACCACTGATCGCGCGCAACGCAGGGTGGAGGAGAGATCCGTGAAGACCCGAGTCCAAACGATGAGGCGGACGCCGGCCCAGGATGGGCCCCCGACTTCCTCCATGAAGACGAAGACACTCGTCGCGCTCGCCATCGTGGCAGGCATGGTCGGCGTCGTAGCCAGTCCCGCGAGCGCGGCGTCCTCCACCACCGATTTCGAGCCCGTTGGCTTCGTGCCGGGCATCACGGTCCACAACCGCATGCCAGACGGAACGCTCGCGGTGCCGCCCATCTCCGGGATCAATCCCGACGCCCAGGCCTGGTCGGTCGGCCAGGCGGGGGTCGACGAGATGGTGGTCGACATCACTGGGACGGACCCAGCGCATGGCAAGGTCTGGCGGATCTCGGACCAGGCCGAGACGGGCGACCTCCAGAACCGGCCGCACGCTCCGCAGTCGGGCGGGTTCTCGGGTGAGACCACCGCGATCGACGACTTCGGCAACGAGACGCCAACTTCCAACGAGTACTACGCCAGAATCGACTTCCGGTCGGCAACCGGAGCGGCTCAACCGGGCATGCTCATGGACGTGACCGGCGCGTGCGGCGATGACTGCCGTCACGGGTACGTGCGGACCATCGACGGTGGTGATGGCCTCGACCTGCGCCTGTTCGACACGGGCGACAACACTGGCGCCGGCAGCTGCGGGACCTTCGTGACCCACGATGCCGACACGAATCTGTCCTACGGCGATTGGCACACGCTCGAGATCGAGGTCACGTTCATCGATGGTTTCGCCGGCGCTCCGGGTGAGGCGGGCAACGACGTCGTGGACATCTGGGTGGACGGAACGAAGGTCCTCTCGGGGACCAGCTGGGAGACCTGCTACGCGTTCACGGGCTCCGGCGAGCCGCGGGGGATCGACCGACTCGCGTTCAGTCGCGCCTCCGCGGGTATGTCAGAAGTCGGCGGCGGCCTCTACTTCGACAACGTGATGATCTCCGACCAACTTCCGGAGCGGGCGGCAACCCCCGCCTCGACGGAGGACTGCAGGAAGGGTGGCTGGCAGAGCCTCACCGACGACGATGGTCGCCCCTTCAGGAACCAGGGCGATTGCGTGAGCTACGTCGCCACGGGTGCCGGGAACGCCGCCGCCGGCTGACGGACGTACCACGAGTCGATTGCCTCGACGCCAGTGCCAATGCCCGTGTCAACGTGACGAGCGACCGTTCGACTACCACCTCGACTTCTGACGCCGTGCTCGCCTGGCAACCCTGGGCAACGGTGACGGATGCACCGCGGGGACGCTGCGCTGAGGGTCAGGCCGCTGACGCGGCGGCGGGGGCGGGGCGGGCGAACGCGGCCACGATGGCGGGGAGGGTGGCCTCGAGGTCGTCGCGCCAGTAGTCCCATGTGTGGGCGCCCGGGCCGTAGTCGTCGTAGAGGTGGGGGATGCCCAGCTCGTCGAGGCGGCGGTGCAGGGTGGCCGTGGCCTGCGAGACGCCGATCTCCTGGACGTCGATGGTCCCGCCGTGCTCGCCCCCCGGCATGCCGTTCCCGGTGCGGAGCTGCACCTCGACGGTGCGGAGGCCCTCGGCCAGATCGACCGGGTTGTGGGCGCGCCACGTCGCCTCGTCGAGGACGCGGTGGCCGAAGATGTCGCCCGGCGTGCCGTCGTGCGCCAGCGGTGACGCCGACACGACCGCCGACACGCCCGGGTGCAGGATGTCGACCGCGCCGGAGAACGACGCCGCGAACCCGAAGAGGTCAGGATGGCGGGCGGCGTAGTGCATGGCGCCGAAGCCACCCATCGACAACCCGGCCACGGCCCGGCCCCCGCGGTCGGTGCGCGTCTGGTAGCGGGACTCGATGAACGGACGCAGCTCGCCGAGGTGGAACGTCTCCCAGCCCTGCGGCCCCTCGGGCGTGGCGTTGCGCCAGTCGGCGTACCACCCGCCGGTGCCCGCGTCGGGCATCACCACGATGAGGGGCAGGCCGGCGGTGAGTGCCTCGGCATTGCCCACGTCGGTCCAATCGGCGGCGCTCCCGAACCCGCCGTGCAGGAGCCACAGCACCGGCAGGTGGTCGGCGTTGGCGTCGAACCCTTCGGGGGTGAGCACCCGCACGTCGATCTCGCGGCCCAGGGCGGGGCTGTGCACGCGCAGCTGGCTGAGCCGCGGCGACAGGGTCTGCGTGCCGCGCAGCTCGAGACCGCTCGGCGCGGCCTCGGTGGCCCGGGCGACCGAGGGGTCGACCGCGGGGGTCGCGCCCAGCAGGCCGAGCGCCGAGAGGGCCAGCACGGCCGTGACGAGGCGGCGGGGGCGAGCGGTCATGGTGGTCCCTCAGAGGAGCGCGCTGGTCACCACGACCAGAACGGACCATCTGCCTATTTCGGACACGGTAGCGCGCAGTTGGGTACGAAACCACGCGCCGGACGCCCGTTTCCGACCCGCCGGCGCGGACAGGTCAGGGGATCACCTGGAGCTCGACCACATCCATCTGCAGGTGGTCGACCATGAAGTCTTCGACACAGCCCCGGAACTGCCGGCGGTTCGTATGGTCGAGGGGCCTGTCCAACACGGCCCGGAAGTGCTTGCTGTCCAAGCGCTCGATCCCATCGTCGACGTCGGCGGTGACCTCGAGACGGCAGGTCAGCACCTGCGCCTCGACCATCTCGGGGAGCCGCTGGCTCTTCTCGCCGCCCTTGGTCTTGGCCGACACGATCAGCTCCGTGCCGGTGCCGGTGACCTCCTGGTGCGTCGAGAGTGTTGCCTCACGCAGCGCGAGCACCCCCGCGATGCCCACCGCGAGACCGACGAGGCCGAGGAGGATACGGCCGGGCCTCAGCTTCCTCACTGGCTGCTGGCACGGCGCAACAGCCGGCGAATCTGCTCGTCGTTGGCGCCTGGTACCTCTTGGGCGAGAACGGTGACGTCGTCGACCAGCAGCCCGCCGCTCGGATAGCTGATCGCCTCGAGTTGGCGTACCAGCTTCTGCTCGCCGGCGGGCGACGCCGACGACTTCGACGCGACGCGATCGACGACCCAGGCGATGCCCGAGATGATGACGCCGCCCCCGATGAGGAACGTGATGAACACGTTCGTTTGGCGGGTGGAGTCGCGCAGCCACGCAAAGCGGTCCGGCGACGGCGGCCGGGTTTCGCGCAGGATCTGGGCGACCGCGGGGTCGACGCGGTTGCGGTACTCCATGCGCGTGAGGCGACGGAGCACCAGTCCGGTCGCGAGACCGACCTCGGCGATGAGCACGATCAATCCGAAGAACAGCGCCCGGTTCCACTCCCAGCGGTTGAGTGACACGACCATGTAGAGGGCCCCCGCGAGCAGCGTGCCGATGCCGGCCAGCCAGGCGATGATCTTCACGACACGGTCTCCTTGCTCTGGATGGTCACCTGTCCGTCGTCGCCGTCGACGAGCACGACCGCGCCTTCGGGAAGGTCGTCGGTCGCACCCGCGTAACCGACGACCGTGGGCACCCCGGCCTCCCGCGCCAGGATCGCGAGGTGAGACAGCACCGAGCCGGTCTCGGCGACGATGCCGGCGAGCCGCGGCAGCAGCGGGGCGAGCCCGGGCGACAAGTTCGTGGTGACGAGGACGGAACCCGTCGGGGGGTCGTCGCCGTCGTAGGTGACGGGTCCGCTGGCCGTGCCGCCGCCGGCGCCGGTGCCGCCCCCGACCTCGTTGGCGGACTGGGCCCGGATCGGCCTCCCCCGGTCCGACAACTGGAACCAGGCGGGAAGCGGCGCACCGAAATCGTGCTCGTGGGACCACACGAGGGCCGGCACAACGACGGCGCGCTTGGTGGCGACGGCTTCGATGTGCTCGAGGTTCATGTGACGGATGAGCTCGGGTTCGGTGAGGTCGTCGGTGGCTGCGAGGCGCTCGCCGAGCTCCCAAGCGGCTCGGCCCGAGAGCTCCTGCACCCAGCGCACGCGGAGGCGGAGCGCCTCGCGCATGATGCCGTTGTCACCGCATGCCTGGCAGGTGGTTCCCACGTACACGGCCGTCGCCTCCTCGGGCAGGACGGGCTCGGGCGCGACTCGGGGGGCGGTGAGCGCCAGGACCGTCGGGCTCCGGGCGAGGATCTCCTTGTCGGTCAGGCCGTCCTGGCGCGCTTCGGCGAGCACGCGCAGCGCCACCGACGCGCCGGTCATGCGGTTGGCACCGGTGTCGGTGAGCATGCCGATGAGGATCTCGTGAGCGTGCAGCGCCCGCAGGATGACCCGGCTGCGGTGCAGGAGCGCGATCAGCTGCCGGCTCGTCAGCTGGGTCAGTGCCGGGACGGCTTCGAGATCGCCGTCGGTTCGGTCGAGGAGGTTGTCGGCGAGTTGCGGCAGCGCGGAACGCAGCCGCCCCACCCGCCACGCGCCCCGCAGGCGACGAATGGCCGGGATCGGGTTGAGCTTGTGGAGGAGCGACCGCTTCGGCTTGATCTCGCCCGCAAGCTTCAGGTCGATGGCGACGTGCCCGTCGACGCAGACGACCACGTCGCTGCTCGCGATGTCGGACTCGGTCGCGGCGCCCGCCAGCAACACGGCTTCGGCGACGGCTTCCCGGAGCGGAGGCACCCAGAGATCGTGTTCGAGCTCGGTGAGCGGCGCGGGGAACGTCTCCGCGACGGGGCCCGGACCGTAGATCGGCCCGCGGGGAACGCCACGGATCTCGGTGGTGACGGGACGCGACTGGAGCAGCCACAGCTGGCCGTCGGTCGCGATGGCCCACTCGACGTCTTGAGGGCCGCCGTAGACCGCGGCGACCTGATCCGACAGCGCGACGAGGCGGCGAAGATCATGCGGGTCGAGAGCAGGGCCGTCGTTGGCGTCGAACTCGAGCGCCTTCGCGGTCGTGGCCTCGAGCACGTACCTCGAGCCGTCGACCTCGCCGCCCACCAGCCGCTCCGGACCGCCGCTCACGGCGGTGACGACCCTGCGGTCGGTGCGACCCATCACCGGGTCGACGCCGAACATCACCCCGCCGTGGCGCGGCTCGATCAACGGCTGGACGAGGACCGCGATCGGCTGGTCGGCGGCCCCGGCGCGTTCCCGGGAGTCGAGCACCTTCGACACGGCGGCGACGAAGGCGTCGAAGCCGCTGATCCCGATGATCGAGTCGAACTGGCCGGCCATCGACGACGTCGCCGTATCCTCGACGACCGACGAGCTGCGGGCCACGAGCGCCTGCCGGTCTCCCCCCGCGCGCTCGAACGCCTCCTTGACCGCCGGGTGCCCCGCCACGGCGACGCCGCCGTCGACCGCATCGCAGAACGCGGTGGTGAGCACCACTCCGGGAAGGGTCGCAAGCCCCGCCGCCGCGCCCCGGCCCAGCGCCGCCGCCTTGCCCCCGGTGAGCAGCGGATCGTGGGCGGCCTCGTCGCCCAATTCGACGATGAAGGGTCGCTCCGTTTCGGCGGAGGGTGAGGCGGTCCCCGTGTACACGTCGCTCATGGTGTGGGCCTCTTCCTGCCGTTCTCGAATCGTCCGCCGGCCCGTAAGGGTAGGCCGATCAGCCGGCCTCCGAGTCGGGTTGTCCGATCGGGAGGACGACCTGGAACCGGGTGTTCCCCGGAGCCGACTCCAGGAGGATCTCGCCGCCGTGGCGCCCGACGACGATCTGCCAGGCGATGTCGAGGCCGAGGCCGGTGCCCGCCCCGATCTCCTTGGTGGTGAAGAACGGCTCGAAGACACGGGTGCGGATCTCGTCGGGCACACCCGGGCCGGTGTCGCCGATCTCGACCATCAGGTGATCGTCGCGGGCGGGACCCGTGCGCACGGTGAGGGTTCCGCTCGCGCCCATGGCGTCGACGGCGTTGTCGATGAGGTTCGTCCACACCTGGTTCAACTCGCCCGGATAGGCCGAGATCCGGGGGAGCCCGCGGTCGTACTCGCGGACCACCTCGATGTCGCCGAGCTTGTGGCCGAGCATGGTCAGGGTCGCGTCGAGGCCCTCGTGCACGTCGAACGACTGGAGCGGCGCCCGGTCCATCTGCGTGTACTGCTTGGCCGCGGCCAGCAGCCCGGAGATGCGCCCGACGGCCTCGGTGATCTCGTCGAGCAGGCCGTCGGACTCGAGGGCCCGCACGGGGTACGACAGTCCGTCGCCCAAGTGCGGCGGTGGCACCGCCTCGGCGAATCGCTCGAGCCAATCGACGTCCACCCCGGCGGCGACCAGTGTGGGTGTCAACTCCCACGCACTGGCGACGCCGTGGCTTTCCATCCAGTCGGTGAGCTCCTCCTCGCGATCGGACGTCTCCAGCGGCGAGAGCGTCGGCGCCTCCCGGCGGTGCTCGAGCGCTCGTCCGGCCAGGTCGGCGATCGCTTCGAGCTGGTCGGCGGGGAGCTGGGTGCGAACCATCACACCGACCTTCTCCCGCATCTCGGCGAGCATGTCGCGCAGCCGCGCGCTGGCGCTCATCACCGCCGCCACCGGGTTGTTGAGCTCGTGGGTGAGGCCCGCGGTCACGGAGCCGAGGGCGACCAGCCGCTCGTGGCGGGCGACGGTGTTGCTGGCAGCTCGGCCCTGGGTCGTGGCTCCCTCCAGCAGGTGCGCGGCCATGGGGAACCATTCGCGCACGGCGCGGCCGAAGTCGTTCGCCGGCAGCTCCAACAACCGGCAGTCGGTGACCGCCCGGGCGGTGGCCGGGTAGAGCTGCGGCGCGCCGCCCTCGGGAAGGTATGCGTTGAACGCGCCCGTGTAGGCGCCGCGATAGTCGGTGCGGGACATCTCGAGCTCGCCGCCTTGGACCCGGGCCGACATCGCCAGCGTCCCCGAGAGCAGCAGGAACAGGCAGGTCGCGGGCGTGCCCTCGGTGTGGATCGTCCCGCCGGCCGGATATTCGACGACGCGCCCGCGCTCGGCGAGCCATGCCAGCTGGTCGTCGCTCAGGCGCTCGAAGAGGAACAGGGTTCGCAGTTCCTCGGGCGACAGCCGTTCCAGCTCGGTCATTGGTGTTCCAGGTACCGGTGCAGGAGCTGGATCGCCGCCGCGCCCTCGCCCACGGCGGCCGCGACCCGCTTGACCGAGTTGGCGCGCACGTCACCCGCCGCGAACACGCCCGGCGCGCTGGCCTCGAGGTAGTAGGGGTCGCGCTCGAGGGTCCACCCGCGCGGCCGCTGCCCGTCGACGAGCAGGTCGGGGCCCGTCTGGACGAATCCCCTGGCGTCGCGCGCCACGACACCTTCGAGCCATTCCGTGCGGGGGGCGGCGCCGATGAACACGAAGAGGTAGCCGCAACGCGCCGTCTCATCTGTTCCGGAAAGCGTGTCGCACAGTGTGACCGCTTCGAGGTGATCCTCGCCGTGCACCGCCGTCACCTCGGTGCCGACGCGCACGTCGATGTTGGGGATCTCGTCGATCTGGCGGATGAGGTAGTACGACATCGACTTCTCGAGGCTGTCCGCCCGCACCAGCAGCGTGACGCGCCGGGCGTGCCGGGACAGCTGCACCGCCGCCTGGCCGGCCGAGTTGGCCCCACCGACGACGTACACGTCTTCGCCGGCACAGGCCGGGGCCTCGGTCAGGGCCGAGCCGTAGAACACGCCCCGGCCGGTCAGCTCGTCGGCACCGGCGACCATCAGCTTGCGGTAGGAGATGCCGGTCGCGAGCAGCACCGCGTGGGAGACGACCTCGCCGCCGTCGGCGAAGCGAACCGCCCGCGACGACGCGCGGAGGTCGAGGCCCACGACGTCGCGGGTCGTGAGGATCTCGGCGCCGAACTTGTGCGCCTGCCGGCGGGCGCGGTCGGTGAGTTGCGCGCCGGTGACGCCGTCGGGGAAGCCGAGGTAGTTCTCGATTCGGGCGCTCTGACCGGCTTGGCCTCCGGTGGCCTGGCGTTCGAGCAGCACCGTGCGGAGGCCCTCCGACGCCGCGTACACCGCCGCCCCGAGACCGGCCGGGCCCCCACCGATGATCACGACGTCGTAGAAGTCGGTGGTCGGTGTGGTCGACAGCCCTACCCGCTCGGCCAACTCGCCGATGCTCGGTTCGACGAGGTAGTCGCTCTCGGTGGTCACCACCAGCGGGATCCTCGTGGCCTCGACGCCGGCGGCTTCGAGGAGGCGCCGGCCTTCGGGGTCTTCGCTCGAGTGCCAGCGGTACGGCACCGAGTTCCGGGCGAGGAAGTCACGCACCTCGAACGAGCGGGCCGACCAGCGGTGCCCGACGACCTGGGTCTGCGTGACCGACTGCTCGTCCGTGGCGAGCCAGAGGTCGATGAGGGCGTCGACGACGGGGTAGAGCTTCTCCTCGGGCGGATCCCACGGCTTGAGCAGGTAGTGGTCGAGGTCGACCACGTTGATCGCCTCGATGGCGGCGTCGGTGTCGGCGTACGCGGTGAGCAGCGCCCGCCGCGCATGGGGGAACAGGTCCATCGCCTCCTCGAGGAACTCGACCCCGGTCATCTCGGGCATGCGATGGTCGGCGAGCAGCACCGCCACGAGGTCGCCCCGCAGCTTCAACTCCCGCAGCGCCTCCAGCGCCTGGGGGCCGGACTCGGTGCGCACCACGCGGTAAGTCTCGCCGTACTGGCGGCGGAGGTCACGAGCGACGGCACGCGAGACGCCCGGGTCGTCGTCGACGGTCAGCAGGACCGGCTTCCGGTCGGTGTCGGTGGGCATCGCAGGGTCGAAGCTAACCGCCCATCGCGGGCGGCCTCACCACGGGCAGCTTGATCATCCAGCATTACGACGCCGACCGTCCCCGGAACTCATCGGTCGGCCGCGACCGGCCATGCCAGACTGGTGTTCCCCGTCGTTCTCCCTCCGTCGCCCGCTCACGAAGGACTGTCGCGCGTGTTGATCGCTCGAGACCTCGTCATCGAGGTCGGCGGCAAGACCATCGTGAAGGACGCGACCGTCCAGGTGCGCCCGGGCGAGAAGGTCGGCCTCGTGGGGCGCAACGGCGCCGGCAAGACCGCGCTCCTGCGCGTGCTCGGCGGCGTGGCCTCCCCCCGCGCGGGCCGCGTGGAGCGGC
>JBOGFJ010000162.1:0-3167 GCA_050743385.1 Acidimicrobiia bacterium
CGCGTCGTGAGGAAAGCCGCCTCGACGAGGAGCTGGCGGCGTTGGGCGGCGACGACCGTGCACGGGCGCGGGAGCTCGATCTCCTGCGATTCCAACTCACCGAGATCGAGGCGGCTCGGCTCTCCGATTCGGGGGAGGACGTCGCCCTCGAGGCCGAGGAGGCGCTGCTCGCAGACGCGACCGCCCACCAGGACGCGCTCGGCGCCGCGTACACCGCGCTCGAAGACACCGCACTCGACGCCGTGGGAGCCGCTTCCGCCGCGCTCGCCGACCGGGCGCCGTTCGTGGAACTGACGAACCGACTCCGCGCAGCCCAGGCGGAGCTGGCCGAGCTCGGTCGGGAGCTACGCCTGGCGCGCGAGGAGGTCACGGTCGACCCGGCACGACTCGAGTCGGTGCGTGCCCGGCGCCAGCTGCTGCGCGAGCTGTGTCGAAAGTACGGCGACACGCTCGACGACGTCGTCGCCTACGGCGTGGCGACCCGCGGGCGACTCGAGGAGCTCGAGGGGTACGAAGAACGGGCGCAGGAGCTGCAGGCGCAGCGGCAGGCCGCGATCGCCGCAGCCACGACGGCGTCGGCGGCGCTGTCGCGGGCGCGGCGAGCGGCAGCCGTGCCCCTGGCCGAGGCCATCGGCTCCCATCTGCGCGAGCTCGCCATGCCGGCAGGCCGCCTCGAGGTGCTGGTCGAGCCGGGGGAGCCCGGTGAGGACGGCGCCGACCGGGTGACGTTCCTGCTCGGGGCGAACCCCGGCGAGCCCGCTCGCCCGCTGGCGAAGGTCGCGTCCGGTGGCGAGCTGTCACGTGCGATGCTGGCGGCCAGAGTGGTGCTCTCGGAGGCGCCGCCGACGCTCGTCTTCGACGAGGTCGACGCCGGCATCGGGGGCGAGGCGGGGGCGGCGGTGGGCGGCCTGATGGCTGATCTGGCGCCCCGCCATCAGGTGCTGTGCGTCACGCACCTGGCACAGGTGGCGGCGTTCGCCGACGCCCAGGTCAGGGTGGAGAAGCGGGAGGAGGGTGGACGCACGGTGGCCACGGCCACGCCGCTGAGCGGTGATGCCCGGGTGAGCGAGCTGTCGCGCATGCTCGCGGGCGTGGGCGAGTCGGAGCATGCCCGCAGCCATGCCGCCGAGCTCCTGGCCCGAGCGCACGGTGCGCCGAGCGAGGTCGACCGGTGAGCCTGCTGGCCCGGCGCCCGGGCCGGCGACGCCAGCCGCCTGCGGGCATCGTCGGTCCCGCGCGCGTCGATCGCCGAACCAAGGACCTGGTGAAACGCGTCCAGCCGGGCGATGTCGCGGTGATCAACCATCGCGACATCGACCGGGTCGCGGCCGAGGGCCTCATCAGTGCGGGCGTCGTCGCGGTCGTGAACGCGGACAAGTCGATCTCGGGCCGGTACCCGAACGGGGGACCGATCCGGATCGTGAAGGCCGAGATCACGCTCGTCGACGACGTCGGTGCCGACCTGCTCGACCGCGTCTCGGAAGGTGACCTCGTGCGCGTCGTCGACGGCGGGATCTTCCGCGACGACGAGCAGCTCGCGAGCGGTCATGTCCTCACCGCCGACGAGATCGAAGCGGCAATGGCCACAGCCCGCTCCTCGATCGGCGTCGAGCTCGAGCGTTTCGCGGTGAACACCCTCGAGTACATCCAGCGCGAAGCCGACCTTGCCTTCGCGCCGGTGAAGCTGCCGCCGCTGACGACGCGGTTCCGGGGCCGGCATGCACTCGTCGTCGTGCGGGGGCACGACTACCGCACCGATCTGGCCGCGCTGCGCCCGTACATCCGCGAGTACCAGCCCGTGCTGATCGGCGTCGATGGGGGCGCCGACGCGCTGCTCGAGATGGGCTTCAAGCCCGAGATCATCATCGGCGACTTCGATTCGGTCTCGGAGCGGGCGCTCGCGACCGGCGCGGAGCTCGTGCACCACGTGCATCTCGACGGTCGCGCACCCGGTCGTGAGACGCTGGTCGCGCTGGGAAAGCCGTACCACGAGTTCGTGGCCGACGGCACGAGCGAAGACGTGGCGATGCTGCTGGCCTACGAGGCGGGCGCGCAGCTGATCGTCGCGGTCGGCACGCACGCGACGATGGTCGAGTTCCTCGACAAGGGCCGCCAGGGCATGTCGTCGACGTTCTTGACCCGCCTTCGCCTCGGACCCCTGCTCGTCGACGCCAAGGGCGTGAACCGTCTCTACGAGGGTCGGGTACGGCGGCGCGACCTCCTCCTCCTCGTGGCGGCGGCGCTGTTCGCCATGCTCGTGATCACGATCGTGGCCGAGCCGCTGCACGTCTTCCTCGACGGGCTCAGGTTCACCCTCGAGGACGTGTGGCGCTCGATCACGGATCGCCTCTGACAAGCTTCTCGCGGGTCCCATGATCAACTTCCGTTTCCACCTCGTCTCGCTCATCGCGGTGTTCCTCGCGCTCGCGCTCGGTGTCGTGATGGGAGCGACGGTGATCGACGAGGCGATCGTCGATGGTCTCAACGCCCGCATCAACCGGGTCGAGGACGCGGCCGACGCGCAGCGAGAGAGGAACAGTGAGCTCCAGGACGAAGTCGAGCGCCTGCAGGCGTTCGTGGGCGACGAGTTCGGGGTCGCCGGTCGCCTCGACGGCGTGAGCGTAGGGGTGATCGCGCCGCGAGGTGTCGAGGGCGATCAAGCTCGCGGCGCGGTCGACATCTTGCAGACGGCGGGCGCCGATGCGCCGGGCGTGCTCTGGCTCGAGGAGAAGTGGCAGCTGGCCGACGAGGAGGCGCGCGAGGAGCTTGCCGACATCCTGGGCGTTCCGCGTGCCGGCGCCGCCGAGCTGCGCGCCGTCGCCTGGACGGCGCTCGCCGGCGCGCCCGGCGCTCCGGTGTCCACGACCGAGCTGATTCCTGCTCTTGTCGACGCCGGTTTCGTCGAGTTCGACCCGGTCGGGGAGCAGGGCGACGGCTTCGATCCCGGGGGATACCCGGTCGCCGGCGCCCGTGTCCTCCTGATCGACCAGTCCGACGCCGGCGACGACGCCAAGGAGCTGGTCGAGTCGATGATGAGCGCGCTCGTGGCCGCAGGCATCCCGTTGGTGATGGGGGAGGTGTATCAGGAAGCAGAAGACGAGGACGGGCCCGTCCGGGGCGCCCGCCTCGCCATCGTGCGCGAAGACAGCGAGCTTCGACTGGCCGTT
>JBOGFJ010000163.1:0-2949 GCA_050743385.1 Acidimicrobiia bacterium
GGGCGGTGGCCGCCTCGACGTCGACGTTGTCGGGATCGCCCCGGCACGAGCCGATCGCGAGGAGCGGGCGCTCGAGCACCGGCCCCTTGACCGAGTCGGTCTCGACGATCACGAGGTCGGCATCCTCGGCGTCGATCCGCTCGGCGAGCTGGTCCGAGCTGTAGAGGCGCAGCGGCCGCTGGTCGATCCACGGGTCGAGGACGACGTCGGCGAGATCGCGCAGCGTGTCGAGCCCCTCGCCGCGGAACGGCGCCGTCACCAGCGCCTTGGGTCGATCGGCCACGGCGATCATCTTCGCATGCACCTGACACGGGCGTCGGAGAGGCGGGCGCCCGAGGTGATCGTGGGGCCGCAGGCGGCAGGGCGTAGGCTTGCCTCCCAATGTGCGGAGGAGCGTCCCGTAGGGCGGCGGCAGGTAACCTGCCGCCGAGCGACGGAGCCCGATAGGGTGCTCCGCTTCGAGCGCGAGGTCGTGAGGAGCCTCGTGGCCGGCCCCGACGACCAGTTGCGCTCGGCGGTCCAGGACTACGTCGACGGGGCGCTGCAGGCCATGCCCGAGTACCTCCGGGCGGCAGTAGCGGCCGAATCGGTTGCGCTCGGCGCCTGGGCGGCTCTTCTCGGCCGGCGGGGTAGGGGCGACCCCGCGTCGCTCGTCCGGCTGCTCGACCGCTGGGAGGAGAGCCGGCTGGGGCCGGTGCGCCAGTACGTGCGGCTGCTGCGCTCGCTCGTGCTGTTCGCCGAGTGCGAGCTGGCGCCGGCCCCGGCGTCATGACCACGGCCGAGACCGACGTCCTGATCATCGGGTCGGGTGCCGGCGGGTCCGTCACCGCCGCCCTGCTGGCGCAGGCCGGGCGCGACGTGACCGTGGTCGAGGAGGGTCCGTGGATCGATCCCGACGCGCTGGAACCGTTCTCACTCGAGGAGATGGCGGCGAAGTACCGTCACCGGCCGACCGCCGCCCTTGGTTCGCCCGCCATCGCGTACGCCGAGGGACGCTGCGTGGGCGGCAGCACCGAGATCAACAGCGGGCTGTACCACCGCCTGCCCGCGTACCTGGCCGAGGCGTGGCGCGACGACTACTGCATCGACGAGTTCGACCCCGACATCCTCGACGGGTACGCGGCGCGGATCGAGCAGGAGCTGGCGGTGTCGCGGCTGCCCGGCGCCCCACCGCCCTCGTCGGCGCTGCTCGAGCGGGGCGCCACGATGCTGGGCTGGCAGGCGGTCGAGTTCGAGCGCGTCTTTCGGTACGACGCCGCCGGCCGGGGTGTGAAGCAGACCATGACGCGCACGCTGCTCCCGCGTGCGATCGCAGCCGGTGCCACGGTGATCGACAACTGCCGCGTACGCCGGGTGCTGGTTCGCGACGGACGGGCTGTCGGGGCACGCTGCCTCCGCACCGAGGACGGTCGGGCGGAAGCGCTCACGATCCGCGCCGACGACGTCGTCGTGTGCGGCGGCGCGATCCAGACCCCGGCGCTCCTCCAGCGCAGCGGCATGCGCGCCCGGATCGGTGCGGGGCTGAAGGTGCACCCGATGATCAAGATCGCGGCGCGCTTCCCGCATCCCGTCGACCACGGTGGCGTGCCGATGCAGGTCGTCACCGAGTTCGGCCCGAACCTCTCGATCGGTGGCTCCGCCAGCCGCCGCGGTCAGGTCGCGCTGGCACTGGCCGAGTCGTCGACCGACTTCGCGGACGCGCTCGCCGACTGGGAGCACGTGAGCGTCTACTACGCCGCCATCCGCACGGAGGGCAGCGGTCGCGTGATCGGCGTGCCGGGATTGCAGGCGCCGCTCGTGAGCTATCGCCTCACCGAGGCCGACCTCAGCCGGCTCGCCCGCGGGCTCGTCCACCTGGGAGAGGTGCTGCTCGCCGCCGGTGCCACCGAGCTGTACCCGTCGTTGCGGGGCGGTCCGGTCGTCCGCCGACCCGACGGCCTGGTCGATTGGTGGAGCGGCGTGACGCGCAGCCGGGCCAACCTCATGACGGTGCACCTGACGTCGACCGTGCGCATGGGGGAGGAGCGGTCGCGCACCGGCACCGACAGCTTCGGGCGCGTCTGGGGCGTCGACAATCTGCGTGTGAACGACGCCTCACTGCTTCCCGACGCCCCTGGTGTGAACCCCCAAGGTGCGATCATGGCGCTCGCTGCCCGCAACTGTGAGCAGTTCCTCTCGGACGGTTGACGGTGACATCGCGAAACGGCCGCTCCCCGGCGGTGGTCACCGGGGCGGCGGGCTGGCTGGGTCAGAACCTCGTGCGCGCGCTCGCGCCCGAACGTGAGCACGTGCGCTGCCTCGTGCACTCGCCCGACGACGCGCCGCTGCTCGAGGTCGTCGGGTCGAGCGTCGAGGTCGTGGTGGGGGACGTGCGCGACCCGGTTGCGATCGACCGGCTCTTCGACGGCACGACGGACCCGACCGTCTTCCACGCCGCTGCGGTCATCCATCCCGCGCGCCACACACGCGATCTGTTCGACGTCAACGTCGGCGGCACTGAGCTGGTGCTCGACCGAGCGCGGCGTGCCGACACCGCTCGCTTCGTCCACGTGTCGTCGAACTCGCCGTTCGGCACGAACGCGACGCCCGGCGAGCGCTTCACCGAGGAGTCACCGTACGACCCCTATCTCGGGTACGGGCAGTCGAAGCTCGAAGCCGAGGAGCTGGTGCAACGGGCGCACGAGCGCGGCGACGTCGGCACCGTGATCATCCGGGCGCCCTGGTTTTACGGGCCGTACCAGCCGGCGCGTCAGACGCAGTTCTTCGCCGCGGTGCGCCGCGGCCGCTTCCCCGTCGTCGGCGACGGCCGCCAGCGTCGTTCGATGGCGTACACGGGCAATCTCGTCGACGGGCTCCTCCGGGCGGAGGGCACCAGCGCCGCCGTCGGGCGGGCCTACTGGATCGCCGACGCCGAGCCGTACGAGCTCGGCGACATCCTCGCGGGCGTAC
>JBOGFJ010000164.1:0-6118 GCA_050743385.1 Acidimicrobiia bacterium
GGGCCTACCCGACGTCGACGGTCGTCTACAGCGGTATCGACCGGCGCGACTTCCCGCTCGTCGACGTGACGCACGAGCGACGCTGGCGCGGGCGCCTGCTCTACAGCGGCCGCTTCGATCCCCGCAAGGGCATCGAGACCGTCATCCGGGCGCTCCCCCTGCTGCCCGACGTCACCCTCGAGTGCTACGGCCGCGGTGGCGATGCCGAGCGCCACCGCTTGGTCGATCTCGCCGAGAGGCTCGGCGTCGCCGACCGCGTGCGCTTCGCCACGCTCGAGCGTCACGAGCTGGCCGCGCGGTACCGCGACGCCGACGCGGTGCTCTTCCCGAGCGAGTGGGAGGAGCCCTTCGGGCTCGTGCCCGTGGAGGCGATGGCGTGCGGCACGCCCGTCGTCGCCACCGGTACGGGCGGCTCGGCCGAGTTCCTCCGTGACGGCTACAACTGCGTGTTCTTCGAGGCCGGTGATTCGCACGCCTTCGCAGCCGCGGTTCGACGCCTCCGCGACGCCCCCGCGGTCCGGACACAGCTCGTGCGCGGCGGCCTGCACACCGCCGACGAGCTCGACATCGAGCGGCTCGCCGACGTGTTCGAGCAGTGGCACGTCGCCGCCGCCGCTCGCTTCGCCGACGGGACGCCGGCCGACCGCGTGCTCGACCTGCCCGAGCCCGTCGATCCGCTCGCCCGCCACCAGGCCGCCGCGCCCCGGGTCATCGCGGGCGGCGATCCCGACGCGGTGAAACGGCTCTACGTCGACCTCGGCGACGACTGGTGGCGGGCCGGAGGCGACGACCCCCACGACATCCCGGTGTTGTCGGCGCCCGAGACCCATCCCGTCGTCGGCGCCTGTCTCGCCGGGACCCGGGGCCTCGTGCTCGACGCCGGCTGCGGCCCCAACCCCGCCCTCTCGATCGCGCTCGCCGACGATGCTCGAGCCCGGTCGGTGGTCTCACTCGACATCGGATGGGGCACGGTGCGCGTCGCCCGCGAGCTCGCGGCACGCCGCAGCGCCGAGCTGCTCGCCGTGGTCGGCGACGCCGAGCGCCTCCCGTTCCGCGCCGGCGCCTTCGCCGCGGTGGCCTGCGACGACACGATCGAGCACCTGCCCGACGACGGCACCGCCGTCTCGGAGCTGGCACGCGTGCTCGCGCCCGGCGGTCGCGCGGTGCTGGCCACGCCCAACCGCAACGATCTGCGCGTCGTGCGGGCGAAGCTGCGCGATCGCCTGCGCGGTGTGCGCAAGCCGGCGGCGGCGTACTACTGCTCCAACAGCCACTTGCGGGAGTACACGTGGGCCGAGCTCGAGCGGCTGGTGCAGCCGTACTTCCGGCTGCGGGGCCGCCACCCCGTCGGCTGGGACCGGGGCTGGAAGGGCCGGCTGGTGAGCGCGTTCGTGCGGGTCGGGCCGTTGCGGCGCTTCTGCCAGATGCTCGTCGTCGAGGTGGAACCCCGCCGTTCCGGCGTCACTTCTCCCGCCTCGAGCCGGAGAAGTCACGCCAAACCGCGAGGTCGTGCCGTCGGGGTGGCGTCGTGACCTCGGTCCGGGTCGGCATCGTGTCGTGGAACACCGCGCCACTGCTCGAGCGTTGCCTCGCGGCCCTGCCCGCCGCTCTGGGCGACGTCGACGCCACCGTCGTGGTCGTCGACAACGCGTCGGGCGACGGCAGCGCCGACACGGCGGCGCGCAGCCCGGACGTCGAGGTCGTCCGCAACGCTGAGAACGCCGGGTACGCCCGCGCGATGAACCAGGCGCTCGCGGGCGAGGCCGACGTGCTGATCGCGCTCAACCCCGACACCGTTGCGCCACCCGGCTCACTCGCAACGCTCGCGCAGCGGTTGCTCGACGCCCCCGACGTGGGCCTCGTCGTGCCTCGTCTCGTCAATTCCGACGGCACTCTCCAGCATTCCGTCTACCGGTTCCCCTCGCCCCGACAGGCCGCCGCGGTGCTGCTGTCGCCCCGGTCGGTGCTACGGCGGGGAGTGGGCGAGCGCTGGTGGGCCGAGGGCCACGCTCCGCACGACCGCGCCGCCGACATCGACTGGGCGATCGGCGCGGTGCACGTGATCCGCGCCGCCGCCCTCGCCGGTCGTCCACCGTACGACGAGCGGTCGTTCATGTACGTCGAGGACGTCGACCTGTGCTGGCGGTTGGCCCAGAGCGGCTGGCGCCGCCGGCTCGAACCCGACCTGCAGGTCGTGCACGTCGGCAACGCCAGCGGGGCCCAGGCGTGGGGCAACGGACGCACCGAACGCTGGATGACGGCGACGTACGACTGGTACCAGGGAACGTTCGGCACCGCCGCCACGCGCCGGTGGGCCGCCGTGAACACCACCGCGGTGACGCTCCAGCTGCTGGGCGCGCTGCCCGGTGCCGCCCTCGGGAGCGTGTGGCGGCGCCGCCGAGTGCGGGAGCTGAGCGGAATGCTGCCGCTCCAGCTGCGCGCCATCGCCGCCGGTGGCGTGACGAGCGGGGGACGACCCTGATCCCCAACCGCC
The DNA here is from genome assembly GCA_050743385.1 of Acidimicrobiia bacterium. GTDB lineage: Bacteria > Actinomycetota > Acidimicrobiia > IMCC26256 > JACDBD01 > JACDBD01. The sequence goes on from JBOGFJ010000164.1 coordinate 2,495, forward strand.
TGCGCCCGTGGGCCACCCGGCAGGTCGACGGTGCCGCCCGCCGCCTCCATCGGGATCAGCCCCATCCCCTCTGGCTCGAGAGCCCGCCGAGCGCGGCGCCGGGGCCCCGCCACGGCCATGGCCGGCCGCGCCACGCGCAGCTCGAGGCCCTCCTGGCCCGCCACGCCGATCGGTACCGCGCCGAGCTCGAGGCGACGACCGGGTTCGCCGACGATCTCGGGCGCATCGGGAAGCGAGCAGCCGGCGTCGCCGACCCCTTCTGGCTGAACCGATGGCTGCCGCCGCTCGACATCGTCGCCCTCTACTCGTTCCTGCGGCGGCGGACGCCGGCTCGGTACGTCGAGATCGGATCGGGAACCTCCACGGCCGTCGCCGCGCTGGCACGCCGCGATGGACGCCTCTCCACCGAGATCACCTCGATCGACCCGCGTCCGCGGCGCGACGTCGACGCGCTGTGCGACCGCGTCATCCGCCGGCCTCTCGAGCTCGCGGATCTCGCGCTCTTCCAGGAGCTCGAGCCCGGCGACGTGGTGTTCGTCGACGGCTCCCACCGAGTGTTCACCAACTCCGACGCCACCGTCATGCTGCTCGACGTGCTGCCGTCGCTGCCCGACGGCGTGCTCGTCGGCATCCACGACGTGCTCTGGCCCGACGACTACCTCCCCGAGTGGTCCCAATACTGGTGGAGCGAGCAGTACCTCGTCGGCGCGCTCCTGATCGGCGAGCCGTCGTGGCTCACACCCGTGCTCGCGTGCCACTACGCGTCGGGCCGTCCCGACCTGATGAGCGTGCTCGATCCGCTCTGGGCGATGCCGCAGGTCCGCGGCGTCCACCGTTGGGGGTGCGCGCTCTGGCTCGAGATCGGACGAGAACGGAAGGAACCCGCATGACCTCCGCCCCCGCGCTGCCGCTCGCCGACACGATCGACGGCCACGCACGCGACCGCATCGTCGGCCACGAGTTCTGGTACCACACGATCGACGTGGCGCCCGGCCTCACGACGCCGGGCTGGTTCGACCTGCGCCACGTGGTCGATCGCCTGCCGTGGCCCGACGTCGCCGGCAAGCGGTGCCTCGACATCGGGACGTTCGACGGCTTCTTCGCCTTCGAGCTGGAGCGGCGGGGCGCGGCCGAGGTGGTCGCGATCGACATCGAGGACCACCGGCTGTGGGACTGGCCCGCCGACGCCCGTCCCGAACTCGTCGACATCGAGCGTGACGTCGCGTTCGGTGGCCCGCCGAAGGGCGACGGTTTCCGCCTGCTCGCCGGCATCCTGGGTTCCCGCGCGCGGTGGAGCCCGACCTCGATCTACGACCTCGATCCCGACGTGATCGGGCGCTTCGACGTCGTCGTGTGCGGGAGCCTGCTGCTCCACCTGCGCGAGCCCGTGCGGGCGCTCGAGGCGGTGCGCAGCGTCTGCGACGGGTGGCTGTTGTCGTCGGAGCAGATCGAGCTCGGGCTCACCTTGCTGTCACGGCGCCGGCCGCTGTTCCGCCTCGACGGGAGCGGCAAGAACTGTCAGTGGTGGCTCGGCAACGGCGCCGGGCACGAGCGCATGCTGTGGTCGGCAGGCTTCGAGGTGGAACGGCGTACGCGTCCGTTCACCGTGCGCTTCAATGCCCATCCCGCCCGCCCGCCGACCGCCAGGGGCCGCGTCCGTCAGCGGGCGATGAGCCTGCTGACCCGCGACCCCCGCCCCGGCGTGCTCCACCAGGCGGCGCTGGCACGACCTCGGCTGTAACCACCCCGAACCTGCGCGCCCTCCGCGCCGGTTCCGGGGCGCTGGGCGCGCGAGAACCGGCGCTCCCCCGGGAGGTTTCGCCCGAAGTGCCCGATTCGTGGCATTCTGGTGGTCCCCCGCACGTCCTGCAGGCCCCGAGGAGAGAGGACGAATCGGTGGACGGATCGACCCTCGCCGACACCGTCGAGCGCTACGGCTGGTACCACACTCTCGACCTCGGCGACGGCGTCGTCACCCGGGGCATGTTCGACCACCGCCCGGTGCTCGGGCACTACCTGGTGCCCGCCGACCTCTCCGGACTGCGCTGCCTCGACGTCGGCACCATGGACGGCTTCTGGGCGTTCGAGATGGAACGCCGGGGCGCGGCCGAGGTGATGGCGATCGACCTCGACGATCCCAATCGCCTCGACTGGCCCAACTCGATGCGCGACGGCACGGTCAAGACGCTCGACATCGAGAAGGGGCAGCGCTTCGAGACCGCGCGCGCCGCGCTCGACTCGCACGTGAAGCGGGAGCTGCGCTCCGTCTACGAGCTCGATACCGACCTCGGGTACTTCGACTTCGTCTTCTGCGGTGACCTCCTCGTCCACCTGAAGGACCCGATCACCGCGGTCGAGAACATCCGCAAGGTGTGCCGGGGCAGCGCGACGATCTGCAATCCCATCACGCGATTTCGCGGTGGCCGCGGCCGCGCCCTCGCCGAGTTCGACGGCATCGACTACTTCCAGTGGTGGGCGCTCAGCGAGGAAGCGATGGTGCGGATGATGCAGGCCGCCGGCTTCTCCCGCGTCGAAGCGGGCAAGCAGTTCGAGCTGCCGGCGACGTCGTCGGGCTCGTGGCGCGGGCTGCGGGCGATCGTGCGGGGGTACGTGTGAGCGGCACCAGCACGTTCGCCGCCGACATCTCGCTCGACGCGCCGCTCGCGGAGCAGGTGGCGTCACTGAAGTGGTACCACTCGTTCGATCTCCCCGGCGGGGTCAGCACCGCCGGTTTCTACGACCACCGCAAGATGGCGCACAAGGTGCCGATTCCGCACGACCTGGCGGGGAAGCGCTGCCTCGACGTGGCGTCGTCCGACGGGTTCTGGGCGTTCCAGCTCGCGCAACGGGGTGCGGCCGAGGTCGTGAGCGTCGACCTCGACGACGCCAGCCGCCAAGACTGGCAGGGCGTCGGCGAGCGCACGCCCGAGGAGCTCGCGGGCTCGGGGCGGGCACACCGGGCGTTCGACATCGTCAACCGGGCGCTCGACGCCGGTGTGAAGCGCCACGACCTGTCGGTCTACGACCTGTCGCGGGAGGAGCTCGGGACGTTCGACTTCGTCTTCATGGGCAACGTGCTGCTGCACCTGCGCGACCCGCACCGCGCGTTACTCGCCATCCGCGAGGTGTGCGGCGGTGAGTTTCTCTCGTTCGAGTGCATCTCGCTGCCCCTGACGCTCGCGCGCCCGTTCACGCCGTGCGGCCAGCTGTGGGACGACGACGAGCCCCGTTGGTGGACCCCCAACGCCCGGGCCCACCGCCGCTGGCTCGAGGCGGCCGGGTTCGAGGTGACCGGCGCGAAGTGGCCGATCCTCCAGCCCTTCGGCGATCTCATCGGCCGGCGACCGCCCTCGCTGCCGAAACGGCCTCGCGACTGGGTGTTCTGGGGGCTGGTCCGGCCCTTCGGGGTCGCCAGCCAGTGGTTGTCGACCCGGCCGGTCAGATGAGGAGCTTGCGGGCACGGGCGCTACCGACCGCGAGGGCGGCGCCGGTGACCACGTCGAGCCCCATCTCCTGGGGCAGCGCTGCCAGCTGCTCGGGCAGCGGCGCCGGGGTGGTGCGCAGCTCGCGCCATCGGGTCGCCGCCCACCACGCCGCGGCCGCGGCTGCGAGTCGGGGTCGGCG
>JBOGFJ010000165.1:0-10516 GCA_050743385.1 Acidimicrobiia bacterium
CCAAGGGCTACGACGTCGAGGAGGTCGTCGAGACCGTGCGGGCACTCGCCGAGGAGGGCACACTCCTCTCGCCGCAGCTGGCGGCGTCGATGCTTCACGAGCTCACCTCGGTGTCTTCCGACGGCGCTGCCCTGACCGAGCACGAGACGGAGGTGCTCCGCCTCACGGCAGCCAGCCACGGAACAGGTGATGTAGCGGAGCTGCTCGACGTGAGCGTCAGGACGGTGCGAAATCACCTCTCGTCGATCTACCGAAAGCTCGACGGCCACGACCGCACCGAGGCCGTCGTGAGCGGTGTGCGTCGGGGGATCATCGCCGTCAACTCGTAGGCGATCGCCACTCGCGTCGGCCAACGTCCCCCGCACCGTGGACGAGAGGCGTCGTACACAGAATTACCTACGCCGGCCACGAGGGCGGTTTCGGTATTTCGCCCGATGCGGAGAGGTCACGTGAGCTCGTACGGTCGCCCCGACCGGGAGGGTGACATGGCCGTAAACACGTACGACGTAATCGTGGTGGGCGCGCGGTGTGCCGGGTCTCCGACGGCGATGCTCCTGGCCCGGAAGGGCTACAAGACCCTGGTCGTCGACCGGGCGACCTTCCCGAGCGATACGATCTCGACGCACTTGGTCCACCCCCCGGGCGTCGTCGCGCTGCAGCGATGGGGGCTGCTCGACCGGCTCACCGCGACGGGGTGCCCGCCCGTCGACACCTACGCGTTCGACTTCGTCCCCTTCACGATCTCCGGGGCTCCCGGGACCGACGAGGCCCCCGTTGCGTACAGCCCTCGGCGGACCGTGCTCGACAAACTGCTCGTCGATGCCGCGTCCGAAGCGGGAGCCGAGGTTCGGGAAGGCTTCACGGTCGAGGACGTCGTGATCGAGGACGGACGCGTCACCGGCATCCGGGGCCACGGCAAAGGCGGTGCGACCGTCAGCGAGGGCGCCCGGGTGGTCATCGGAGCGGACGGACGGCACTCGCTCGTAGCCCGCGCCGTGGAACCCGAGCAGTACAACGAGAAACCTCCGCTCTTGTGCGGCTACTACACCTACTGGAGCGGGCTGCCGATGAACGGCCGCTTCGAGACCTACATTCGCCCGGATCGGGGCTTCGCGGCGTGGCCCACGCACGACGGCCTCACGCTCGTCATCGGCGGTTGGCCGTTCGCGGAGTCGAACGCAAACAAGAAGGATATTGAAGGCAACTACCTCGACATGCTCGAGCTGGCACCGGCCTTCGCCGACCGCGTCCGTGCCGCCACGCGCGAGGCGCGCTTCGCCGGCACCGCGGTGTCGAACTTCTTCCGCAAACCCTACGGACCCGGCTGGGCGCTGGTGGGGGACGCCGGTTACAACAAAGACTTCATCACGGCTCAGGGGATCCACGACGCCTTCCGGGACGCCGAGCTGTGCGTCGACGCCCTGGACGAGACGTTCTCCGGGGCTCGCTCCTTCGACGTGGCGATGGACGAGTACCAAACCACCCGCGACAAACAGGTTCTGCCGATGTACGAGTTCACCACCGAGCTCGCGACCCTCGAGCCGCCGCCGCCCGAGCTCCAGCAGCTGCTGGGGGCAGTGCACGGCAACCAGCAAGCAATGGACGGATTCGCGCGGGTCTGCGCCGGAGTGACGTCACCAGTCGAGTTCTTCTCCGACGAGAACGTCGGACGCATCTTCGCCGCGGCCGGGGAGCGACGGGCCAGCTAGCCGTGGTTCGCCTCCGCCAGGCGATCGCAGACCAGTCCGACATCGAGCTGGTCGAGGCCGAGGTGCAACGGCAGGCTCAGTGCGCGACCGGCGAGCCGATCGGCGACGGGTGCTCCACCCGGGCCAAGCTCCGCGTGAGCCTGGAACCACTCCATATGGTGGAGCGGCCGGAAGTGGACGCTCGTCTGGATCCCGGCTTCACGGAGACGGCCCATGATCCGAGCTCGATCAGCGCCGTCCGGGAGGAGGACGACGAAGAGGTGGTCGGCGCTGCCCGGATGCTGGTCATCGGGAACGACCTCGATCCCGTCGCAATCAGCCAGACGTTCCCGGTAGACCTTCACGAGCCCCCGCCGCCGGACCTGGGCGTCGTCTGCGCGCGCGAGCTGCGACCGGGCCAGCGCGGCGAGCACATCGGGCAGGTTGGCCTTGGCGCCGGCGGTCACGAGGTCGTAGGCCGCTCCCCCACCGTCTCTGGTCCAACCATCGCTCGTGAGCCCGTGGAACCGGTATGCACGCGCGAAGTTCGCCAGCTCGGGGTCTTCTGTCACCAGCGCCCCGCCCTCGCCACAGGTGAGGTTCTTGGTCGCGTAGAAGCTGAAGCAGGCAGCGACCGTCCCTTTGCCGGCGACGCGGCCTCGGTGGTCGACCGCGCCGAAGGCATGGGCGGCGTCCTCGACAACCGGGACGCCGGCGTCTCGGCACAAGCGATGGATCTCGGCCGACACCGGGACCCCCGCGAAGTGCACGGCGACGAGCGCGTCGAGGCCACGGTCGAGCGCATCGGCCACTGCGGTCGGCGACAGATTGAGCGTGCGGGGATCGACGTCGAGCAGGACGGGGACCGCCCCGTGGTGGACGGCCGCGATCGCCGTCGCGGCGAAGGTCCACGTCGGCACGCCCACTCGCGCACCGGGCGCGAGCTCGAGGTAGGCGAGCGCCACTTCCAGTGCGGCCGTGCACGACGACACGGTCACGGCGTGCGGCACATCCATGTAGGCAGACAGTTCCGCTTCGAGCGCTTCGCATTCGGCTCCGGTCGTGAGCCAGCCGCTCCGCAGCACCCGGCACACAGCGTCGATGTCGTGGTCGATGACTTCCGGCTCGGCGAACGCAACAACCCGAGGCGGCACGGGTTCCTCGACCCTCACCGGCATCAACCCCCTCACACGCAGACGGCGTGACCGTACCGGTCGGGGGCCGTCAACCGCGACGACCGGTCGACATGGAAGGATCTGACGATCGTCGTCGATGGCAACCAGCATGGCGAGCACCCCACGGGCCTCCGTCCGCTGCTCGCGCCCCTCATTCGGGGAAGAGGATGGCAGTTCGCGGCGCTCGGCCTGACCACGACTGTCGGTGGTCTGGCCGAGGCCGCCGTGCTCGTCATCGTGGCGCGAGTCGCGTTCGCGCTGGGATCAGGCGACTCCAGCGTGGAGGCGAGTATCGGCCCCCTCGGGTCGATCGAGCTGTCGATCGGGACGCTGCTCCTGATCACCACGGGCATCACGATTCTCCGGCTGGCAACCCAGGTCGCCAAGGCGTGGCAGGTGGCGGCCATCACGAGCAGAACGTTGTCGGACCTCCGCAAGACCACGATGCACCTCTTCCTCGAGGCGTCGTGGGGACTGCAATCACGTGAGCGGGAGGGCCACCTCCAGGAGATCTCGACAACCGACATTTCGCAAGCGTCCAGTGCGATCCTGCAGCTCGTCAGTGCGATGGTCAACGGGCTCAGTCTGCTCGTCCTGCTCGTGTCGGCACTCGCGGTCAACTTCGTCGCGACGCTCGCGGTCATCGGAGCCGTCATCGCGCTGGCGCTGATCCTGCGACCCTTACGTGGGGCCATTCGGAGGCAGTCTCGCGAAGCGGCGCAGGCGAACCTGGTCTACGCCACCGCCGTCGCCGAGACGGCTACGACCGCGCGCGAGATCAAGATCTTCAACGTGCACACCGAGGCCCGCCGTCGGATCGACGGATACGTGGACGCCCACAACCGCTCGTTCTTCCGCACCCGCTTCCTCTCTCAGCTGATGCCCGGGCTGTATCAGAGCTTGGCGATCTTGTTCGTCATCGGCGCCCTTGCCATCTTCTATCTGGCCGGGTTGACCCGTCTGGCGTCGCTCGGTGCGGTCATCCTCATCATGCTTCGGTCGTTCGGGTACGGCCAGGCTCTCCAGTCTGCGTACCACGTGCTGCACGAGAGCGCGCCGTACCTCGAGCGCTTGTGGGCCGTACAGCGGCGCTACCGGGAGGCGGCCGTCGCGCGCGCAGGAGAGCCCGTCGGGCACATCCACGAGATCGCGTTCGACCAAGTGTGCTTCGAGTACGAGCCGGACCGACCGGTACTCAGAGAGGTGTCCTTCCGCGTGCAGCGAGGTGCGATCATCGGCATCGTCGGCCCGTCCGGTAGCGGGAAGTCAACGCTCGTGCAGCTGATGCTGCAACTCCGCGATCCGGTGAAGGGATCGGTGCTCGCGGACGGACGTGACGTGCGCCGACTCTCGCTCGACGACTGGTACGAAAGGATCTCGTTCGTCCCGCAGGACGCCCGGCTCATCGTTGGGACGGTCGCGGACAACATCCGCTTCTTGCGCGACATCGACGAAGCCGGAATCGAACGGGCGGCCCGGCTCGCCCACATCCACGAGGACATCGCATCGTGGCCGCTCGGGTACGAGACGCCCGTCGGCGCGCGCGGTGATCAGCTCTCGGGAGGCCAGCGCCAACGGCTCTGCATCGCCCGGAGCCTGGCCGGTGACCCTGACGTCCTGGTGCTCGACGAACCGACGAGCGCGCTCGACGCCCGCTCCGAGGCCCTGGTGCGGGACACGCTCACCACGCTGGTGCCGCGGACGACGATCTTCATCATCGCCCACCGACTGTCGACACTCGACGCGTGCGAGCGTCTCATGATCGTGCAGGCGGGTGAGTTGCTTGCGTTCGACGCGCCCACGCAGCTGCGCATCTCGAGCCCCCTGTACCGCGAGACGCTGCGCCTCGCGGGACTCCGGTGATCGTGAGTCAGCACGCGTCCCCGGCGGCGTCGCAGACGCAGAACTCGTTGCCTTCCGGGTCTTGCATGAGGATCCAGCTGCTCCCGTGCTCTGAGAGCTGCTCGGCGCGCACGCGGGTCGCACCGAGGCCGTGGAGGCGAGCGGCCTCCTCTTCGATGTCGGGCGTGTGGATGTCGAGGTGCATGCGGTTCTTGCCCGTCTTGGGTTCCGGGACCCGTTGCAGGAGCAGCTGGGGGCCCGCCTGCCCCTCGGGGGGAAGCAGGAGGAAGTAGGTGCCGGCGGCGCCGATGCTCTGGTAGCCGAGCGCTTCGGACCAGAAGATGGCAAGACTCTCCGGTTCGTGGCAGTCCAAGACGAGGCCGAGGTGTGCGGTCATCGCGTCATGGTGCCACGCGCGCGGTGACGACGATGGCGACGGCAACACGTTCTTGCCGCTCGACTGGAATGAGCCGGCGCATGAGGTCGAGGAGGTCGCTCGTGAAGAGGGGGTACAGCGCGAGCTGATCGATGCCGAGCGGCTCCCGGCTGACGACCTCGATGGTGTCGAACCCTGCCTTCTCGAGTTTGGCGACGAAGTCACGCTCCGTCAGGGCTCCGGCCACTCAGCCGGCCCACGCAGCCGGGTGCGTGAGCACCTCCGGCGGCAGCTCCTCCTCGACCACGGTGAGATCGGAGACGCAGAAGCGTCCGCCGGCGCGGAGGACGCGGGCGCACTCGGCAAGTGCGCGGGCCTTGCGGGGAGACAGGTTGAGGACACCGTTGGAGACGACGACATCGACCGAGTCGTTGGGCAACGGAATGAGCTCCATCTCACCCTCGAGCGTGTCGACATTGCCCACATCGGCTTCGGCAGCGGCGGCGTCGGTTCGCTCGAGCATCTCGGGCAGGAAGTCGAGCGCCACGACGCGACCGGTCGGCCCGATCCGACGCGCCGCCAGGATGGAGTCGATGCCGGCGCCACAACCGATGTCGAGGACGACCTCATCCGGGGAGAGCGCGGCGTAGCGCAAGTGGTTCGCCACGCCGAGAGCGCGATCGACGACCGACTGCGGGACCTCCGCCAGCTCCTCCGGTGAGTAGATCGATGCGGCGATCTCTCCCGAAACGGAATCGATCCCACGGTAGGCATCGCGGACGAGCTCCTTGACCTCGTCGGAGTGCAAGAGATCGGTCATCGCTGGTTCTCGAGAGTGTCCAGGGTCGCGCGCAGGCGCGCGTGCACGTCCGCAGGGAGCTCTTCCTTGCCATGCTCGACGAGGAAACGACGCAGCTCGTGACCGAACTCGACCTCACCGCAGCACCGCCGGCAGAACCCGAGGTGCTCGTCGATCTTGGCGCGGGCTTCCTCCTCGACGGCACCGTCGAGGTACTCCCAGAGCTGCCGAACGGCTTCCCGGCAAGTGATCACGGTCGCTCCTTCTTCAGCAATCCATTTTGCTCGGCGTGCTCCCACAGCCGTTTCTCGAACAGCTTTCGGCCACGATGCAGCCGAGCGAGGATCGTGCCCAGCGGGGCGTCGAGCATCGTCGCCACCTCCTTGGTCGCGTATCCGTGCATGTGCACGAGCACGAGCGGTACCCGGTAGATCTCGGGCAGGCCCCACAGCACCGCGTGCACGTCATCCCGGCCGAACTGGTGCAGGAAGTCGAGATGCAGCGAGTCGGAGTAAGGAAACGGGTCCTCGTCGGCGATCCTGCCGAAGAGGGTGAACTCCTCGAGCTCGTCGATGTCGGCCGCCGGCGGGTGGCGGGCCCAGGCGCGGGCGCGATCGCGACAGCAGTTCACCAGGATCGCGGTCAACCAGGCGCCCGCGGCGGCGGGGTTCTCGAGCCGGTCGTAGGCCCGGAAGGCCTTGAGGAGGCAGTCCTGTACCGCATCCTCGGCCTGATCGCCGACGAGGGGTCTCGCGATCGCGTAGAGCCGGGTGAGGTGCTGCGACGCAAGCTCGGAAAAGATCAGCCGCTCACCCGATCCCGCCACGACCGATCCGTCCACGCCGACGACGGTACCCACCCGGCAGCTATGACGTCCCGGCTGGGCGAGGTTATTGCATCGCATGACCTGCAATCCCCGAGCGCCGGTCGACGTCTTGAAGGGCAGGCATGAGCGATGTCTCGATCATCGATGCGGAGGCGCTGCGGGCGCAGGTCCGCGACAAGTACCGGGCCGTCGCGTCCACTCCTGGCGACGCGTACCACTTCCACACGGGCCGTCCCCTCGCCGCCCGGCTCGGCTATGACCCCGCCATCGCCGACCCGCTCCCGGAGCGCGCGGTCGAGTCATTCGCCGGCGTCGGGAACCCGTTCTCGCTCCGCAGTCTCGAGTCGGGTGAGCAGGTCGTCGACGTCGGCTCCGGCGCGGGCTTCGACTCGTTCGTCGCCGCCCGCCAGGTCGGCGATCACGGGCGCGTCGTCGGGATCGACATGACCGCCGAGATGGTGGAGAAGTCTCGTCGCACGGCTGAGGAGCTTGGCCTCGGGAACGTCGACTTCCGCGAGGGTCTCGCCGAGAGCCTCCCGGTCGACGACGGCTGGGCCGACGTGGTCGTGTCCAACGGCGTGATCAACCTGTGCCCCGACAAGCGGGTGGTGTTCGCCGAGATCCACCGGGTGCTACGGCCGGGCGGCCGGCTGCAGTTCGCCGACATCGCCAACGGCCGGCCCGTGCCGCCCGAGGCAATGCGTGACATCGACCTCTGGACCGGCTGAATCGCCGGCGGGCTGCCCCGTGCCGGGTGGCAGGAGATGCTCGAGCGCTCCGGATTCGTCGACGTGGTCGTCGGCCCGCCGGTCGACACCTTCGGCGGCGCAACCGGCGAGGACAAAGCTCGCACGTACGACGTGCACGGGTACGCGTTCCTCGCCCACAAGCCACGCGGATGCCCATGACGTTCGACTCGATTACCAGGCTGGCCTCGATCCTCCCGAGGCACCAACTCGCCGCTCGCTACAGCGACGAAGGAGGAGGAGGCGACCGTGCCTGACGCCGACGTGGAATGGGTGGAACGCTGGAAGGGCGAAGAGGGCGCGCACTGGGTCGACGAAGCCGCGCGTTACGACACGATGAATCGCGCCTTCGGCGAGGCGATGCTCGATAGCGCCAACCTGCAGCCGGGCGAGCGGGTGCTCGACGTCGGGTGTGGCAACGGAGCCACCACGATCGAGGCCGCGACGCGGGTTCGGCCGGGCGGCGTGGCGCTCGGCGTCGACTTGTCGTCACCGATGCTGGCCCTCGCCCGCCACCGGGCCGCTGCCGCCGGCGCCGACGAAGCCGAGTTCCTCCAAGCCGACGTCCAGACCCACGCCTTCTCGGAGGGCGAGCATGACGTGATCGTGAGCCGCTTCGGCGTGATGTTCTTCGATGATCCACACGCGGCGTTCGCGAACCTCGCTCGCGCCCTGCGTCCCGGCGGCCGCATGGTGTTCGTCTCCTGGCAGGACATGACGCGCAGCGAATGGATCATGGTGCCGGGCGCCGCCGCGGCCGAGTACGTCGGGCTACCCGAAGGGATCGCCCCTGACGCACCGGGCCCCTTCGGCCTCGCCGATCCCGATCGCATACGGGAGATCCTCGATCGGGCGGGGTTCACCGCCGTCACGATGGAGGAGCTGACACGGCCGATGCGCATCGGCGACGACGTCGACGACGTCGAGGCCTTCTTCACCGGATCCTTGCCGCTCGTCCGGAAGCTCCTTGCAACCGCGCCCCCCGACAAGGCAGCCGCCGCGATCGACGCCGCACGGAAGGCGCTCGAGCCGTATGCAGGTCCAGAGGGCGTCGTGATGAACGAGAACGGCGCGTGGCTCGTCAAAGCCGAACGTTGACGCGAGTTGACTCGAGGTCAAGGCGACGGTCAATCGATGGTCTCCAGCCCGACGCATACCGTCATGGGTGTGCAGACGGTTAGCTTCGCGTCCATGCCAACCGACACGTTCTCTAGAGACAAGTGGCCCGGGCACATGCGCGTCGGGTCACTTCGGGTCGTGCGTTCGAGCGCTCACTACGACGCCACCATCGAGTTCTACCGAGATCTTGTAGGGCTCCCGGTCGTCGACGAGTTCCGAGGGAGCTACGGAGAAGACGGCACCATCTTCGGACTGCCCGATTCGTCGACACATCTCGAGGTGGTTCGCTCAACGGAGGCCAGCTCGTCAATCGATCAATTCGATCAGTTGGTCTTCTACCTGCAGGATCAAGCGGCTGTGGAGGACGCCACGGAGAAGCTCCGCGCCAATGGGCTGGGTCCCGTGCCCGACCAACATCGCTATTGGGAAGAGAACGGGGGCATCACCTTTCGTGATCCCGACGGACGCGGGATCGTCTACGCGTCCTGGGTCTACGGACGAGATCGACAGCCGTCGGACGCACCGCAATAGCGCCTGGCGTGCGCTCGACTCGACGAGGGCCCAGGCCGCGACCCGGGCCCTCGTCCAACAGCGTCACGCGGCGGCGACGGTCGCCAGGATCTCGTCGAGCATCTCCTGTCCCGGAGGGGCGACACCGCGGTCGCCACCGGCTCGACCTGATGTCGGAAGGCGTCTGGGGTTCGAATCCAGGGTCGGTCAATCGGGCAGCACGGGCTGCTCCGCCACGAGCGCCTCGAGCAGTTCCCGGGTGCGTTTGGTCATGCCGAGTCCGTCGGTTCGGGGCCAGCGTCCGACCTCTGCGTGGGCGAACTCCGACCAGCGCAGTAGCAGCCACAGGAGGTCGCGGGCGAACGTTCCGACGAGAACGCTGATGTGGAGGCGTTCGGGGAAGGGGGCTTCGCCCTCGAGGTATCCCCGCAGGATCTGCAGGCCCTCTTCGTACGAGTCTTCGACCTTCCGACGGGTCGCGTCGAGCGCCGCGAGCAGATCGTGCTTGTCACCGGCGTCGGCGTAGAGGAGGCGGAGCATGGCTTCGAACTCCATCTGGGGTGGCGTCGGCTCCGTCGCCAGCCAACCCTCGAGGGCGCGGCGGCCCGCGGCGGTGATTCGGTAGACCTGGCGGGTACGACGCGGGCCGGCCGGCTTCTCGGCGACGCGGGCGAGCCCCATGCTGACCAGCCGCTTGGGCTCGGCGTAGAGGTGGCTCTCGGAGTTCGGCCAGGTGTAGCGCAGGCTTCGCTTGGCCTGCTGCGTGAGCTCGTACGCGCTCCACGGCCGGAGGTTGAGCAGGCCGAGGACGGCGTACGAAGTGGTGGTGAGGTTCTTCGCCATCGCTTGACACTACTCCAGACTGGAGTAACGTTCGCACTACTCCAGAGCGGAGTACCCAGATCAAGGGGTGCCGGGCATGGCGGAGACGGCGAACGCTGAGGATTGGCACCGTCGGGGATTCGAGCTCTTCGGGCGCTACACCCTGCGATTCGTCGCGCTGATCAGATCCCTGGACGACGCCCAGGCGACGGCACGGGTGCCGGGCCTCGACTGGACGGCAGCCGAGACGGCTGCCCATGTCTGCTCGCTCTACCGGCGCCTTGCTGTCGATCCCCGACGGGCACCCGACCAAGGCGCCTTGACGCGCCAGAACGCCGAGGACATCACTTTGATCGGCACCGACCTCGGTGCCATCGCCGACGAGATCGAGGCGCGCCTTGCCACCGCCGAGGGCTTGGTCGACGCGCTGTCCCCCGAGCGCGAGTTCGAGTTCCACCTCGGCCAGCAGGTGACTCTGGCGTCCGGCATGGGGGTGCTGGTGGGCGAGCTCCTCGTGCACGGCGACGACATCGTCCGGGCCACCGGCGCCTGCTGGGAGCCGTCGGGCGACGACCTCGAGATCGTGTGGCGGGTGACCCTGCCCGTGCTCGCA
>JBOGFJ010000166.1:0-4211 GCA_050743385.1 Acidimicrobiia bacterium
GAGGGCGACCGCGGCGCCGACCGCGAGCACGACATCGCGAGACCGGCGCCGGCTCAGGAGGAGCACGCCGACGGGCACCGCCGCCGGGAGCACCAGCACCTTCACGCACAGCGCCGCGCCCATCGTCAGGCCGACCGCCACGGCCCGCGCGGTCGTCGGCCGGGCGCGGTAGCCGAGCGCGAGCGCGACCGCGGTGGTCGCCAGCGCGAGGGCGGGCCCGTCGGAGGTGATCGGAGCCGTGGTCCAGAGCACCGAGCCGCTGGTCGTGACGAGCCCGGCCGCGAGGAGGGCGCCACCTCGGCTCGTGATCCTGCGCCCGGCGGCATAGGTCGCAACGGTGACGACCGCACCCGCGGCGAGCGGCAGCATGCGGGCGGCGTTGGCGGTGCGCAGCCCGAGAAGGTCGGCCGCCCAGACCAGCGGCAGGAAGAGCGGCCCCTGGGGCGAGAAGATGTCGCGGAAGGGCAGGTCGCCGTCACGCAACAGGAGTGCCGACGACCCGAACACGCCGTCGTCGTAGGTGAGGTGGGCGTCGGCCACGAACGCAGGGAGCCGGATCGCGACCGCGATCACGGCGAGGACAACGGCGTCGATCCGCCAGGCGCGCGTGGTGGTACGCACGGGAGCAGGCGTCACGACCCGAACCGACACGACGGGCACGGTACCGAACGGGGTCCGCGGGTGAGTCGCGGGACGCGTGCTAGGTTCCCTCGTGTCCCCCAAATGGCTCCGGTGCCTGCCCAGGCGGTCGCGGGCATGAGTCCCGCCAAGCACATCTTCGTGACCGGGGGCGTGGCCTCCAGCCTCGGGAAGGGGCTGACGGCGTCCTCGTTGGGTCGCCTCCTCAAGAGCCGCGGCCTGCGCGTCACGATGCAGAAGCTCGACCCCTACATCAACGTCGACCCCGGCACGATGAACCCGTTCCAGCACGGCGAGGTCTTCGTGACCGACGACGGCGGCGAGACCGACCTCGACCTCGGGCACTACGAGCGCTTCGTCGACGTGCCCTTGAGCAAGAAATCGAACGCGACCACCGGCTCCATCTACCAGGAGGTCCTGGCCAAGGAGCGGCGCGGCGCCTACCTGGGCCAGACGGTGCAGGTCATCCCGCACATCACCGACGAGATCAAAGATCGCATCCTGCGCCTCGCCGACGAGGACGTCGACGTGGTCATCACCGAGATCGGCGGCACCGTCGGCGACATCGAGATCCTGCCGTTCCTCGAGGCGATCCGGCAGTTCCGCAAGGACGTCGGGCGCGACAGCGTCTTCTACGTGCACGTCACGCTGGTGCCGTTCATCGGGCCCTCGGGTGAGCAGAAGACCAAGCCAACCCAGCACTCGGTCACCGAGCTCCGCAGCCGCGGCATCCAGCCCGACGCGATCGTGTGCCGCTCCGACCGGCCGATCCCGACGCGGCTCAAGGAGAAGATCTCCCAGCTGTGCGACGTGCCCGAAGAGGGCATCGTCTCCGCGGTCGACGCCGACACGCTCTACGAGATCCCGCTCGTCCTCCACGACGAGGGGCTCGACGACTACGTGTGCCGCGTCCTGCACCTCGACGACGCGCCGCCCGATCTCGCGGCGTGGCGCGACCTGGTACGGCGGATCGAGGTGTCGGATCAGGAGGTGCGCGTCGGTCTGGTGGGGAAGTACGTCAACCTGCCCGACGCTTATCTCTCGGTCGTCGAGGCCCTCAAGCACGGCGGGTACGCCTGTGGCGCCAGGGTCGCGATCGACTGGATCGCCTCCGACGACGCCGAGGGACTTCTCGCCGAGGGCCGATTGCGTGATCTCGACGGCATCGTGATCCCCGGCGGTTTCGGGATACGAGGTATCGAAGGCAAGGTCACCGCTGCCGGTTACGCCCGCGAGCACGTCGTCCCGTTCCTGGGCCTCTGCCTCGGGCTCCATTGCGCGGTCATCGAGTTTGCGCGCGACGCCTGCGGGCTCGCGGGGGCGAACTCGGGCGAGTTCGATGCACACACACCCCATCCGGTCATCGACCTCATGGACGAGCAACGCGAGATCGTCGATCTCGGGGGCACCATGCGTCTGGGCGCGTATCCCGCCAAGCTGCTGCCCGGGTCGATCGTCCACCGGGCGTACGGCGCGGAAGTGGTCTACGAGCGCCATCGCCACCGCTACGAGGTCAACAACAAGTACCGGCGCGCCCTCTCGGAGGCCGGCCTGGTCAACTCGGGAACGTCGCCCGACGACCGCCTGGTCGAGTTCATCGAGCTCCCGGAGACGCTGCACCCGTTCTTCGTCGCCACGCAGGCCCATCCCGAGTTCAAGAGCCGGCCCGACCGGCCCCACCCGCTGTTCGCGGCGTTCGTGTCCGCGGCCCGCGACCGCGCCGAGGGACGCGCGCCGCGGCTTCCCATCCCGGCCGACGTCCCCGGGGCGTGAACGAGTTCCGCGTCGTCGGCTCCAGCGAGATCGCCGAGGCCGGGTTCCTGAAGGTCACGCGTGATGTCGTGCAGGGGCCCGAGGGGGAGTCGTTCGAGCGTCACGTCGTGCACCATCCGGGCGCGGTCGTCGTGATCCCGGTAGATGACGACGAGACCGTGGTGCTCGTACGCCAGTACCGGGTCGCGGTCCGCCGCACGTTGCTGGAGGCTCCCGCAGGGAAGACCGACGTCCCGGGTGAGCCCCCCGATGAGACCGCCCGCCGCGAGCTCGTGGAGGAGGTCGGCCTCCGCCCGGGCACGCTCGTGAAGCTGGCCGAGTGCTTCAACTCCCCGGGCTTCTCCGACGAGTGCAGCCACATCTACCTGGCGACCGAGCTCAGCCCGGTTCCGCACGCGCGGGTCGGTCCCGAGGAGGCGGTCATGACCGTCGAGCGGGTCCCGCTGGCCGAGACCGAGGAGCTCGTCGCGGCCGGCGAGATCCTGCACGCCACCAGCGTGATCGGATTGCTGCTCGCCCGCCGCTACCTCGCGGGCGCGTATGGGGGAGTCTGACCCTCCTGGTCGCGCTCGCTTCGCTCGCCGCTCCGGCGCAATCCTGGCGGTCCGGGGGCCGGGGAGCCCGGCCCCCTCACCGGTGGATGGCAGCCCCGTGAAGGCGCAACCGTGAGCGCGACCGACACCCTCGACCATCTGCTCGCCGAGTACGACTCCTGGCTGACCGTCGAGCGTGGTCTGGCCGAGAACACTGTCGTGAGCTACCGCCGCGACCTCCGGCGCTATGTGTCCTTCCTGCGCGAGCACGGTGTCGTCGACCCCCTGATGGTGGAGGAGCCCACGGTCATCGCCTACGTGGAGCACCTCAAGGCGGCCCGCGACGACGACGACCGTCCTCGGTTCGCGCCCTCGTCGATCGCCCGATCGCTGGTGGCGGTGCGCTCGTTTCACCGTTTCTGTGTCGACGAGGGATTCGGCAGCGCCGACCCGAGCGAGGAGATCGGCGCGCCACGCGTGCCCCAAGGCATCCCGAAGGCCCTGAGCGAGGAGGAGGTCGACGCCCTCCTGGGCGCGGTCCCGGGCGACGAACCTCGCGCGCTGCGCGATCGGGCCATCCTCGAGACGCTCTACGCCACGGGTGTGCGGATCAGCGAGCTGATCGGGCTCGATCGCCGCGATCTCGACCTCGAGGACGGCCTCGCGCGCGTGCTGGGGAAGGGCAGAAAGGAGCGGGTCGTGCCGGTGGGCGGGTCGGCGCGCGATGCCCTGACCTCGTATCTCGAGGGGGGCCGGCCGCTCCTGGCGGCGACGCGCTCGCGGCGCGCCCGTGCCAGCGGCGAGGCCGTGTTCCTCAACGCCCGCGGTGGGCGCATCACCCGCCAAGGATGCTGGAAGATCGTGCGGTCGGCGGGAGAGCGTGCGGGTCTCGGTGGTCGCCTCTCGCCCCACGTGCTGCGCCACTCGTGTGCCACCCACATGCTCGACCACGGGGCCGACATCCGGGCCGTCCAGGAGCTGCTGGGGCACGCCTCGATCTCGACCACGCAGGTGTACACGATGGTGTCCGCGGACCGGCTGAGGAAGGTGTACGAATCAGCGCATCCGCGCGCCAGCGGACCCGGAAGTGGCTACGCTGACCGTCGTGCCCAGTGACACCCTTCTGACCTCGCTGCGCGCCTTACTGGAGCAGGAGCGCGATCAGCTGCGGAGCCAGCTGACCCAGCTCGGCGCGGACGGCGGCAGGGTGACGTTCGACGAGAACTTCGCCGATTCGGGCGAAGTGGCTGCGCAGCAGGGTGAGGC
>JBOGFJ010000167.1:0-3790 GCA_050743385.1 Acidimicrobiia bacterium
CGAGCGAGCACAGCCGAGCGAGCGCCCGCGGCGCAGGTATCCTGCGCCGCAGCGAGCGAGGCCATAAGGATGGGGACGGCCTTCGACGAGCTGCTCGCGTTGCTCGAGCTCGAGCAGCTGGAGGTCAATCTCTTCCGGGGGTTGAGCCCCGACGAGGACCGCCAGCGCGTGTTCGGCGGCCAAGTGGCGGCGCAGGCCCTGATCGCCGCCGGTCGCACGGTCGGTGACGAGCGCGGTGTGCACTCGCTCCACTCCTTCTTCCTCCGTCCGGGCGACCCCAACGTCCCGATCGTCTACGACGTCGACCGGATCCGGGACGGGAAGAGCTTCACGACCCGACGCGTCGTCGCGGTCCAGCACGGGCGGGCCATCTTCAACCTGGCGGCGTCATTCCAGATCCACGAGTCGGGACCCAACCACCAAGACCCGATGCCGATCGTGCCCGACCCGGCCGACGTTCCGACGTTCAAGGCCCGCATCGAGCCCTATCTCGACCGGCTCGGCCCCGACTTCGCGCAGTGGCTCGTGCGCGAGCGTCCGATCGACTCCCGACCGGTCGACGAGCCTCGGTGGCTCGACCCCAAGCCGCGCCCACCCGAGCAGGACGTGTGGATCAAGGCCAACGGTGTTCTTCCCGACGATCCGCTGCTGCACGCGTGCGTCGTCGCGTACGCGTCCGATCTGACGCTGCTCGACACCGCGATGCTGCCGCATGCGGCGTCGTACAGCGACGACCACTACATGATCGCCAGCCTCGACCACGCCATGTGGTTCCACCGACCGTTCCGTGCCGACGAATGGCTCCTCTATCACCAGCGGAGCCCTTCGGCTTCGGGGGCACGCGGGCTCGCCGAGGGCTCGATCTTCTGTGAGGACGGAACCCTCGCGATCACGGTGATCCAGGAGGGCCTCATCCGCCCGCTGACGAGCACGTGACGTCGGCGCTCTCCGTTCGCGGCGGGGCGTAGCCTGACGCTCGTGCCCTCACCGGACGGCCGCATCGACCTGCGCTCTGACACGGTTACGACGCCGACACCGGCCATGCGACGGGCGATGGCCGAAGCCGAGGTCGGCGACGACGTCTTCGGCGAGGACCCGACCATCAACCGCTTCCAGGAGCGCGCCGCCACCCTGCTCGGCATGGAGGCGGGGCTCTACGTGCCGTCCGGCACGATGGCCAACCAGGTCGCCTTGCGGACGCTCGGCCGGCGTGACACCGCGCTGGTGTGCGCCGACCGCGCACACGTGTACCGGGTCGAGGGTGAGTCGACCGCGGACGCCGGTCTCGTGGTGCGCACCCTTGCCGACAACGCCGGTGCGTTCACACCGGCCGACGTCGAACGCGCGCTCGACGAGGAGCCGGCCGTGTCGCTGCTCACGATCGAGAACACGTACGCCGCCGCCAACGGTCGCCCGTGGCGCCTCGACGAGGTGGGCGCAATCTGTGAGGTCGCGGCGGCGCGTGACGTGCCCGTCCATTGCGACGGCGCCCGTCTCTGGAACGCGTCGATCGCGCTCGGGATGCCGGCGGCCGACCTCGTGGCTCCGGCGACCACGGTGATGTTCTGCGTGTCGAAGGGTCTCGCTGCGCCGGTGGGATCGGTGCTGTGCGGGCCCGCCGACGTGGTGGCCGAGGGGCGTGGCTGGCGGCGTCGCCTGGGTGGGGCGATGCGCCAGGCCGGCGTGATCGCCGCCGCCGGTCTGGTGGCGCTCGAGACGATGGTCGAGCGCCTCGCCGACGACCATCGCCGGGCGCGCGCGATCGCGGACGCGCTCGCGGATCGTTTCCCGGAGAGCGTCGACCCGGCCGCGATCGAGACGAACATGCTCTTCGCCACCCGCGACCGGCTGCCCGCCGCATTCCTCGAGCGGCTCCGGGCCGAGGGCGTGTGGGCTCTCGCCCTCGGCGATCAGGTGCGGTTCGTGACCCACAAGGACATCGACGACGCCGACCTCGAACGGTTCGTCAAGTTGATCCAGCAGTGGGACTGACAGGCCAGGGGGAGCTATGGCACGGATACTCATCACCGGCTGCTCGACCGGGTTCGGGCGGGCGAGTGCGGTCGAGCTGACCAAGCGCGGCCACGACGTGGTCGCAACCGCGCGCCGGCCCGAGACCCTCGCCGACCTCGACGTGGCTGCTCGTGTGGGCCTCGACGTCGACGACACCGCGTCGGTCGCGGCCGCCGTCGCCGACGCGGGACCCGTCGATGCTCTCGTGAACAACGCCGGGTTCGGGATCGTGGGACCGATCGAGCTCGTGCCCGTCGACGAGATCCGGCGCATGTTCGAGACCAACGTGCTCGGCGCCGTCCGCATGATCCAGGCCGTCGTGCCGGGTATGCGGGCGCGAGGGAGCGGAACGATCGTGAACGTCACCTCGCTCGCCGGTCGCGTCACCGGCCCGATCGGCGGGGCGTACGCGGCCACGAAGCACGCCCTCGAGGCGATCTCGGAGTCGTTGCACTACGAGGTCGGTCACTTCGGGATCCGCGTGCGGGTGGTGGAGCCCGGCTACTTCGAGACCGACTTCCAGGGCAAGGAGCCGCGCTTCGGTGTAGACGCCCCACCGTACGACGAGCTCGACCGGGAATGGAGCGTCGCGTCCGAGAAGCTCCGCGGCGGCGGTGAGGCGGCCGGAGCCGAGCCGGTGGCACAGGTCATCGCGGACGCGGTCGAGAGCACGGACCGGCGTCTGCGCTGGCCGGTGGGCGCCGACGCCGAGATGGTGCTCTCGGCGCGCACGACGATGGACGACGAGACCTTCGAGGACACGATGCGAGGCGTGCTCGGGCTCGAGTGGTGACGGTGCGCGTCGGCACGGTGCGCCTTTCGCTACCGTAGGCCTGGTGACCGTCGAGAATCGCGTGCCCGCCAGCGCGCTCGCGGTCTACGCGCACCCCGACGACCCCGAGATCTCCGCCGGCGGCACGCTCGCCGGGTGGGCCGACAGTGGCAGCGACGTGTGGGTACTGATCACGACCCGGGGTGACAAGGGAGTCCAAGACCCCCACGCAGACCAAGACGAGCTCGCTCGCGTCCGGATCGACGAGACCGCCAAGGCGGCGGCGCTGCTCGGCTTCGCCGGCCACCACCACCTCGACTACTCCGACGGCGAGCTTGCCGACGACTTCGAGCTGCGGGGCACCATCGCCCGCTACGTGCGCGAGCTGCGGCCCGAGGTCGTGCTCTGCCCCGACCCGACGGCGGTGTTCTTCGGCGACCGCTACTTCAACCACCGCGACCACCGGATCACCGGGTGGGCGACGCTCGACGCGGTGGCGCCGGCGGCCGGGAACCCCCACTACTTCGCCGATCAGCTCCGCGAGGGTCTCGAGGTGCACGAGATCCAGGCGGTCTACCTCTCGGGCACGCTCGAGCCCAACTGCTGGATCGACATCACCCCGACGATGGAGCGCAAGATCGACGCGCTCTTCTGTCACGAGAGCCAGCTCGAGGAGACCGGCGAGTGGTTCCGTCAGTTCCTGAGGGAACGGGCCGAGGAGGCGGGCCGCGCCGCCGGCGTGCAGTACGCCGAGGGCTTCCGCCGCCTGAGCTTCACCGGCTGACGGTTCTGGTCAGCGGGGCTGGTTGCGCTTCCACTCCGCCATCGCCCGCAGCACGAGCACCGCGATGACGCCGACGCCGACCGCCGCCACCATCGCCCCCACGAGCGCGCCGCCGACGGTGGCGGCGCCGCAGGCGCCCTCGCAACTCACGTCGACGAGGCCGTAGCCGATCGTTGCCCCGAAGAGACCCGACACCACGACCGCAGCGAACGCGACGAGAT
>JBOGFJ010000168.1:0-2888 GCA_050743385.1 Acidimicrobiia bacterium
CGCGACCTCGGCTTCACCTGCTCGGGCAGCGCCGACTACCTGACCGGCGGCGCGTTCACGTTCGTGCAGATGCTCGAGGCGGCGGGCGCGTGGCCGCCGATCCCCGAAACGCACGTCGAGATGGACGGCGCCTGGGCGCTCTACGAAGAGTGGGTGAGCATCCAGCACGGCGACATCGACACCGCGCTCGTGTACGCGTCCGGCCGTGCCGATCCCGACGCCCTGCGCGAGATCCTCTGCCTCCAGCTCGACCCGTACTACCTGCTGCCGCTGTGGCCCGACTACCGGACGATGGCCGCGCTCCAGGCCCAGGCGATGCTGGCCGCCACGGGCCGCGGCGAGGCCGACCTGGCCGAGATCGCGGTGCGGTCGCGCGCCGATGCGCAGACCAACCCCAACGCGCTGGTCGCGGGCGACTTCAGCGTCGACGCCCTCCTCGCCGACGATTACGTCGTCGCACCCCTGCGGCCCCACGACCTCCCCGCGACCACGTCCGGTGCCGCTGCCGTGGTGCTGGCCGCCGACGACAAGGCTCGTGAGCTCTCCGATCGACCCGCCTGGATCACGGGCATCGACCATCGGGTCGATCCGCAGTATCCGGGCGTGCGCGATCTGGCGACGTCGCGTTCGGCGACGTTCGCGGCGGAGCAGGCGGGTGTCGGCAAGGGCCCGGTCGAGGTGGCCGAGCTCGCCGCGACCTCCACCGCGGAGGAGCTGGTGCTCACCGACGCGCTCGGGCTCGAACGTGACGTCGCCATCAACCCGTCGGGCGGCGCGCTCGTCGCCAACCCCGTCATGGTGACCGGCCTCGTTCGCATCGGCGAGGCCTTCCGGCAGGTCAACCAGCACGGTCGTGAGCGAGTGGTCGCGCACGCGAGCTCCGGCCCGTGCCTGCAGCAGAACCTCGTGTGTGTCATGGAGGACAAGTAGATGGCGGAACCCTGCGCGGTGGTCGGGATCGGCCAGACGAAGATGGCGAAGTGCCGCGACGACGTGTCGCTCGCCGGCCTCGTTCGCGAGGCCGCCTTGCGCGCGCTCGACGACGCCGAGATGACCTGGCGTGACGTCGATGCGGTTGTCATCGGCACCGCGCCCGACATCTTCGAGGGCGTGATGATGCCCGAGCTCTACTTCGCCGACGCGCTCGGGGCCGCGGGGAAGCCGATCATGCGGGTCCACACCGCCGGCAGCGTCGGCGGTTCGACCGCGGTCGTGGCCTCGCATCTCGTGCAGTCACGCGTCCACCCGAAGGTGCTCACGGTCGCGTTCGAGAAGCAGTCGGAGGGTGACACCACCTGGTCGTTCTCCGCCGGCCGGAGCGGCAGTATCGGTGCCGGCGGTTACTTCGCGCCGCACGTACGCGCCTACATCGAACGCGCCAAGGCACCCGCGGACATCGGCGCGATGGTGGCGGTCAAGGACCGCCGGAACGCGCTCAAGAACCCCTACGCGCACCTCCGGCTGCCCGACATCACGATCGAGACGGTGAAGGAGTCGCCGTTGGTATGGGCGCCGATCCACCGGCTCGAGTCGTGCCCGACGTCCGACGGCGCGGTGGCGATGGTCTTGACCGACGAGGCGGGCGGGAAGAAGGCGCCCAAGCCGCCGGCCTGGGTGCACGGCACAGCCGTACGCACCGAGCTGGGTTGGTTCCCCGGCCGCGACCCGGTGAACCCGCGCGGAGGGAGCGACTGCGCCGCCGACGTGTACGCGCAGGCCGGCGTCACCAACCCGCGCGAGCAGTTCGACATGATCGAGTGCTACGTGCCGTTCTCGTGGTACGAGCCGATGTGGATGGAGAACCTCGGCATCGCGCCCGAGGGCGAGGGGTGGAAACTGACCGAGAGCGGCGCGACGTCGATGGAGGGCGACATCCCGGTGAACTGCTCGGGCGGCGTGCTGTCGTCGAACCCGATCGGCGCGTCGGGCATGCTGCGCTTCGCCGAAGCGGCGCTCCAGGTGCGGGGCCAGGCCGGCGAGCACCAGATCGACGGCGCCAGGCTCGCGCTCGGCCACGCCTACGGCGGCGCCGCCCAGTACTTCGCCATGTGGGTCGTCGGCGCTCACCAACCCTGACGCGTGCCCATGTGCGGACGAGCGCCCCGAAGGGCGGCGCCGGGTACCCCGGCGCCGAGCGAGGGAGCCATCTGATGGACGTCGACCTCCCGCCCGAGGACGATCCGCGACGCGTCGAGGTGCGGGCCTGGTTCGATGCCAACCCGCAGCCGACGGGCGAGGAGCTCGTGCGCGCCGGGTACGTGGTGCCGCACTGGCCTCGGCCGTACGGCCTCGACGCCGACCCCGCGCTCCAGCTGATCGTCGAGAGCGAGATCCGCCGCGCCGGCGTGTCGAAGCCGGTCAACCCGATCGGGATCGGGCACTGCGGGCCGATCATCGTGGCACTCGGGAGCGACGCGCAGCAGGAGCGCTACCTCTGGCCGATGCTGCGGGGCGAGGAGATCTGGTGCCAGCTCTTCAGCGAACCGGGCTCGGGCTCCGACCTCGCCTGCCTGAGCAGGCGCGCCGAGCGCGACGGCGACGTCTTCGTGGTGAACGGCCAGAAGACGTGGACGTCGTTGGCCGAGAACGCCAAGTTCGGGATCCTGATCGCGCGCACGCAGGCCGATGCACCCAAGCACCGTGGGATCTCGTACTTCATCGTGCCGATGGACCTGCCGGGCATCGAGGTGCACCCGATCCGCAACATGACGGGCACCGGTGGGTTCAACGACGTGTTCTTCGCCGACGTGCGGGTACCGGTCGAGAACCTCGTGGGCGAGGAGAACCTGGGCTGGGGGATGGCCAAGACGACGCTCGCCAACGAGCGGGTGTCGCTCTCGCACGGTGGCCTCCAGTGGGGCTACGGACCGACCGCCCGCGACCTCGTC
>JBOGFJ010000169.1:0-5950 GCA_050743385.1 Acidimicrobiia bacterium
ACGGAGCAACGTCACGGTCGGTGGCGCTGTCGTTGCCACGGCGATAGACACGATCCCGCCCGGGTCGTTCGACGAGGAGCGATTGATGCGAGGACATCGGAGGCAGCGGGCGGTTGCACTCGGAGCGTGCGCCCTCGCGGCGGCCGTCGCCGTCGTCGGGGCCGGCTTCCCGTCCGGGGCGGTCCCGCCGGACGAGTGGGTGGAATCGCTGTGCACGTCCCTCACGACCTGGCGCGACGACCTCACCCGGGCGCGCACCGACAACGAGGTGACCGAAGGTGGCCTCGATGAACGGCGGGACGCCGTCGTGAGCTATCTGCGTCAGGTGACGCGCGACACTGACGCGCTGCTGAAGCGACTCGAGCGGGACGGAACACCCGGCGTGCCCGACGGCAAGGCGGTGGCGAGGGCGTTCCGCCGGGGCTTCCGTCAGGCCCGGGCCGCCTTCGCCGACGCCCGGAAGGAAGTCGAAAACCTCGACACCGACCGGCGGCGCAAGTTCGAGAACGCGCTGGAAGACATCCGGGACGACATCACCGAGGGCGCTGAGGCAGTGGACGAGACCTTCGACGACGCGTCCGAGCGCTACGACGTCGAGGCGCTCGACGACGCCTTCGATGCGGAGCCCGCCTGCGCCGGGATCTCCTGACGCGGCTGCGCGACAGCAGTGCCCGCCAGGGCCGGTACGCTCCGACCGATGGTGTGCGGAGGAGCGTCCCGCAGGATGGCGCCGGCCACCTCCCCGGAGGATGGCTCCCCGGAGGATGGCTTCCCGGAGGATGGCCCGGCGCCGAGCGACGGAGCCATTTGATGGAGCGACGCATCTTCGGGCTCGAGAACGAGTACGGCGTCACCTGCACGCTGCGGGGCCAGCGCCGCCTGAGCCCCGACGAGGTCGCCCGCTACCTCTTCCGGAGGGTCGTGTCGTGGGGCCGCTCCAGCAACGTGTTCCTCGAGAACGGCGCCCGTCTCTACCTCGACGTCGGCAGCCACCCCGAGTACGCGACGCCCGAATGCGACTCGATCGCCGACCTCGTGGTTCACGACAAAGCGGGGGAGCGGATCCTCGAGGGTCTCGTGCGCAGCGCCGAGCACCGCCTCCGTGAGGAGGGCATCCGGGGCGAGGTGTTCCTGTTCAAGAACAACACCGACTCTGCCGGCAACTCCTACGGCTGCCACGAGAACTACCTCGTCGAGCGTGACGGCGACTTCGGGAAGTTCACCGACGTGCTCATCCCGTTCCTCGTCACCCGGCAGGTGTACGCGGGCGCGGGAAAGGTGCTCCAGACCGCCCGCGGCGCCATGTACTGCCTCAGCCAGCGGGCCGAGCACATCTGGGAGGGAGTGTCGAGCGCGACGACGCGTTCCCGCCCGATCATCAACACGCGTGACGAGCCCCACGCCGACGCCGAGCGCTTCCGTCGCCTCCACGTGATCGTGGGCGACTCGAACATGAGCGAGTACACGACGTTCCTGAAGATCGGGGCCACCTCGATCGTGCTGCGCATGCTCGAGGAAGACGCCGGGCCGTGGCGCGATCTCAGCCTCGAGAACCCGATCCGGGCGATCCGCGAGATCAGCCACGACCTCGGCTGCCGTCGCCGGGTGCGGCTCGCCAACGGGCGGGAGCTCTCGGCCATCGACGTGCAGTCGGAGTACCTGAACCGGGCGCTGCGCTTCGCCAAGCGCCGCGGGCTGGCACCGCTCGAGGAACGGGCCCTGGCGATGTGGGAGCACGCCATGACCGGGCTGGAGAAGGACCCGCTCTCGCTCGACACCGAGATCGACTGGGTCGTCAAGTACCACCTCATCGAGGCGTACCGCCAGAAGAACCAGCTGCCGCTCACGCACCCGCGTGTGGCACTCCTCGACCTGTCGTACCACGACGTCACCCGAGCCCGGTCGCTCTACTACCTCCTCGAGCGCCGGGGCCACGTCGAGCGCACGGTCACCGACGCCGACATCGACGCTGCCGTCAACACGCCACCACAGACAACCCGGGCGCGGCTGCGAGGCGCGTTCATCAAGCGGGCGAAGGAACGCAAGCGCGACTACACGGTCGACTGGGTGCACCTGAAGCTCAACGATCAGGCGCAGCGCACGGTGCTCTGCAAAGACCCCTTCAAGGCTCGGGACGACCGGGTCGAGCGACTCATCAGCAGCTTGTGACGGGCGTTTGATGGCACCTCTCACCTCATAGCCTGAACCGGTGCCCTCGTTCAAGACCGGCGACGTCGTGCAGGTGCTCGAGGAGCGACCGGGTCTGCAGCGGGTCGATGTCGACCTCGGCTGCGGCCCCGAGCGCGCCTACGTGCTGCCCCAGTTGACCGGGACCGTCGCGCCCGGCGACCGCGTCGTCGTGAACACAACCGCGGTCGAGCTCGGCCTCGGAACCGGAGGCTGGCACGTCGTGCACTGGAACCTGGCACGCGAGTCGCTCCACGAGCCGGGGCCGGGTCACATCATCAAAGGCCGCTACACGAGCCTTCAGGCCGACGTCGGCAGCACGGAGGAGCACGCGGCCGAGCTGGCGGAGGTGGAGTCGGTCGCCGGCATGCCTGTGGTGGCGGCCGCGCTGCACAGCCAGGTACCGGCGGTGGCCGTGGCGTTCAAGGACGCCGCGCCCGACGCCAGGCTCGTCTACGTGATGACCGACGGCGCAGGCCTCCCGCTCGCGCTGTCTGATCTCGTGTTCGACTTGCGCGAACGTGAGTTGCTCGACGCCACGGTGACCTGCGGTCATGCCTTCGGCGGCGATCTCGAGGCGGTCTCGATCTTCTCCGCACTGGCAGTCGCGCGCCAGGTCGCCGCCGCCGACGCGGTCGTGGTGGCGATGGGACCGGGCATCGTCGGCACCAACACCCGTCTCGGCTTCACCGGCATGGAGGTCGGCCCCATCCTCGACGCCGCCACCGCGCTCGGCGGTGTCCCCATCGCGTGCCTGCGGGTGTCGTTCGCAGACCCCCGCGCCCGGCATGTCGGGCTCTCGCACCACAGCCGGACCGCGCTGCGGCTGGCGTGCCGGGAGCGGGCTGTGGTGGCGGTTCCGCGTCTCGGCGGTGACGAGGACGCGCGGCTGCAGGCGGATCTCGTCGCAGCGGGGATCGATGCGCGTCACGAGCTCGTGGAGGTCGACCCACCCGACGTGCTGGCGCTGCTCGACCGTGCCGGTCTCGAGGTGGTGTCGATGGGTCGGCCCGCGGCGGCCGATCCCGCACTCTTCCTCGCTGCCGGCGCCGCCGGCGCACTGGCCGCGCGCCGGATCGCCGACACGCGAGCGGGCGACCGTGGCTGACCGGCTCGAGCGGCTGACGAACCTGGTCGCGACGCTGCTCGACACCCGCCGACCCCTCCCGCTGGAAGAGCTGGTCGAGCTGGTGCCCGGCTACCCGCACGACAAGGCCTCCTACCGGCGCCAGTTCGAGCGCGACAAGGACACCCTGCGCGGCATCGGGATCCCGCTGCAGACCGAGACGCTCGACGCGCTCGGACCCGAGGTCGGATACCGAATCCGGCCCGAGGAGTACTACCTCCCGGAGCTCGACCTCACCCCGGAAGAGCAGGCCGCGCTCCACGTCGCGATCACGGCCGTGCGCCTCGAGGGCGGCGCCGGACCGGAAGCGCTCTGGAAGCTCGGTGGGCTCGAGGGGGAAGCCGCCACCGCGGTGGCGGCGCTGCCGACGGTGCCGGAGCTGCCGGCGCTGTTCGACGCCTACCGGGAGCGCGCACCGGTCACGTTCGACTACCGCGGCGAGGAGCGCCGCCTCGACCCCTGGGGCATCGTGTTCCGCCGCGGTCACTGGTACGTCGTCGGCCACGACCACGACCGTGCCGACGAGCGCGCCTTTCGCATCGACCGCATTGACGGCACGGTCGAGCTCGGCGCTGCCGGTACCGTCGAACCGCCGGCCGATCTCGATCCGAGCGAGCTTCTGCGCGACGACCCGTGGCGCTTCGGCGGAGACGAGCCCGTCGTCGCACAGGTGCTGGTCGACGCGCCACAAGCTCCCGGCGTCGTCCACCAGGTCGGCGAGCAGGCGGTGATCGAGCGCCGTCCCGACGGGAGTGTGGTGGTCGGGCTCCAAGTGACCAACGCCGCTGCCCTTCGGTCGTTCGTCGTCGGCCTGCTCGACGGGGCCGAGGTGCTCGCGCCCCCCGAGCTGCGCGGCGAGGTCGTCGATTGGCTCGAACGGCTCGCTACCCCGGCATGAGGCGCGCGACGGCGGCGTCAGGTATCCGGCGCGAAAGCGACCGGGGCCCGAGCGGCCGGGCCCTCCGGGCCGGGGGCGGGAAAGCATGAGCCCCCGTCCCCTCGCAGGGCCACGATTGCGGCGGGTGCTGGCGCTCGTCCCCTGGATCGCCGACCATCCGGGTGCGGCGTTGGCCGACATGGCGGCGCGCTTCGACGTGAGCGAGCGCGAGCTCGAGCACGACCTGGAGCTGCTCCCGCTGTGCGGCCTCCCGCCGTACACCCCCGATCGCATGATCGAGGTGGAGCTCGTCGACGGGCACGTGTGGATCCGCTTCGCCGAATATTTCGGCCGCCCCCTCCGCCTCACTGCCGAGGAGGGCCTCGCGCTGCTCGCCGGTGGTCGAGCCCTCCTCGCGGTACCCGGCTCCGATACCGACGGCACCCTGGCCACCGCGCTCGAGAAGCTCGCCACCGGCCTCGGCACCGGCGACGGTCTCGCGGTCGAGGTCGGCGAGCCCCCCCACCTGGACGCACTGCGGCAGGCGGCGGCGACGGGAGAACGGGTCGAGATCGACTACTACTCCTTCGGTCGCGACGCGCTCACGACCCGCCGTATCGACCCGTACGCGGTGTTCCACGCCTATGGCCACTGGTATGCCGATGCCTGGTGCCACCTCGTCGACGCCGATCGGCTGTTCCGCGTCGACCGGATCCAAGCAGTGCGCGCCACCGGCGAGGCATTCGAGCCCCGTGCCGACGACGCCACCGCGGTAGCGGAGACGGTCTTTCACCCGAGCCCGGACGACCCGCGCGTGACCCTCGAGCTGGAACCCGCCGCCGGCTGGGTGGTCGAGAGCTATCCCTGCGAGGAGGTCGAAGAGCACCCCGACGGCTCGTGGCGGGTCGTGCTCGCGATCAGCGAGCAGGCGTGGCTGGAGCGGCTGCTGCTGCGTCTCGGACCGGACGCCCGTGTCGTCGAGCCACCGGAGCTGCGCCCGGTCGCAGCCGCGGCGGCCCGCCGGCTCCTGGGACGGTACCGGCGCGTGGGAGGATGACGCGAGTGGAGCCCTCCCCGTGACCGGTCCCGAGCGCGTCCCCGACAACCCGGCTCCAGTCGTCGCGTCCGAGGCCTCCTCACCCGGGTTGACGACCGAGTCGACGACGCCGGTCGACTCCACCACGGTTGCACCTCCGGCCTCCGACGGCGCCGGCGCGCCCGAGAAGGGCACCGCCGGCCGGCGGACGCGCAAGATCATCGTCGAGTGGGTGCTCCTCATCGGCGGCGCGCTGCTCATCGCGTTCCTGATCAAGACGTTCCTCTTCCAGGCCTTCTACATTCCCTCCGAGTCGATGACCCCGACGCTGAAGGTCGGCGATCGGGTGCTCGTCAACAAGCTCAGCTACAAGCTCCACGACGTGAACCGGGGCGACATCGTGGTCTTCGAGGCGCCCGACGACGAGGGCACTCCGGGCGTGAAGGACCTCGTGAAACGCGTCGTCGGGCTCCCGGGCGAGACGGTGGAGCTGCGCGACGGCCAGGTCTTCATCGACAACAAGCCACTCGACGAGCCGTACCTCGCTCCCGACGACACGCGACAGACCGTGCCGACCCAGGACTTTGCCGGCAAGTGCGAGCCTCCGGTGAGCAGGACGACCTGCGTCGTCCCCGCCGACTCCTACCTGGTCTTCGGCGACAATCGCAACGAATCGAAGGACGGCCGGGTGTTCGGGCCCATCAAGGAGTCGGACATCATCGGC
>JBOGFJ010000170.1:0-25166 GCA_050743385.1 Acidimicrobiia bacterium
GCTCCGGGCCGCCCTTCCTACCGCCAGGAGCGTGCGGGAGCGGCGAGCGCAGCGAGCGCGACCAGAAGAGTCAGGAGCTGCCATCCACCGGTGAGGGGGCGGGCTCTGCCCGTCCCCGGGCTGTCAGGCGCGTGCGGGAGCGGCGAGCGCAGCGAGCGCGACCAGAAGAGTCAGCCGCGAGCCCGAGCCAGGTCGAGCACGTCGGTCAGGCCAACCGGGCCCTCGACCGTCTCCCACACCTGGGTCTCGCAACGACCGCAGCGTCGGAATCTCACGTCGGCGCTTCCGATCCGCATCCGGATCTCGACGAGCGCGCTGTTCGTGCAAGTGGTGCAACGCATGGTCCGCCTCCCCTGAACGCCTTACCGCCAGGATGATCAACGGCATTCAGGCCGCCGAACTTGAGCGCGGTTCGGCTCGGGAGCAGGAGCTGCCATCCACCGGTGAGGGGGCGGGCCGTGCCCGCCCCCGGGCTGTCGGGCGCGTGCGGGAGCGGCGAGCGCAGCGAGCGCGACCCAGAAAGTCAGTCGATGACGACGCCGAGCACGGTGAGGAGGTTGAAGCCGGCGTGGAGCATGATCGAGCGGGACAGGTCGCCGGTCCGCACCGCGAGGTACCCGGACACGACCCCGAGCGTGAGGATGGCGGGTACGACGATCACCGACCCGACCTCGGGGTCGCCGAGCGGGTGGACTACGGCGAACACCAGGGCAGACGCGAAGATGGCCCACGCCGGGGTCGTCCGGCGCATCAGCGCTCGGAGGAAGGCACCGCGGAAGAGCAGCTCCTCCGCGAGGGGGGCGAGCACGACCACCGCGACCGCGAACAGCGCGAGGCCGGGACCCGACGCGTCCTCGAGGAGGTTGACGACCGTCTGCGACTCGTCGCGGTCGTAGAGCTGGGCGACCGGATAGAGAGCGAGGGCGAGCGCGATCTGGAGGCCCACGCCCGCCGCCAGCCACCCGGCGTCCCGCGCGCGGACCACGAGGCCGAAGTCGCGGCGCAGGCTCGCCCGCCCCTTCGACCGCGACACGAGCGCGAGCACGCTCACCACGGCGGCCGTCTGCCCGACGATCGTGGCGAGGAGAACCCCGACGTCATCGGCGACGTCGTCTTCGGGCACATCGAGTGCGGCGACCGCGAGTGCGCCCAGCACGACCGCTCCGATCAGGCCGGCGAGCCAGGCGAGGGCGACGTCCGGAATACCCCAGCGGACGCCGCCGGTTCGGGGGGTCGCCGGCTTGTCCATCCCCGGTCAACGTATCGGAGCACCGGAAAGGGGGCGGAACGAGAATGTCCTCCGAAGTGACTGACCTTTCGGCCCGCCTCTTCGAAGGACGAAACGAACGTACCACGGGGCCCCCGGTGGGTCAAGGGCGGCCGGCGGAGCACGCGGGCCGTCCGGCCCTGCTTCGGGCCGTACGATGGCGGTGATGGGCAAGCCTCCCTCGGACATGCCGCCCGACCGCCCGCAACGCGGTGGGCCCCCGCGCCCCGGCCCGCAGCGGCCCGGGACCGGCGGACCGACCTCCTCGTCCTGGACGCGATGGGCGCCGTGGATCCTGATCGCGGTGCTCGTCGGCGGTTTCCTGCTGCTCAACGTCGCCGACGGAGGCTCCGACAGAGTCGACCTCACGTACTCGGAGGTGCGCGAAGCCGTCCGTGACGACCAGGTCGACAGCATCGAGTACGACCCCTCGAACGGCAACATCACGGGCCAGTTCACCAAGCCACGCGACGGCAAGGACGAGTTCTCGAGCTCGGGCCCCAACGACGACTTCCAGGAGCGCGACCTCCAGCTGTTCCGTGAGCACGACGTCGACGTGAAATACAAGCGCGAGGGCGAGAACTTCTTCGGTCAGCTGCTCATCTGGTTGCTTCCGATCGGACTGATCGTGTTGCTGTTCGTGTGGATCAGTCGCCGGCAGGCAGGCCAGATGGGCGCGGTGATGAACATCGGGCGCAGCCGGGCCAAGGTGTATTCCACCGAGAAGCCCAAGACGACGTTCGCTGACGTCGCCGGCTACGGGCCCGTGAAGGCCGAGATCGCCGAGGTCGTCGATTTCCTCAAGAACCCGGGCAAGTTCAAGGAGATCGGCGCCAAGATCCCGAAGGGCGTGCTCCTGGTCGGTCCACCGGGAACCGGGAAGACGCTCATCGCTCGTGCGGTCGCCGGCGAGGCGGGCGTGCCGTTCGTGTCGGTGACGGGTTCCGATTTCATGGAGATGTTCGTCGGTGTCGGCGCAGCCCGTGTACGCGACCTGTTCCAGACGGCTCGGAAGCAGGCTCCCGCGATCATCTTCGTCGACGAGGTCGACTCCATCGGTCGCAAGCGCGGCGCCGGGCTCGGCGGCGGGCACGACGAGCGCGAGCAGACGCTCAACCAGATGCTCGCCGAGATGGACGGCTTCGAGGCGACCGAGGGCATCGTGATGATGGCCGCGACCAACCGGCCCGATGTGCTCGACCCCGCGCTGCTGCGCCCGGGTCGCTTCGACCGTCAGATCATGGTCCCGCTCCCCACCCAGGAGGAGCGGGTCGCCATCCTCAGGGTGCACTTCCGCGACAAGAAGATCGACGACGACGTGGACATCAACGTCATTGCCCGCGGCACACCCGGCATGAGCGGGGCCGACCTCGCCAACCTCGTGAACGAGGCCGCGCTGTTCGCGGTGCGGCGCGGTCAGCACGCCATCCACGGCGAAGACTTCGACGCCGCTCGCGACCGCGTCCTCATGGGTCTCAAGCGCGAGTCGATGGCGCTGTCGGAGGAGGAGAAGGAGGTGGTCGCCTACCACGAGGGCGGCCACGCGGTGCTCGCGTACGTGCTCGAGCACGCGGATCCCGTACACAAGGTGACCATCCTCCCGACGGGCATGGCGCTGGGCGTCACCCAGCAGCTGCCTCTCGAGGAGAAGCACATCTACAAGCAGGACTACATCGCCGATTCGCTCGTCGTGCGGCTCGGAGGCCGCATCGCCGAGGAGCTCGTGTACGGCCATATCTCGACCGGCGCCGAGAACGACCTCGTCGGCTGCACCCAGCTCGCCCGCAAGATGGTGAGGGAGTGGGGCATGTCCGACCGCATCGGGCCAATGGCGTGGGGCTCGCAGGGCGCGGTCTTCCTCGGCGAGGATCTCGTGCACACGCGCGACTACTCCGACGACACCGCACGCGTGATCGACGAGGAGGTCGAGAAGATCCTGCGCGACGAGGAGGATCGCGCCCGCAAGGTGTTGGGCGAGTACCGCCCCGGACTCGAGGCGGTCGCCCGCGCACTGCTCGAACACGAGACCCTCGACGGAGAAGAGGTGGCCCGGCTCGTCGACGAGGCCGCCGGGCACCACGTCGGCGGTCCGCGGAAGACGACAAGAGCCGACGGCACCGAGGCCGAGGTCGAGGCGCCCGTAGAGGGCGACTCGCTCGGTGACGTGGTCGAGGGTGTCGGCGGCATCACCACCGAGCCCGAACCCGCGCGCGACTGACCGTTCTGGCGTCAGGAACCGGCGCGACACGCCGTTTGCTGACGCCAAAACACGCTGAGCGCCCCTACTCGAGCCTTCCGAGGTCGGGCTCGGGGGTCGAGCCGGGGGCGCGGGCTTCGGCGACCGCGGCCCAGAGGTCGGTGGCGGTGACCGAACCGACGAAGGCGGCCCGTACGACGCCCTCGGCGTCGGCGACGAGCGTGGTGGGGATCCCAGAGATCTCGTAACGGCGATGCAGGTCGGGCTGGGCGTGGAACTCGATGTCGCAGGCGACGACCGAGGGCGAGTCGAGCACCGCCAGCTTCCGGGCCAGACCGGCGCACGAGTCGCAGGTCGTCGACGAGAACAGCGCCACCAGCCACGGAGCCTGGGAGCGCGGGAAATCGGCGCGGTCGAGCTGACGCGGCACCGGGTACACGTCGCGCACCGGGGGCGCCGGGCGTCGGCGCTGGAGGAGCCAGGCCACCACCAGCGCGGCGGCGATCAACGCGGCGGCGAGGACGAGGCGCGCCGTCACCGAGGCCGCCTACCGTCCCGGAACTCCGGCATCGAGCGACCCTCCCGATTCCGTGACCAGCAGGCGCTCGGCGATCACCGGGCCGTCGGCCCGCACGAGCAGCACCTGATCGGCTCCGATCTCGAGCTCCTCGAGGTCGAAGGAGCCCCGCTCCCCGGCGCCGAGCTCGAGCTCGGGCGGGCTCGGGGACTCGCCGTCGTCTGACCCGTACACCGACAGCGACGCGGTAACCGGACGCGGGCCGGGGTTGACCACGGAGACGATCGCGTCTGCGTCGAGACCGGCTGCGCCCGCGAACGCCCATCGCCGGGCAGCCTCGGGGGCACCGGAGTCGAGCGCGAGCCCGCCGGCACCGTCGCCCGCCAGCGTCAGCAGCTCATCGACGACGACGGGCTCGGCACCCGTCGCCTGCACGTCGACGGCATAGGCCGCGCCGGCGGGGGCGAGGCCGCCGACGTCGACGACGGCCACAGACCGGGCCGGCACCGGAACCGTCTCCGGTTCGATGCGTTCACCGTCGTCGACATCGACGCGCACCTCGACCTCCGAACCGTTCTCACCGAAGTTCGCCACGCTCACGGTGTGCGCACCCGGGGCGTTCACCGAGCCGTAGGGAAGCGTCCACGTGTCTGACGGCCCGGCGGCGCCGAGGGACAGCCCGAATCCCGCCGCGATCTCGCTGCCGTCGCTGGCGAGCGACTGCTCGGCGACGACGCGCCCCGTTCGGGCTCGCACCGCCGTCGCCACCTGCACCTGGCGCTGCACCAGGGCGTGCACTGGCACCGACACCCGCGACCCGCGTGGCACGATCAGCGCTTCGGCACCGTCAGGCGTCTGCACGCCGGTGTCGGTGAGGAACATCAGGTCGACGATGGCATCGTCGCCGAACGGATTGAACAGGTTCAGCATGAGCTCCGTTCCCCGAACGGTGGTGCCGCTGGCGAAGAACCACTCCGGCGCGGCCCCGCGCGCGCACGGTCCGACCGCGAACCCACCGTCGCCGACGACCGCATGCTCGACCACGACCTCACCGCCGAACGCCTCGACCATGACCCCGGGGCCGGCGATGTTGCCGTCGGCCAGGAGCGCCTCCTGCTCGTCGGTCAGCTCGGCGAGCTCGACCTCCACCTGACCGCGGGCGGGGACGTCGACGCGCTCGCGCGCGGGTTCATCGTCGCCGTCGAAGACGGTCACGACCGCCGCCGCGTCCTCGCCACCGAGATTGGCCACGAGCAGGGTCTCGTCGGCACGCCCGCCCGCGGTCCCCTCGGGGCAGTACCACGAGACCGACAGTGCATCCGCTCTCGGGATGGCGGGCGCGTCCCTGCCGCCACCCGCCGCACTCGCGTCCCGGTCGGGTTCGGTCCCGTCGAACACCACCGCCGCGGCCATCGCCGCCACCACCACGATGATGATCGGCGCGCGCGGGACCCACCTCCGCGCGCTACCGAGCCGGGACCGACGGGGCTCGTACCCAGGATCGCTCACCGTCGCCATTCCCGGTCGTAGCGGCCGTGCCACCACCACACCACGGCGAAGATCACCCACAGCGCCGCTCCCATAGCGAGCTCGACGTAGCGGCGCATCTGACCCTCGTACCTGATCGACACCGATCCGCGCTCGGGCAGGACATACCCGTTCGTCAGCCCGAACGGCTCCACCTGCTCGAGCGTCTCGCCGCTGGCCCGCGCCTCCCACTCGGTGTCGTAGGCCTCGCTCCAGAGCACGGTCCCCGGGCCCGTGGGAGACGAGTCGGTGACCGCGCCCGACAACGGCTCGGCGTCGGCGAGCTCGGTGCGCAGCGCCGCCCGCAAGGGGTCCCGCGAGTCGAGCGGGAGGTCGGACGCGGCTTCGTCGTCGACGAGGGCACGCGTCGCGGCCCAGGCCGTGTTCTCGTAGAGGGCGATGCCGGGATCGGTGCCCAGACGCAGGAGATCGGTCTGGTCGTCGAGGCCGGAGGTCACCGCGGCGGGTGGGAACGCGACCGTCTCCGCCCTCGGCCCCGATCGGTTGGGCACGGCGATGTACCGCACCCCCATCGGGGCGACGAGATGACCCAGTCGGTTCGTCTGCTGCTCTCCCACGAGATCGACGGATTCGCCGACGATGCGATCGGCGTCGCCCGCCGGGGCGCGATACAGCTCGAGGCCGTCACCGGGGCCGTCGCGTGTGAGCACATAGCCGACTCCGTCGGCGGTCACGAACGGGTCTAGCGGGAGCACGGTGGGATCGCCGACCCAGAGCACGCGGAAGCTGCCATCGGCGCGCTCGGCGCGCAGGAAGCCGAGGGCCTGATCCCAGTCGCGGCTGGGGGCATGCCAGCGACCGTCGGCCGAGTCGGCGGCGAAGCCAACCACGGCGAGCACGACGCCCAGGCCCGCGATCGCGACCACGGGTTGGCGCCACCCGAACCCGTACCGGCGCAGCTCACCGTCGAGGAGGGCGGCGGCGCCGAGCCCGACGGCGAGCGCGATGCCGAGCGCAGCCAACGACAGGCCCGCTTCCGGTGCGAGCACCGAGCTGTCGGGCGCAAAGCGCGCCGGCAGCCAGACGGCGGCGAACCCCGCCAGCGCCATCATCCATGCCCGCCCGGCCCAGGCCAGCCGGCGTCCGGTGGCAAGGGCGAGCGCGAGCACGGCCGCGGCCAGGAGACCCCATCCCGTCCAGGCGGCGCCGCTGGGGCCGCTCTGGAATCGCAGCACCTCCGCGAGGCCCAGCTCGGGTCGGAAGGCGAAGCCCATCGCGGCCCGGTCGGCCCCGGGGAGCTCGAGCGGCCAGGGGAACAGCAGGACGAGTGCGCCCACCGAGGCGACGGCAGCGACCGCGACCATCCGCAGCCCGAGGAGCACACCCCCCACCAGGGGCGATGCGAGGAGCACGGCGACGGCGGCCGCCAGCAGCCACAGGGGCGTCGGACCGAAGAACGCAGTTGCCACCGCGGTCATGGCGGCCAAGCCGAGGTACAGGCGGATCTGCGACGCAAGGCGTCGGTCACCGCCGGCCGCACGCACGACCATGGCCACCAGGAACGGGCCGAGCGCATACAGCACCAACGGACCGAGGCGGCCGGTCGCGATCGCGTTCCGCGGCACCGGATTCAGCACGTAGGCGAGGGCGGCGACGGCCGCAGGCGTCGGCCTCCCGACGTGCGGGCGGGCGAAGCGGTACGCGCCGATCGCACCGATCGGGACGGCGCCCACGACGAGGATGGTGCGGGCGAGCCCCACCGCGCCCAAGAAGGGTGTCGCCAGCGCGGCCATGAGCACGAACGCGGGCGGCGCGGCCGCCGCCGATCCGACGCCCGTGAAGCGCCATCCGGACGCGTAGGCGTCGAGCAGATCGAACATCCCGGGCCAGCGCGCCAGTGTGCCGACCGCCGGGACACCCCCGAAGATGAGATCGCGCGAGCCCACGAGAAACAGGAGCGCGACCGCCACGCACGCGAGCGCGACCGGTTGACGCGCACCCGTCGACGCGACGTCGACAGCCGTGCGTCCCGCCTCACCGAGCGTCCGGAGGCGCTCGTCGGTATGGAGATGGTGGGAGAGGTACGAGCGCAGCTGTGCGCTGCCGCGTACTTGGAGCTCGCGCAGCTCACTGTCGTGGATACGGCGGCGCGCCTGCACCTTCCGGCGGCGGCGGCGGACCGCACCGAAGCGGCGCAGGTTCGACCACCAGCCACCCAGCGCAGCCCGGGCGCGGCCTCGCCGGCGAATGACGATCGAGAGTCCGGCCTCCCCCACCGCCAGCACGAGACCCACCGGAACCACGCGCACGAGGGACCACGAGGAGTAGCAGGTGAGCACGGTACGGACCCGGTTGCGGGCGGCGGCGCGGACCATGGGTCGGTCCTCCCGGCCCCGCTCGGAGGTGGCCTGACGGTGGCGCACCCGCGCGTCGGGGGCGACCAGCACGCGCGCGCCCGCGAGCCGCGCACGCCAACACAGCTCGAGGTCCTCGGCACCGGGATAGGCCCCGGCATCGAAGCCTCCGAGCTCGCGGAACAGGTCGGCCCGCAGGAGCATGGTGGCGCTCGACACGTAGAACACGTCGCGCACCGCGTCGTGCTGTTCCTGGTCGAGCTCACCAGGCTCGATTCCGGTATGCGCCGCGCCGTAGCGATCGATCGCCCGGCCGACCTCGAGGAGGACCTGCGGGTCGTCGGCGGTGACGAGCTTGGGCCCGACGATGCCGGCGTTCGAGCGGTACGCCTCCTCGATCAAGAGCCGCACCGCGCTGGGATCGAGCGCGACGTCGTCGTGGCACACGAGGAGGAAGGGCACTCCGACGAGCGCCTCGAACGCCTCGTTGGCGGCGGCGCCGAAGCCGGCGTCGGCAGGTACTCGGCGCACGACGGCGTCGGGGAGCACGGCCTCGATCCGGCTGGTCGGGTCGACGTCAGACCCGACGTCGACCACCAGCACGTGCAGGCGGGGATAGTCCTGGTCGGCGAGGGAGTCGAGGGTCCGTTCGAGCCAGGCGCCGGGATCGTGGGTGACGACGACCGCGAGCACCGGCGGGGCCGCGGCAGCAGCCGCCGCGGGCTCCGCACCCGGCGCCTGCGCGGGGCGGGGCGCGCGCTCGTCGGGCAGGTCCCCGGTCGTCATCATCCGCAACCTACCAACGCTCCCGCTCGTGACCGTTGTCACGAGTGCTTGCAATTGTTTATCATTTGACGTACCGTGGTAAGCACAGACGGGGTCCCCCCACCCCGTCGAAGCAGCCGAAGGAGAGGGTCATGGACATCCCCAAGACCGTGCAGGACGCCGCCTACGTGAGCGTCGGAGTAGGTGTGCTCGCCTTCCAGCAGGCGCAGGTGCGCCGGCGGGAGGCGCAGGCCGACCTCGAGGTGAAGGTCGAGAAGGCCCGCAGCGCGATCGCGCGACAGGCCAAGGACGCGAGGTCCTCGCTGGAGACCGCGGCGAGAGAAGCGCGGACGAAGGCCGAGACGGTCGGCGGTGACGTGCGGGAGCGCGTCGAGCCGCTCGTCGAGCAACTCCAGACCGTGCCCGCGCAGGTGAAGCAGGCCGTCGAGGCCGGCGCCGCCCGCGCTCGCGAGCTCGTTGGTCGCGCCGCCTGAACCCGGCGCCTCCCAGTCCCCCCTGCGCTCCGGCCCCCTTCGGGGGGCCGGAGCGCGTTCACGCGCCGCTACGCTCGTCACGTGCTGACAGCACTGGCAGGCGGGGTGGGGGCAGCACGTTTCCTCCGCGGCCTGGTCCAGGTGGTCCGGCCCGACGACGTGACCGTCGTCGTGAACACCGGCGACGACGATTGGTTCCACGGCCTGCTGGTCTGCCCCGACATCGACAGCGTCACCTACACCCTCGCGGGCGCCGAGAATCCCGAGACCGGGTGGGGCTTGGCGGGCGAGACCTTCGCCGCAATGGACGCACTCGACCGGTTCGGCGCACCCACATGGTTCCGGCTCGGCGACCGCGACCTCGCCACCCACCTCTACCGTACCCAGCGCATTCGCGAAGGGGGCGCGACCCTCTCGCGCGTCACGACCGAGCTGGCGGACGCGTGGGGTGTGGCGGCGCGGCTGCTCCCGATGAGCGACGAGCGCGTCGCTACCCGCATCGACGCTCGCGTGCGGGGACCTGCCGACGTCACCGACCTCCGCATGCAGGAGTGGTTCGTCGAGCACCGGGCGCAGCCACCGGTGGTGGCGGTGCGCTTCGACGGCGCGGCGACGGCAACACCGGCGCTCGGCGTGCTCGCGGCCATCGACGCCGCCGAGACGATCGTCGTGTGCCCGAGCAACCCGGTGATCTCGATCGGTCCGATCCTTGCTGTGCCCGGAATCCGCGAGGCGCTGGCGCGCCGGCGCGATCGCGTGGTGGGTATCAGCCCGATCATCGCCGGCGCCCCCGTCAAGGGCCCCGCCGACCGGCTCATGCGTCCACTCGGCATCGAGGTGTCGTGCGTGGGCGTGGCGCGTGCGTACGCCGACTTCTGCGGCACGCTCGTCATCGACGCCGGCGACGCCGCCCGTGTCCGCGAGGTCGAAGCGCAGGGGGTACGGGCCGTGGTCACCGACACGCTGATGCGGGATGCGCGTGTCGCGGCCGCGCTGGCTCGCCATACCCTCGACGCCGTCGCGTGAGCGTGAGGGAGCGCTGGTGCGCGCACTGACGATCATCCCGGTCGAGGGGATGCCGGAGATCCGCCCGGGCGACGTCATCGCCGAGCTGGTGGCGATCGCGGCGCGCGCGCAGGGAACTCCGCTGCTCGGCGACGACTGCCTCGTCGTGACCCAGAAGGTCGTGTCGAAGGCCGAGAACCGGCTCATGGCGCTCGACCCGACCGACCCCGCCGCTCGCCGGGCGCTGGTCGAGTCGGAGTCGACCCGGGTGCTGCGTCGCCGCGGCGAGCTCATCATCAGCGAGACCCGACACGGCTTCGTCTGCGCGAACGCCGGGGTCGACTTGTCGAACGTCGACGCGGGCCAGGCTGCGCTTCTCCCGGTCGAGCCCGACCGCTCGGCAAAGCGAATCCGTGACGGGGTGCGTGCCCACGCCGGCGTGGAGGTGGCGGTCATCGTCTCCGACACCTTCGGTCGCGCCTGGCGCCAGGGTCTCGCCGACGTGGCCATCGGCGTGTCGGGCGTCGCCGCGGTCGTCGATCTGCGGGGCGAGCGCGACGCCTACGGCCGGGAGCTCCAGGTGACGGAGGTGGCGGTGGCCGACGAGGTC
This sequence comes from Acidimicrobiia bacterium, assembly GCA_050743385.1. Taxonomy (GTDB): domain Bacteria; phylum Actinomycetota; class Acidimicrobiia; order IMCC26256; family JACDBD01; genus JACDBD01. The sequence continues at coordinate 10,698 of JBOGFJ010000170.1, forward strand.
GCGTCGGCCGCCGAGCTGGTGATGGGCAAGGCCGCCGGGGTGCCGGCCGCGATCGTGCGCGGGCTCGACCCCGCGTGGCGGCGCAACGGCTCGGCCCGCGAGCTCGTACGGCCACCGGCGGAGGACCTCTTCCGGTGACGCACGCGCCCGCGTTCTTGGAGGCGCGGCGCTCGATCCGGGCGTTCCTCCCCGAGCCCGTGCAGCGGGCCACTCTCGACCGCCTGGTCGAAGCGGCGTGCCTCGCGCCGGCGCCGCACCACTCCCGGCCGTGGCGCTTCGTCGTGGTCGACAGCGCCGACGGCAAACAGGCCCTCGCGAGCGGGATGGGCGAGCGCTGGCGGCGTGACCTCGCCGGCGACGGCCTCGCGGCCGGTCGCATCGATGAGTTGATCTCGGCGTCGCACGCGAAGCTCGAGGGCGCGCCCGCCCTCGTGCTCGCCTGCCTGACGTGGGATGGCCTCGACCGCTATCCCGACGAGGGCCGGCAGCGAGCGGAGTGGGGCATGGCGCTGTTGTCGCTCGGAGCCGCGGTCGAGAACCTCATGCTGGCGGCGGCGGACGCCGAACTGGCGTCGTGTTGGGTCGCGGCACCGATCTTCTGTCCCGAGGAAGCCCGCGACACGCTCGGGCTGCCGCGGGACTGGCTCCCCCACGCCCTCGTGCTCGTCGGGCACCCCGATCCGGAGTACATCGGGCGACCGCGCCCGCCCGTCGCACTCGACGAGCTCCGCGACTGGCGCTGACGCCTCCGCGCCTGCCGATCAGCGCTGGCGAAACCACTCGAGGGTCTTGCGCAGCCCCTCGTCGCGCGCCGTCGAAGGCTTCCAGCCGAGATGGATCGCGGCCCGGCCGGGATCGAGGGCCGAACGCTGGAGCTCACCCGACCGCGCGGGTGCGTAGTGCGCCGGGTCTTTGAAGCCGGTCACCCTCGCCATGACGTCGAACAGTTGCTGGACGGTCGTCTCCTCGCCCGTGCCGACGTTGACGATCAGCCCGCCGGCCTTCTCCGTCGAACGGAAGAAGGCGTCGACAACGTCGTCGACGTAGACGAAGTCGCGCGTCTGCTCGCCGTCACCGAAGATCGTCGGCCGCTCGCGCGCCAGCAGCTTGGCGGCGAAGATTGCGACCACGCCCGCCTCACCGTGGGGATCCTGACGGGGGCCGTACACGTTCGCGAGGGCAAGGACCGTGTACTCGAGGCCGTGCACCTCGCGGTAGTAGTGGAGGTAGTCGCCCACCGCCTTCTTGGAGACGCCATAGGGCGAGATGGGCCGCTGCGGGTGCCCTTCGCGCACCGGGAGGTCCTCGGGAACCCCGTAGAGCGTGCCGCCCGACCCGGCGAAGACGACCTTGGTGGTTCCGGCGGCGAGCGCCCCCTGGCACACATTGAGCGACCCGAGGACGTTGACCTCGGCGTCGAGGCCAGGGCGTGCGACGGACACGCGCACGTCGGCCTGAGCGGCGAGGTGGAAGATGATGTCGGGTCGGCGGTGCACGATGAGATCGACCGTCGCGGGGGTCCGGATGTCGAGCCGGTGAAAGCTGAACCGGCGATTGCGTCGGGCACGGGCATCGGCCAGGTTCGCGAGTGAGCCCGTCGACAGGTCGTCGACGACGTCGACGTCGTAGCCCTCGGCCAGGAGGCGGTCGGTGAGGGCCGACGCGATGAATCCGGCGCCCCCGGTGACCAGCGCCTTCACCGTGCCGCCGGCGCGCCCGGGATGTGGATGCGTGCGCCCGTCACTCGTGAGCCGGCGCTCACCGCCACGGCCGCTCCCACGATGGTGTGGTCACCCACGCTCACGGCGCGTTCGAGGATGGCGCCGGGGCCGACGATGCTGTCGATCACCTCGGCCTCGGGCCCGAGGCGCACCTGGTCGAGCAGCACCGATCGCACGACCCGCGCGCCGGGCCCCACCACGCAGCCGGCCCCGAGCACGGAGCGAGCCACGCTCGCGCCGGGCCCGACGGTGGAGCCCGCACCGACGAGCACGGGGCCCTCGACGCCCGCCCCTTCGGCGATGGTCACGTCGCCCTCGCACCAGACGCCCGGGGCGTGCTCGAACGCGTCGACAGGGAGCGCAGCCGGGCCGAGTCGACCGGCGAGCACGTCCGCGTGCGCCTCGAGGTACTTCTCTGGTGTCCCGATGTCGAGCCAGTAGCCGTCGCTCTGGTAGGCGAACAGACGACGTGGGTGGTCGAGCATGCGCGGGAAGGTCTCCCGCTCGATCGAAACGGTGAGCCCCGCCGGGATCCCGGCCAGCACCGACGGCTCCAACACGTAGGTGCCGGCGTTGATCCAGTCGGTGGGTGCCCGGCCGCGTGGAGGCTTCTCGACGAACGCCTTCACCTCGCCGTCGTCGCCGGTCGGCACCACCCCGAACGCCGACGGGTCGGGGACGCGCGTGAGGTGGATGGTCGCCTCGGCGCCGCGCTCTTCGTGGAAGCGTACGAGCGCGCTGAGGTCGAGCTCCGTCAGCACGTCGCCGTTGCAGACCACGAAGCGCTCGGCGATACCCACCCGGTCGGCCGCGTAGCGAATCCCACCGGCGGTGCCGAGCGGCTCCGCTTCCACCGCGTACTGCAGCCGGACACCCCCGCACTTGCCGTCGGGGAAGTGCGCGACGAACGCATCGGGAAGGTAGCCGAGCGACAGCACGACCTCGTCGACGCCGTGGCGGCCCAACCAAGCGAGCTGGCGCTCGAGAAAGGCGACGTTGGCGATGGGCAACAGTGGCTTCGGAAGCGTGTACGTGAGCGGGCGCAGGCGGGTGCCCTCGCCCCCCACCAGGACGATTGCGCGCACGACGTTCTAGTCCTGCGTCTGCGTGAGGTCCTGCGAGGGTGGGACCTCCTGGCCCTCGGGGATGAACGCGAGCACGATCCTGTCGCCGTCGTCGGGCTTGTAGTCGCCGGGGTCGCCGTCCTGCTCCTCGCCGTTGACCGACCACCGCACGACACCCGGTTGGCCGTCGCCACAGGCGTCGCCGTTCTCGACCGTGCCGCCCTCCCACAGCTCCCACGAGCCGTCGGAGGCGTCGAACCCACCGGCGTTGTCGAGGAAGGTCCCGACCGTGGCGTTGTCACCCGCGTCGGCACTGGTGAAGGGATGGATGTGCATGAACCCGTCGCCGTGGGTGTGCAGGCCGGTGCGGGTGCCCTCGGGTGTTGCCTCGAACTCCGGCACCGGTGAGAGGAACCCGCCGGCCCGGCAGTCGAACACGTCGAGCTGGGCGTGCCAGTGGTCACCGATCGCAGGGGAGCCGCTGGCGCCGTTGCTGGAGGCGCGGGAGACGACGATCCCGCCGATGCCGAGGAGCACGATCACGCCGATGGCGACGTTCCACCACAATGAGGAGCCCCGTCGCTTCGGCTTACGGTAACGAGCCCGGGCCTGCGCCCGGGCGTAGCGATTGGTCGGCCTGGCCATGTCGGCGCCGATCCTACCCGCTGACCCTCGCCGTTCTGCCTTCGCGCGGCGCGCGTCCGAGCGCGTGGACCGCCATCGCGAGCAGGGTGCGCAGGGTGAGGAAGGCGGCGGCGGGCACGAGCAACAACCGCCGCCAGCCTCGCCACCGCTTCGACGCGAACCGGGCGAGAGAGCGATGGTGCTCGAGGATCATGCGGTACGGGTGGCGCGCCGTGCTCGCACCCTGGACGTGGACGACGACACCTGCCGGCTCGTAGGCGACCCGCCAGCCCTGCTCACGGAGCCGCCAGCACAGGTCGACGTCCTCGACGTACATGAAATAGGCCTCGTCCCAGCCTCCGACGGACTCGACGGCCGTGCGCCGGAGCCAGACCGCGGAACCCGACACCCAGTCGGCGTCGCGAGCCCGGGCGGGGTCGACGTCGAGCTCGCGGTAGCGGCGAGTGAAGCGGTTGGTCGGCCGCAGGAGCCCGAGCACGCCGTGCCCGACCGCATCAACCATGCCGGGGACGACCCGGGCGGAGTGATAGGGGGAGCCGTCGGGGTTGCGCACCATCGGCCCGACCGCGCCCAGACCGGACTCGGCGTCGAAGCGAGCCAGCAGCGCAGCCGCGGTACCCCGTTCCACGGTCACGTCGGGATTGCACACCGCGACGACGGCTGCGGCCGTCGCCGCGATCCCTCGATTGGCACCGGCGGCATAGCCGCAATTGGCGGCGCGGAGAATCGCCACGTCGGGGAGCGCGTGGGTCAGTGCGTCGACCGAGCCGTCGGCCGACCCGTGGTCGACGACGACCACCTCGGGCGGCGTGCCCGCGCTCGTATCGTCGAGGAGGGACCGGACACAGGCCAACAGGTGCGCGCCGCCCTCGTAGTTGACGACGACTCCAGCCCAGCGGGGCTCGGTCACGCGCCCACCAGCTCGTCGTAGACGTCCCAGGTGCGCCGAGCGGTGACGTTCCAGCTGAAGTCGGCAGCGCGCTGCCGGCCCCGCCGGGCGAGGTCGGCGCGGGCGTCGGCATCGGCGAGCAGCCGGGCGAGGGCGTCGCCGAGCTCGTCGTGGTCGTCGGGGTCGACGAGCACGGCGGCGTCGCCCGCCGACTCGGGCATCGCCGAGCGGTCGGATGTGATGACGGGCGCACCGCACGCCATCGCCTCCAGCACGGGCAGGCCGAAGCCTTCGTAGATCGAGGGGAACACGAAGACGCGGGCACGCGAGTACAGCGCTGCCAGCTCCTTGCGGGTCAGACCGCCCTCGCTGACCCGGGTGCGGTTCTCGAGGCGCCGGCGGCGGATCCCGTCGGCCACCTCGGCGCCGAGCCACCCCTGCGGCCCGTGCACGACGAGCGTGACTGCCGGATCCTGCCGGGCCACGCGCTCGAACGCGTCGAGCACTGCGAGCACGTTCTTGCGCTCCTCCTGGGTGCCGAGCCACAAGACGTACGGCTCCGTGATGCCGCGCCCGGCGACGAACTCGCGTGCGGCCTCGGGGTCCCACTCGGGCATGGCGACACCGTGAGGCACGACCCGCAGCCGGTCGCGCTCGACACCCAGCAGCTCACGCACCTCGTCGGCGGTGCTGTACGACGGGCAGATGATGCGGTCGGCCTCTCGGGCGGCGAAGCGGAGGCCGCGCTTGAGGGACAGGCGCGCCGCCCGCGGATAGCGCTCGGGGAAACGCAACGGGGACAGGTCGTGCACGGTGGCGACGAGCGCGGCCGCCCCGCCCGGGGGCAGCATCGGGCCGGTCGCGTGCACGACGTCGAGGGGCCCACAAACCGTCTGGGGTGCGGGCCGGCGACGCTCCGCCCACGAGGCGTAGAGGGCGTCACGTTCGAACGGGAACGCGCAGCGCCGCAAAGGCAGCGCCTGCACGTCGGCGGGGACGAGCGCGTGGGCGGCGTGGAAGAGGACGAGATCGTCGGTGTGGCCGATGGCGCCGAGGGCGTCGCAGAGGGCGAGCGTGTACACGCCCGCGCCCGTGGCGACCCGCTGGAAGAGCGGTTCGGCGTTGATCCCCACCTTCATATGGCTCCCTCGCTCGGCGGCAGGGTACCGGCCGCCGCCCTGCGGGCCGCTCGTCCGCACGGTCGCGCGCGCGTCACTCGACGATGCGGTACTTCACGAGGGTCCAGAGAGCGACGAAGCCGTCCCGCCACGTGATCTTCTTCCCCTCTTCGGGCTCACGACCCGCATACGAGATCGGCACCTCGTAGATGCGGATCTTCTGGCGCAAGACCTTGGCGGTGATCTCGGGCTCGAACTCGAAGCCGTCAGCGCGCAACGTGATCTCCTCGAGCACGCGCCGGTCGAACATCTTGTAACAGGTCTCCATGTCGGAGAGCGTCGTGTTGTAGAGCACGTTCGTCACGAAAGAGAGGAATCGGTTCCCGAGCCAGTGCAGATACAGCATGTTCCGGTGCTCGCCGGTAAAGCGCGATCCGTAGACGACCTGTGCCCGGCCCTTCAGCATGGGGGCGAGCAGCTTCGGCCAGTCTTCGGGGTCGTACTCGAGGTCGGCGTCCTGGATCACGACGACGTCGCCGGTGACGTTGGCGAGCCCGGTGCGGACGGCCGCGCCCTTGCCTCGGTTGTCGGGGTGCAGGACGACGCGCACCGTGCTGTCGCCGAGTTGCGAGAGCACCGCGCGCGTGCCGTCATCGCTACCGTCGTCGACGAGGACGATCTCGCGGTCGAGCGGAAGGTCGACCGCGCGCATACGGCGAACGATCTCGACGACGGTGTTGCGCTCGTTGAAGACCGGTACGATGACCGAGAGCTTGCGATACGGCTTCCCGGCGTCCGCGCCGTCAGGCCTGTCGGCGGAAGTCACGCTCCCCCCGGTACCAGTCATAGGTGAGAGCGAGACCCTCGCGAAGATCGACCTCCGGACGCCAGCCGAGCTCGCGGCGCGCCAAGCTGATGTCGGGCCGCCGACGCACGGGATCGTCGACAGGCAGCTCCTCGAACGTGATCTCCGACGTCGAACCGGTGACCTCGAGCACCACCTCGGCAAGCTCGAGCACGCTGAACTCGTCGGGGTTGCCGATGTTCATCGGGCCGGTCCAGCCCGAATCGAGGAGCGCCAGGATGCCCCGCACCTCGTCGGCGACGTAGCAGAACGACCGGGTCTGCTTTCCGTCGCCGTAGACGGTGAGCGGCTTGCCGTCGATCGCCTGGTTGAGGAAGTTCGACACGACGCGCCCGTCGCCCGACCGGAGCCGAGGGCCGTGAGTGTTGAAGATGCGCACGATCTTGACGTCGAGGCCGTGCGCGCGGTGGTAGGCAAGCGCGATCGCCTCGGCGAAGCGCTTCGCCTCGTCGTACACGCCCCGCGGGCCGACCGGGTTCACGTTGCCCCAGTACGACTCGGGCTGGGGATGCACGAGGGGGTCACCGTAGATCTCGCTCGTCGACGCGAGGAGATAGCGCGCCTGCTTGTCCTTCGCGAGACCCAGGGTGTTGTGCGTACCGAGGGAACCCACCTTGAGCGTCTTGATCGGGTACTCGAGGTAGTCGCGCGGGCTCGCCGGACTGGCGAAGTGCAGCACCGCGTCGACCGGGCCGTCGACGCTCACGTACTGCGTGACGTCGTGCTCGATGAAGGTGAATCCGGTGTCACCCTCGAGGCTCGCCAGGTTGGCGTGGCTCCCGGTGAGCAGCGAGTCGATCGCCACCACCTCCCAGCCGCGGGCGTGGAGGGCCTCGCAGAGGTGGGAGCCGAGGAATCCGGCGCCCCCCGTAACGACGGCCCGCGGCATCAGCGGCCGACGCCCTGGTACGCGAAGCCGCGGCGGCGCATCGCCAGCGGGTCGAGGAGGTTGCGGGCGTCGACGACCGCCGGCTGGTCCATCGTCGTCGCCACCCGCTCGAAGTCGAGCCACCGGAACTCGTCCCACTCCGTGAGCACCGCCAGCACCCGGGCGCCGTCGCACGCCTCGTAGGGGTCGGCCACGACGTCGAGCCCGGGCAGGCGACGGCCGGCCTCCTCCCCCGCCGCCGGGTCGTACGCCCGGACGCGGGCACCCTCCTCGAGGACCCGGGCGGCCACGGCCAGCGACGGCGAATCGCGCAGGTCGTCGGTGTTGGCCTTGAACGTGAGCCCCCAGACGCCCACGCTGACGCCGGCGAGCGAGCCGCCGGCGGCGGCGCGAATCTTGGCGACGATCCGCTCGTGCTGGCGGCGGTTCACCTCGACCACACCATCGAGAAGGCTGAAGTCGTACCCGGCAGCTCCCGCCGTGTGAAGGAGTGCGGCGGTGTCCTTCGGGAAGCACGAGCCGCCGTACCCGGGGCCGGGATGCAGGAACTCGAAACCGATGCGCGAGTCGTAGCCCATGCCCAACGCGACCTCGCGCACGTCGGCGTTCACGGTCTCACACAGGTTGGCGACGGCGTTGATGAACGAGATCTTGGTTGCGAGGAAGGCGTTGGACGCGTACTTGATCATCTCGGCCGAGGCCGGGTCGGTCACGAGAATCGGCGCGTGCACGTTGCTGTAGAGCTCGGACACCCGCACCGCGACGGCGGCATCCTCGCATCCGATCACCACCCGGTTGGGGTGCAGGAAGTCGCGCACCGCCGTGCCCTCGCGGAGGAACTCGGGGTTGGACGCGACGCCCACCTCGTCGACGACCGCGCCCGACTCGCCGAGTATCCGCTCGACAAGGCGGGTGGAGCCGACCGGCATCGTCGACTTGTTCACGACGACGGTGCCGGGCTGGAGCACCGACGCGATCTCGCGGACGACGTCCTCGACGACAGAGAGATCGGCGGCGCCGGCGGCGCCCTGGGGCGTCGGCACGCACAGGAACACGAACTCGGCGCGCGCCGCCGCGGTTGCAGCGCCGACCACGAACCTCAGCCGGTGCGCCTCCAACCCCTCGGCGACGAGCGCGGGGAGGCCCTCCTCGAGGATGGGGATCTCGGCCTTCGAGAGTCGGTCGACCTTCTCGGCGTCGACGTCGGCGCAGGCGACGTCGTGACCGAGGTGGGCGAGACAGGCCGCCGTCGTCAGGCCGACGTAGCCGGCGCCGACGACCGCGATGGAGCTCATGGCACGAAAGCCTACGGCAGGGGCACTTCCGGGCTAGCAGTCGGCGACCGGAGCCTCCGCGCCGTCCTCGGGCTCGGTCGCCTCCTCCGGCGTCGAGCTCGGCGCAGCCGTCGTCTCCGGTGCCGCGGACTCGGTCGGCGCGGCATCGGCCGGCGGAGTGATGCCTTCGAAATCGGAACCGAGCACGAGCTGGACGTCGGCGTCGGCAATCGTGTCATCCTCGACGAGCGTGCCGACGCCGCCGGCGAGCACGCTCCGGACCACTTCCGCCTTGTCCTCCGCGCCCGGCCGGTAGTGAACCTCGGTCTCGTCGAGGGCGTCGGCGTTCCCGATGCCCCCGCTCTGGAAGCCGTGGTCGCGCAACGACGCCTCCGTCTCGCCGGCGGCGCCGTTGACCTCTGACGCGTTCAGGGTGCGTACGCGAATGGTGCTCGGTGCAGGGCCGTCCGCCGGAGCGGTCGGTGCTTCGAGGGTCCGCAGGCGGGCGAGCAGCGGTTCCGCCGCTTCCTCGTTGAGGTACAGCACCGATTGACCGTCGAAGTTGGGCCCGGTCTCGAACGGCACCGTTCTCATCTCGATGCTGCTCAAGTTGGGATCGACCCGGCGGAACGCCTGGATGAGCTTGTTGATGTCGGTGCGGCTCAGGCCCTCGTCGGCCTTGAGCTCGGAGAGGGCCTCGTCGGCGATGCGGTTGGCCGCGAGCGGGTTGCGCAGTGCAACGGAGACCGCCTCGGCCGCGAGCCGGCGCATGAACGCCTGCTGTCGCTCGATCCGCCCGATGTCGTACTGCTCGTCGGGCACCCACTCACCGTCGATCTGCCTCTCGTATGAGCGTGAGCGGACGTAGGCCAGCGCGGCCGCCCCGTCGAGCTCGTAGCACGCGGGATAGGTCGCACCGAAGAAGGCGACGCTGAGGCCGGTGTTGAGGTCGCGTGCGGGCGCGTCGAAGAGGATGGGCACCCCGCCCACGGCGTTCACGATGCCCTCGAAGCTGGCGAAGTCGACCTCGAGGTAGTGGTGGATGGGGATGCGGAAGTTCGACTGGATCGTGTCGATGACCCGCTGCGGCCCCTCGTTGTAGGCGGCGTTGATCTTCGACTGGCCGAGGCCGGGGACGTCGACGAGCAGGTCGCGCGGGAACGACATGAGCAGGCCCGTGCGGGCCTCGGGATCGACATGCACGACCATGATCGTGTCGGAGCGCTGGCCGGCCTCAACGGTGGGGTCGCCGAAGGCCTCCTCCTGCTCCGGGTTCTCGACGAACGCGCGGGTATCGGAGCCGATGAGGAGGAAGTTGGCGGGCTCACCCGGGTCGGTGTTCTCGTCGACGGTGACGTCGATGCGCTCGATGTTGTCGATCTTCTGGTCGTAGACGTAGTTGACACCGACGAGTCCGCCCACCGTGACCGCGGTGGTGGCGCCGAGGGCAAGGACGTACGTCCGGAGCCAGGCGCGAACGCCCGATCGGGCAGCACTCATGATGAGCGCATTCTACTCAGCGGGTCCCGCGAAGTCGCCGCGGGTACCCTCCGCTCGTGGCCCTGGTGGCGCGCCTGCTCGCGCATCTCCCTCCCGATGTCGACGCCGCCGCCGTCCGCACCGGGGGGAAGGCGATCGTGGGCGCGGTGCCCTCCGACGTGGTCAGCGCGTCCGGGCCCGACGCGTTCGCCCGCCTCGACACGCTCGAGGCGGGGTGGTGGGCGGGCTTCGCGTCGTACGACCTGGGGCGGGCGGTCGAGCGGATCGTGGCCCGCACCGACGGGGGCGGCGGTGACCCACCCGATCTCCTCCTGGCCCGCTTCCCGGCCCGAGCCGTCGTCGACCTCGCCTCCGGTGCGGTCGATGTCGTCGGCGACGGCCCCGGGCGGCCGGTGCTGGAGGATGCCGCGCGCCGGGCCGCCGGTGCGCCGTCCCGCCCGGTCGACGTCACCGCGATCGCGGCGCCCCGCTGGCAGTCGAGCCTCGATCGCACTGCGTTCGAGGCCGCCGTCGACACCATTCTCGAGCTGATCCGCGCCGGCGACTGCTACCAGGTGAACCTCACGCGCCGGCTGACCGGCGCGGTCGCGCTCGATCCGGTCGGGCTGTTCGGGGCGCTGGAGGCGCGGAACCCGTCCCCCCATGCCGCGTTCCTCCGCGTCGGCGCGGCCGGCAGGCGCGCCCCGCTCGCGGTCGTGTCGGCGTCGCCGGAGTGCTTCCTGCGCTGGAACGGCCGCGACATCGAGACGCGCCCGATCAAGGGCACGGCCCGCGACGCCGCCGCGCTCCGCAGGAGTGCGAAGGACCGGGCCGAGAACGTGATGATCGTCGACCTTGCCCGCAACGACCTCGGCCGGGTATGCGAGCCGGGATCGATCACGGTGCCGTCGTTGTGTGAGCTGGAGAGCCACCCGGGGCTGCATCATCTCGTCAGCACAGTGCGGGGGCGCCGTCGCGCGTCCATCGGTGTCGGCGCGCTCCTGCGGGCGACGTTCCCTCCCGCCTCGGTGACGGGCGCACCGAAGCCGCGTGTGCTCCAGATCATCGAGGATCTCGAACCGGTCCGGCGCGGCGTCTACTGCGGCGCGGTCGGGTGGATCGATACCGAGCGCGATGCCGGCGAGCTCGCGGTCGCGATCCGCACGTTCAGCATCATGCCGGGCGCCACGCATCTCGGGGTCGGCGCCGGCATCGTGGCGGACTCGGACCCGGCCGCCGAATGGGCCGAGACCGAGTTGAAGGGGGCGCGGCTCCTCGCCTGCGCCGCCGAGGTCTCGCGCGCGCCCGCGCACGCGCTCGCGTCCTGATGACCGAGCGTGACTCGGTCGTGTGGATCGACGGCGAGCTGCTGGCGACGACCGCCGCCCGCGTCTCGCCCTTCGACCACGGCCTCCTCGTGGGCGACGGCGTGTTCGAGACGCTGCGTGTCTACGGGGGCGTGCCGTTCGCGTGGACCCGCCACCACGAGCGGCTGCACCGATCTGCGGCTGGGCTCGGCATCGAGGCGCCGACGAGCGACGGGCTGCGCGCCGCCACCGACGCGGTACTCGAGGCGAACGGGCTGACCGACGCGCGCATGCGCATCACCGTGACGGGCGGGCCGGCACCACTGGGCTCCGAACGCGGCACGGCGCACCCGACGGTGATCGTCGCTGCGAGCGAGATGCGGCCTTGGCCACCCGCGGTGCGGGTCGTACACGCCCCTTGGACGCGCAACGAGACCGGCGCGGTCGCGGGCCTCAAGACGACGTCGTACGCCGAGAACGTGCGCGCCCTCGCGTTCGCTCACGAACGGGAAGGCGGGGAGGCGATCTTCGCCAACACGCGCGGCGAGCTGTGCGAGGCCACCGGCTCGAACGTGTTCGTCATCCGGGATGGCATCGTGCGGACACCGCCGGCGGCGGCGGGGTGCCTGCTCGGAGTCACCCGGGCGCTGGTGCTCGAGCTGTGCGCCGGGGATGGGATCACCGCGGAGGAGACGACGCTCGCGCCCGCGGCGCTGGCGGCGGCCGACGAGGCGTTCCTGACCTCGTCGACGCGGGAGGTGCAGGCGATCTCGCACGTCGACGGGCTCGCCATCCCCGCGGCGCCCGGCCCGACGACGACCGCGTTGGCGAAGGCCTTCGCCGACCTCGTCGCCCGCGATCCCGACCCCTGAGGACCGCTCAATCCGCGTCGCGGAGGTGGACGACGTCGCCGGCGTGGACGGCAACGGGGCCCTGCCCGTCGACGTCGACCACGAGCTCGCCGCCGTCGCCGACGTCGACGGCACGACCGATCAGATCCACGTCGTGACGTTCGACGCGGACACGTCGCCCGAGCGTGGCGAGCAGCCCGCGGTAGTCGTCGATCACCACGTCCATCGTCGGAGTGCGCTGCTGGAGCTCGGTGAGGAACGCTGACAGCAGGTCGCGTCGATCGATACTCCGCCCGGCCTCGAGGTTGCACGCGGTCGCGGTTGCGGCGAGGTCGGGGGGGAACTCGTGCCATTCGACGTTCACGCCGATGCCGACGACGACGGCGTCGGCGTCGCTCTCGGCCAGCAACCCGGCGAGCTTGCGATCACCGACGACGAGATCGTTCGGCCACTTCAGGGCGGGCCGGAAGCCCGCGACACTGTGAACGGCTTCGGCCATGGCGACGCCCGAGACGAGCGACGCGAGCTGGAGTCGTTCGGGCGGGAGCTCGGGTCGGAGGAGCACCGAAGCCAGCAACGACGCACCCGGCGGCGCGACCCAGCTTCGACCCCGACGCCCGCGGCCCTCGGTCTGGAAATCGGCGACCGCGACCAGCCCCTCGGGCGCGCCGCGCCGGGCCTCTTCGAGCAGGTAGCTGTTGGTCGAGTCGAGCGAGGGGAACCAGCGAACCTCGAACGCAGTAGCGGGCTCCTCGGACATCGCTCGTAGGATACGAGCCAGTGCTCGACCAGCCCTGGGAGAAGCCTTGCCCGAGCGCACGGTGAAGCCGCTCCAGAAGGTCCTCGTCGCCAACCGCGGCGAGATCGCGCTCCGGATCATGCGCACCTGCCGAGAGCTGGGCATCACAACCGTCGCGGTGTACTCCGATCTGGACCGCGACGCCGCGCACGTGCGCTATGCCGACGAGGCGTACGCGCTCGGCGGGCAGACCGCGACCGAGAGCTACCTGAACACCGAAGCCATCATCGGTGTCATTCGCCGGGCGGGCGCCGACGGCGTGCATCCCGGGTACGGCTTCTTCGCCGAAAACGCCGACTTCGCCCGGGCGATCGCGGCAGAGGAGGTGGCGTGGATCGGACCGCCGGCGGAGGCGATCGAGATCATGGGCGACAAGATCGCGTCCCGGAAGGCGGCAGCCGCCGCCGGCGTGGATTCGGTGCCCGGGACGCTCGAGCCGATCACGGGTGCCGGCGACGTCGTCGCCTTCGGCGACGAGCACGGTTGGCCGGTCGCGATCAAGGCGGCATACGGCGGCGGAGGGAAGGGCATGAAGGTCGTCGCCGGGCCCGACGAGGCGCAGAGCGCGCTCGACTCGGCCGCTCGCGAGGCGCAGGCATACTTCGGCCGCTCCGAGGCGTATCTCGAGCGTTACCTCACACGCCCCCGCCACATCGAGGTGCAGGTCTTCTGCGACACGCACGGCAACGCGGTGTCGTTGGGTGAGCGGGACTGCTCCACCCAACGCCGGCACCAGAAGCTCATCGAGGAGAGCCCGGCACCGGGAATCAGCGACGAGACGCGCGCCGCGATGGGCGATGCCGCCGTCAAGGTCGCGCGGGCGTGCGGCTACGTCAACGCGGGGACGGTCGAGTGCCTCTATCAGGACGGCGAGTTCTGGTTCCTCGAGATGAACACGCGGCTCCAGGTGGAGCACTGCGTCACCGAGATGGTCACGTCGCTCGACCTCGTGGCCGAGCAGCTGCGCGTTGCCGCGGGTGAGCCGCTGTCGTTCACACAGGATTCGATCCGCTCGCGAGGGCACGCGATCGAGTGCCGGATCAACGCCGAGGACCCGTCCAAGAGCTTCCTCCCCTCCCCCGGGACGATCACCCGCCTTCGGCTCCCGGCGGGCCCGGGCGTGCGCTGGGACGGCGGGTACGAGGAGGGCGACACGATCTCGCAGTACTACGACAACCTCGTGGGCAAGCTCGTGGTCTGGGCTCCCGACCGGGAAGGTGCCCGCCGACGAATGCTGCGCGCGCTCGAGGAGCTCGAGGTCGAAGGCATTCGAACGACCACTCCCGCGCACCTCGCGCTGCTCGCGCACGACGACTTCGCCGCCGGTGACCACTCGACGAAATGGGTGGAGGAGGACGTCGACGCGTCCACGTTCGCCACCGCGGGCGCGGCTGCAACCGCCCCGTCCGGTGAAACCGACACCGACGGGCCACTGAGCGAGCGCACCGTCCCCGTCGAGGTCGACGGGAAGCGCTTCTCGGTACGCGTGTGGCTCCCGGACGCGCCGATCGCCGGCGGGGTCGGCGGCGCCGAAGGGAGCCGGCGGGCGTCGCGGCCCAAGGCCGCGA
>JBOGFJ010000171.1:0-6495 GCA_050743385.1 Acidimicrobiia bacterium
CGATCGGCGGCGGTCTCGACCTGGTCGGCGTGCGCGCCACGGGTGGCCCGGCGCTGCGGCACCGCCGCACCCCGCGCCCGTCCAGCGACGTCGGCGACCTCGACCCCGACAGCGCCGAGGTGGATGCGTGAGGCGGGTCCTGACGCTCGTCGGCGCCGCGCTCGGCCTGCTCGCGGTAGCGCCGCCGGCGGGGGCGGCCCCCGGCGACACGTCGTCGCCGTCGGTCGACCGGGTGCTCATCGTCTCGCTCCCAGGTGTGGTGTGGGCCGATCTTGCCGACGTCGATGTTCCGAATCTCGATCGCCTGTTCGACGAGTCGGCGGTCGGTGACCTCAGCACGCGGGCGAATCCCAGCCGTCGGTTCACCAACCTCGGCGACGGCTACATCACCATCGGCGCGGGCACGCGTGCGATCGGTGACAACGGCGCAACCGACGGTCAGGCGTTCGAGGTCGACGAGCCGTTCGGCGTCGGCACCGCCGGTGCCGTGTTCGAGCTGCGCACCGGCCGGGCCGTCGAGCGGGGCATCGTCCAACTGGCGATCGCGACCATCACGAATCGCAACGAGACGCTCCTCCTCGACTCGGAGCCGGGGGCGCTGGGCACCGCCCTGGCCGAGGCGGGCTACGGGCGGGCCGTGATCGCCAACGGCGACGGCATCGAGCCCGAAGGAGTGCCGCCGGTGTACCGGCGCAGCGCGGCTAGCGCGCTCATGGACGAAGGGGGTGTGGTCCCTGCCGGTAGCGTCGGAGACGAGCTGCTCGTCGAGGACCCCGCCGCACCGTTCGGAGTCCGTTACGACAACGATGCTGTGGTCGCGGCGTTCCGCGACGTGTGGGAGCGCGATTCGGTGGTGCTGGTCGAGGCGTCGGATCTCACGCGTTTCGACGCGTACCGGGATCTTGTCACGCCCGACCAGAGCGACCGACTCCGCGCCGACGCGCTCCACCAGACCGACGATCTGGTCGGCCGTCTGCTCGAGAGGGTGAACCCCGAGCGCGACGCCGTGCTCGTCGTCGGTCCCGCCCACCCCGACGGAGAGCTCGCGCTGACGGTCGCCGCCCTCCGCGCCCCCGGCATCGACGCCGGGCTGCTGCGTTCAGCGACGACCCGGCGAGCGGGCTTCGTGCAGTCGATCGACATTGGCCCCACCGTGCTCGATCTCCTCGACGTCGACCGGCCCTCGTCGATGTCGGGCCGTCCCTTCGAGGTCGGGCGCGAGGGCGGCGACCCCGCCGACCGCCGCGAGTTCCTCGTCGATGCCGACGAAGCGGCCCGCTTCGTGGCCGATCGCACCGAGCCGGTCGCGACCGTCTTCGTCGTACTCGACGCCGCGCTCGTCGTCGGGGTGCTCCTCTGGGTGCGCGGCCTGCCCCGCGGTGTACGGACGACCGAGGCGCTGAGGTTCGCCGCGCTCGCCGTTCTCGGCTGGATCCCGGCGATCTACCTTGCCCGTCTGGTTCCCTTCCACGACATCGGCGTGGTCGCCTACTGGCTCTTCCTCGCGTTCGTCTCGTTCGTGCTGGCGGGCGCGTACCTGGCGGTGGCTCGCCGGCACGAGCTCGACTCGTTGATCGTCGCTGCCGGGGTCACGGTGGCCGTGCTCACGGTCGACGTGTTCGTGGGCGCGCCCCTCCAGATCAGCAGCGCCCTCGGGAACTCGCCGATCATCGGCGGCCGCTTCACCGGCTTCGGGAACCTTGCCTATTCCGCGCTCGCCGCCTCGGGGATGGTGCTGGCGGTGCTGCTGGCAGGGCGGCTGGGACGGACGACGGGCCCGCGCGTCGCGGTCGCGGTGCTGGCGTTCGTGATCGTGGTCGACGGCGCGCCGTGGTGGGGCTCAGACGTCGGCGGGGTGCTCTCGATGGTGCCGGCCTATCTCCTCACGGCGCTGCTGCTGCTCGGTTGGCGAGTGCGACTCCGGACGGCGTCGATCGTGGTCGGCGCCGCCCTGGCAGCCTTCTTCGTGGCGGGGTTCGTCGATCTCGCCCGGCCCGCGGACAGCCGCACGCACCTGGGACGCCTGTTCGAGAAGGTCGCCGACGAGGGCTTGTCGAGTTTCGTCACCGTGGTCGAGCGGAAGCTGAGCGCCAACTTCCGCAACATCACGACGACGGTCTGGATGTTCGTCGTGCCGATCGCGGCCCTGCTCGTGCTCCTCCTGGCATTGTGGTCGGCCGACCGTCTGCGCTCGCTGCGCAGCCGTTATCCGGAGCTGCAGGCAGGTGCGATCGGGGCGGTGGTGCTCGTCGTCGTCGGCTTCGCCGTCAACGACTCCGGCATCAAGGTGCCGGGTGTGATGCTGACGGTGTTCAACGCCGCACTCATCGTTCTGGTGATGACCCCCGCAGCGGTGCCGGCGTCGCCGCCTTCGGTGCTCGAGGAGCGAGAGATGGTCGAGGTATGAGGCGCGTCGTGCTCGCCATCGTGGTCGGGACGCTGGGAGCTGCCGCGATCGCGACGCCCGCACGTGCCGACGACGCCGCCGGACGCGACCAACCGCGCGTCCTCCTCATCTCGGTTCCCGGGCTCACCTGGGAGGACATCGACCGCAACCACGACGACATCCCCAACCTTGCCGGGCTGCTCGACAGCTCGGCCGTGGCTGACCTCGCGACGCGAACCATCTCCCGGTGGGTCGACGTCGCCGACGGCTACTCGACGCTCAACGCCGGGACGCGTGCGGTCGGCGCCGGGGGCGCCGCCGACGGGGAGGCGTTCGCGGTCGATGCGCGTTTCGGTATCGACACCGCCGGCAGCGTGTTCGAGCGCCGCACCGGGCAGGAGGTCGAGCGGGGCATCGTCGCGCTCTCGTTGGCCGAGATCATCGAGGAGAACGACGCCGAGCTCTACGACGCCGAGGTCGGCGCGCTCGGTGACGCGCTTGCCGAGTCGGGGCACGCCCGTGCCGTCGTCGGGAATGCCGACGGCGTCGATCCGACCCAGCCGGGGGAGCTGATCTACGGGCGCACGGTGGTGGAGGGGCTGATGGGCTCGGATGGCGTGGTCCCCTCGGGGAGTGTGGGCCCGGGCCTCCTGGTCGAGGACGCGGCGGCGCCGTTCGGGTTGCGCCTCGACAACGAAGCCGTGGCCGCGGCGTTCTCCGACGCCTGGGAGCCGGGTGCGGTGGTGTTGGTGGAGGCCTCCGACCTCGTCCGAGAGGACGCGTACCGGAGCTTCGCCACCGCCGACGAACGAGCCCGCCTGTTCCGGGAGGCACTGAGGGCCACCGACGACCTCGTTGGCCGCCTGCTCGACGAGGTCGACCTCGAGCGCGACATCGTGATGGTCGTCGGGCCGAGTCACCCCGAGCGCGAAGTCCGGCTCACGGTCGCAGCGCTGCACGCGCCGGGGGTCGAGCCCGGGCTCCTGCGGTCGGGATCCACCCGGCGCTCCGGGTTCGTCCAGCTCGTCGACATCGCGCCCACGATCCTCGACCGACTCGGTGTGGAGAAGCCCGACGCGATGGAGGGACAACCGGTGAGTGTGGGCGACGACGGCGGCTCGGCCGAGGAGCGGCGGCAGTTCCTCGTCGACGCCGACGCAGCCGCGACCTTCCGCGACGCTCACGTCGGGCCGGTCGCGACGCTGTTCGTGATCGCCCAGCTCGTGCTCGCGCTCGCGACCATGGTGGCGGTCGTGCGCCCCGTTCGCCCGAGCCTGACCCAGGCACTGTTCGGGGGTGGTGTGGTCGCGCTCGCGTACCTGCCTGCCGTGTACCTCGCCAACCTGCTGCCGTTCTACGACCTCGGCACGGTGAGCTACTTCGCGTTCCTGGTCGTGGGCGCCGCCGCGCTCGCGGCTCTGTACGCATTGGTGGCGCGGGGCAAGTCGCTCGACACCCTGATGGTGGCGTTGGGGGCGATCGTGGCCACCCTCCTGATCGACGTCGTGCTCGGCGCTCACCTGCAGTTCAACAGCGCGCTCGGCTACTCGCCGAAGGTCGCGGGCCGGTTCACGGGCTTCGGGAACCTCGGCTACGCCACCCTCGCCTCCTCGGCGGTGATCCTGGCCGGCCTGCTCGCCCACCGGATCGGTGGTCGCCGTGGCGCACGGGTCGCGGTGACCCTGCTCGCGGTGGTCTTCGTCGTCGACGCCGTACCGTTCTGGGGCTCCGACGTGGGGGGCACGCTGTCGCTCCTGCCGGGATACGCGGTGGCGTCGTACCTCCTCCTCGGGTTGCGCGTGCGCGTGCGCACGATCGTCATGTGCGGGGTGGGCGCGGTCGCGGCGGTGGTGCTCTTCGGGCTCGTCGACCTGGCACGCCCGGCCGACCAGCGCAGCCATCTCGGGCGCCTGTTCGAGAGCATCGCCGACGACGGCTGGTCGTCGTTCGCGGTCGTCGTCCTGCGCAAGGCGGGCACGAACCTGTCGGGACTCACGACCTCGGTGTGGATGTGGATGGTGCCGATCGCGTTCGGTCTCGTCGCCTGGCTCGTGTGGAAGACCCCTGAGCGACTGCGAGCACTCGATCACCGGATTCCGCAACTCCGCGCCGCCATGACCGGGTTCGCGATCGTGGCGGTACTCGGCTTCGCGCTCAACGACACCGGCATCGCAGTGCCGGCGGTGATGCTGGCGGTGGCGAACAGCGTGCTCATCGCGCTGGTCGCGTCGCTGCCCATGGACGAACGCGAACCCGTCGAAGCGCGCGAACGGGTGAGTACCCCGGCGTGAGCGTCGTCGTGGGGCTGGTGGCGGGCGCGGCGACGGTGGTGTTCCTCCTGATCGCCGCGGCCGGCGTGCTGCGCGCCCCGGCGCTCGCCCGGCAGAACTACCGCGACCGCGTCGTGCCGACCGCGGGCGGGGTACTGATCGTCCTGGCGGTGCTCGTCGTCGAGGCGGGCCGGGCAATCCTGGGGGCGGTCGGCGTCGGCGATGAGCCCGGCTTGACGACGGCGCGCAGCCTGGTGTTGTTCGCCGCGTTCGGCTTCGGGCTGCTCGGCCTGATCGACGACGTCGTCGGCGAGGGCGACGAGCGCGGGTTTCGGGGACACCTCGGCGCCCTGCGCCACGGCCGGCTCACGACCGGGCTCCTCAAGTTGGTCGGGGGCGGAGCCGTGGCGGTGGTGCTGGTAGCGACCCCCGGGTTCGCGACCGGGCGGCGGCTCCTCGTCGACGCGCTGCTCATCGCCCTCGCGGCCAACCTCGGGAACCTCCTCGACCGCGCTCCGGGCCGGGTCATCAAGGCCGGGGTGCTCGCATACGTGCCGCTCGTGCTCGTGTTGGGGACCGGAGCGGTCGGCGTTGCTCTCGCGCCCGTCATGGGCGCGGCCGTCGGGCTGCTCGCTCCCGACCTGCGCGAGCGGCTCATGTTGGGCGACACCGGGGCCAACGTCATCGGCGCCGTGCTCGGCCTCGGGGTCGTGCTCGGCCTCGGCCAGACGGCCCGCATCGTCGTCCTGGTGGTCGTGGCCGCCCTCAACGTCGCGGCGGAGCTGGTGTCGTTCAGTCGCGTCATCGAGCAGGTGCCGCCCCTCCGGGCCTTCGACGAGCTCGGACGCGCCGCCTGAGCATCACCGACGCAAGGCGCGCGCCGACGGGCGGCAGGCGTCCTTTCCGTAGAGGACGCGCCGGTCGCCGTAGCGCGCTACCTCCTCGTAGCCTCGGGCAGCCAGACGATCGTCGAGACCGGGAAGGTCGGCGTAGCGGTCGTCCCATACGAGCACGGCGCACACGTCGTCGGTGGTGGCGGTGTCGACGAGGACCGTGGTGGTGATCTGTCCCTGCTCGATGCGCTTGATCGACGCGTCGACGAGCTGCCCTGGCACGCGCCGTTCCGCTCGCCAGGCAAGCCCGGGGTCGTCGGTGATCACCTCGGCATTCTCCGGCAACAGTGCACGGAGGTCGTCGACGGCGGCAGCCTCGGCGCGCTCGTAGCGATCGGGCCACAGCATCGGGTTCACGTGGGCGAGGTACCAGGGTGCCGCGACGATGGCCGCGGCCGCGAGCGCGCCGGGCGGGGCCGGGCGGAGCGCGGCCAGCAGGGCCAACGGTGGGATGATCTCGGCCAGCTGCGGCCGCCAGAAGGCGGGCTCGAGGACGAGCACGAGCGCCACGCCCGCCGCCCATGCCGCGAGGAGCAGGGCGGTCATCCGCGTGGGCGGGGAGCCCGTGGGTACGGCGGTGGCGGGCGCCGGTCTGCCCCGCCGGAGCGCGGTAGCGGCGAGCGCCAGCAGTCCCGCGGCCACGACGAGCGCGTCGCGCTCCACCAGTGTGGTGACCAGCTTGCGGGCAGCACCCGCGTGGGACGCGATGCGCGCCGACCCGCGGTGGTAGTCGATGTACTGCTCCCAGACGCGACCGAAGCCCCACGGCGCAGTCGCCGCCAGCCCGACCGCCACCGCCGCGCCGATCGCCAGCACCAGATCGCGCGACCGCCGCCGGCTCTCCATGAGCACTCCGACGGGCACGACCGCAGGGAGGACGAGCGCCTTCACGCACAGCGCCGCGCCCATCGTCAGGCCGATCGCCACGGCCCGCGCGGTCGTGGGC
>JBOGFJ010000172.1:0-3249 GCA_050743385.1 Acidimicrobiia bacterium
GAATGAGCTACGAGCACGACGACGACCCGGGGCTGCCGATCAAGTTCGGGCCCTGCTCGAACGGCGAGTACGACCCCCGGCCGCTTTCGCCCGTCGTTCGCGAAGCCGTCGGTCGGGCCCTCCGGGCGTGCGACGACAAGGCCCGGCACACCGGTGTCTCGCGGCGCAACTTCCTCTTGTCGGTGTGCGGCGCCGCCACCACGCTCCTCACGCTGAACGCGTGCAGCCGAGACGAGGCGCGATCGCGCGGTCGACCCGAACCGGGGGGCGCCTACGAGATACCGACCACCGCCACCACCGATCCCGACGTGGCCCGGGAAGCGCTCGCCGGCACCGAGTTCGTCTTCGACGTGCAGGGCCATTTCCTCGAATACCGGGTGAACCCCGCGGCCCGGCACGGACGCGACTTCTGGGACGGCTTCCCCCAGCAGTACTGCGGCGAGGACGATCCGCGGACGTGCTTCTCGATCACCCACTTCATGGAGGAGGTGTTCCTCAAGAGCGACACCTCGATGGTGGTGCTCTCGGCGCTGCCGATCGACCCCGCGGGCAGCCCGATGTCGGCGGGGCTGATGGACGAGACCCGCGCGCTGGCCGAGGGGCTCTGTCGCGACGAGCGCGTGCTGCTGCACGCCCAGGCTCTGCCCAACGTGGGCGGCTTCCGGGCCAACCTGGACGCGATGGCCGCAGCCGTCGATCAGTACCCGATCGTGGCGTGGAAGGTGTTCACCAACTACCCCGACCTCTGGGA
Organism: Acidimicrobiia bacterium; assembly: GCA_050743385.1. Classification (GTDB taxonomy): domain Bacteria; phylum Actinomycetota; class Acidimicrobiia; order IMCC26256; family JACDBD01; genus JACDBD01. The sequence continues at coordinate 752 of JBOGFJ010000172.1, forward strand.
CGGCTCCAACAACGCTTGGCGGCTCGACGACGGCGACCCGGGGCTCGCGCCCGTCGGGAACGCGTTCGTCGAGCAGTGCGTCGCGCTCGGCGTGCCGATCATCTGCGCGCACAAGGGCTTCTCCCAGAACAGCCCGCACGCCTCACCGATCGATTTCGGCCCCGCCGCCGCCACCCACCCCGACGCCAAGTTCGTCGCCTATCACTCGGGCTACGACCCGGGCCTGCCGGAGGGCCCGTACGACGCCGCCTCCGCCGACACGGGTGTCAACCGCCTGATCGCGTCGATGCAGACGAGCGGCATCGGGCCCAACCAGAACGTCTACGCCGAGCTGGGGTCGACGTGGTGGACGCTCATGGGGTCACCCGACGAAGCCGCGCACCTGCTCGGGAAGCTGCTCCTCTACGTGGGCGACGAGAACGTGCTGTGGGGCACCGACGCCCTGTTCTACGGCGCGCCGCAAGATCAGATCCAGGCGTTCCGCAGCTTCCAGATCAGCCCCGAGTACCAGGAGCGGTACGGCTATCCCGCGCTCACCGACGAGGTCAAGCACAAGGTACTCGGGCTCAACGCCCTGAAGCTCCACGACGTCGACCCGATCACAGTCCCGTGCCCGTTCACACGCGCAGAGCTCGAGCAGCTGCGCCTCACGCTCCCGACCGGGAACCAGACGTTCGGCCCCACCACGGTTGCCGAGAACCGCGCGTACGCCGAGGCCCACCAGGGACGGCCGTAGCCCCGTTTCGGTCGCAATCGCGCGGGTACCGTCTGGTCGTGACGCGAGACGACTCGTTCTGGCGGCGCAACGCGCTCGGCCTGACGTGCTTCGGGGTCTTCGCGGTTCTCGTCGTCGGGCTCGCGCTGACGGGGCACCACGCCTACAACGCCGAGCAGCACGTGCTGGGGAACCCGGCGGTGTCGTTCGCCACCTACCTCGGCGAGGGTCATTTCTGGGAGGCGGTGTTCGAGAACTGGGAGAGCGAGTTCCTGCAGATGGCGGCGTACATCATCCTGACCGTCTTCCTCATCCAGAAGGGCTCGTCGGAGTCGAAGGACCCCGAGAAGCACGACCCCGTCGACGACGACCCGCGCGAGGCCGACCTCCGCCGTTCCGGCGTCCCGTGGCCCGTGCGGCGCGGCGGGATCTGGCTCGAGCTGTACGAGAACTCGCTGTTCCTCGCGTTCGTCCTGCTGTTCCTTGCGTCGATCGTGGGCCACGCCTTCGGTGGGCTCGACGTGTACAACGACGACCTGCGCCAGAACGGCGAGCCCGCGGTGTCGGTGTGGGGTTACGTCACGAGCGCGGAGTTCTGGTACGAGTCGTTCCAGAACTGGCAGAGCGAGTTCCTCGCCGTCTTCGCCATCATCTTCCTCAGCATCTACCTGCGGCAGCGGGGCTCGCCGGAGTCGAAGCCGGTGATGGAGCCGCACAGCAGCACCGGCACCGCCTAGCCCGACCCCGGCGCGGACGCCTTCGGTAGGGTGCTCGCAACCGAGGGGGTCGTGATGGATTTCGCGTTCAGTGCCCGGTCGCTCGAGCTCCAGGATCGGCTGCGCGACTTCATCGAGACGCACGTCGACCCCGCCGGCCCCGTCTACCAGGACCAAGTGGCGGCCTCCGGTGATCCCCACTTCCACCCGCCGGTCATGGAGGAGCTCAAGGAGGAGGCGCGCCGGCGCGGCCTGTGGAACCTCTTCCTCCCGAACGAGAAGTGGGGCGCGGGGCTGTCGAACCTCGACTACGCCCCCCTCTGCGAGATGATGGGCCGGAGCCTGCTCACGGCCGAGGCCACCAACTGCGCCGCACCCGACACCGGCAACATGGAGATCCTCTCCGAGTTCGGCACGGGCGAGCAGCAGGACGAGTGGCTGGTGCCCCTGCTCGAGGGGCGCATCCGCTCCTGCTTCGCGATGACCGAGCCGTGGGTGGCGAGCTCCGACGCCACCAACATCCAGAGCCGCATCGAGCGCGACGGCGACGACTACGTGGTCAACGCCCACAAATGGTGGACGAGTGGCGCGGCCTCCGACCGGTGCAAGGTGGCGATCCTGCTGGGTGTGTCCGACCCGAACGCCGACCCGTACCACCGGCACTCGATGATCCTCGTTCCGTTCGACGCGCCCGGGGTGAAGGTCGTGCGGACGCTGCCCGTGTTCGGGCACGACGCCGGAGGCGGTCACTGCGAGACCCTTTACGAAGACGTGCGCCTGCCGGCGTCGAACCTGCTCGGCGAGGAGGGCGGCGGCTTTGCCATCGCCCAGGCCCGCCTCGGGCCCGGTCGCATCCACCACTGCATGCGCGCCATCGGCCTCGCCGAGCGGGCGTTGGAGCTGATGTGCGAGCGGGCGTGGATGCGCACGCCGTTCGGAAAGCCCCTGGCCGAGCAAGGTCTGGTGCAGGACCGGGTGGCGGAGAGCCGCATCGAGATCGAGCAGGCGCGCCTGCTCACGCTCAAGGCCGCCTGGCTGATGGACACGGTCGGCAACAAGGGCGCCCG
>JBOGFJ010000173.1:0-10456 GCA_050743385.1 Acidimicrobiia bacterium
CCGAGACCCCGTCGACGACAGCGACGCCGGCCACGCCCGCACCGGCCGCGACCGAGCCCGCCGCGGTCCCCGCAGCGCCCACACCGCCGGCGAACTACGCACCGACCCCCGGGCAACATCCCCGGCACAACGACCCGTTCCTCGTGTGCACGCGCGCGATCGAGAGCGGGGGCAACTACCAGGCATACAACGCGTCGGGCCCCTACTACGGCGCGTACCAGTTCCTCCAGAGCACCTGGAACTCGGCCGCGAACCACGCCGGCCGCTACCAGCTCGTCGGCGTGGTGCCCTCACAGGCGTCGCCATACGATCAGGACGACATGGCCTGGACGCTCTACCAGTGGCAGGGCAAGGGCCCGTGGGGAGGACGCTGTTGATGTTACGGCGTTTTGGCGTCAAAGAACGGCGCGCGACGCCGTTGTTTGACGCCAAAATCTGGCCGGTCTGATGGCTCGCATCGACGTCCCCGCCGGCGAGGGCGACGAGGCCGTCCGGCTCTGGATGCTGCGACCGGAGATGGCCGTCGCGATCGGCACGCTCAGCGATGCCGCCTACAAGGAGAGCAAGCTCCCGACGCGCGAGCGGGAATGCGTCCGCATGCGGATCGCCCAGATCAACGACTGCCCCATATGACTGCAGTATCGAGCTGCATCGGCGGTGCAGCAGCAGGACGTCACCGAGGAGATGTACCGCCACGTTGCCGAGTACCGGGAGCGTGACGACTACTCGCAGCGCGAGAAGATCGCGATCGAGTATGCCGAACGGTTCGCGCTCGACCACCGGAACATCGACGACGCGTTCTTCGCCCGGCTCCGCGGCCATTTCGGCGATGACGAGATCCTCGACCTCTCGATCTGTATCGCGACGTTCATCGGCCTGGGCCGGATTCTCGCCATTCTCGGCGTCGACCCGTCGTGCTCCGTTCAGTACTAGGAGGGCAGGCGAGCGCCGCGGCAACGTGAATCAGCGGTCCGGCGCGCGCTTGTACTAGAGCGTCTCGGCCCCCTCGACGTCGGCCGAGGCGGGAGGTGTCAACGCCGGCCCGCCTTCGCACGTCGATATGGCATGCGGGCGCGCGGCAGGAGCGCGAGATCGGGCCGAATCGCACTTCTCGCGCTGGTCGTCGTGGCCGTGATCGGGGCGTGGGTAGTGGTGCTGGCGATGATCGGTCGCGACGGCTCCGACAGCGATCGGCGCACCCGTGACCGGCCTGCGCGCGTCGCGGCGGCGTCGGGGCCCGAGACGGGCGGCGCGCCCGGCGGCGTCGAGATCCTCGACCCCGGCCCGCTGCGTGTGCGGGGCGATGCCGCCGTGGTCGGGACCGACCGGGAGGTCGTCGTCTGGGGCGGCGACGTCGAGGCATTCAACATGGGCCTCCCGGGACCTGATCGGGCGTTCGCCGACGGTGCCGCCTACGACCCCGAGGCCGCGCGCTGGCGCACACTCGCTCCATCGCCGCTCCCGGACACGCCCTCGGCGCCGGTAGGGGTCTGGACGGGCGGCGAGGTCGTGGTCTTTCGTGACCGGGCGGCGGCGGCGTGGGACCCCGACGGCGATGCGTGGCGGGCGCTCCCGGATGCGGCCGCCGGCCCGATCAGCGCGGTCGCGTGGACGGGCAACGAGATCGTCACGTTCCCGGGACCGGCCGCGCTCGATCCCGCGACCGGTGCGTGGCGCGACCTGCCACCGCCGCCGGCTGGCATCGAATCCTTCGGCGGGCAGGGCACCGTCGTCCGGTGGACGGGAGCGGAAGTTGTCGTCGTCGGGCACACTGCCGCCGCGTACGACCCCGCCGCCGACACATGGCGTGAGCTCCCGCCGCCCCCATCGGGCACGCAAGCCCTCGCCGGTGATTGGAACGGACGAGAGCTGATCGTCGCCGACTACGACATGTCGGCTGCGGCCTTCGACCCGGAGACGGACCGGTGGCGGGAGCTCCCGTCCGTACCGGCGCGCTTCTTCGAGTGGTACCCGATCGTCGCGAGCGTGGGTGACACGACCGCGGTGCTGATGGCCCAGACGTTCGCCGTTCTCGACGCGGGCGGTTCGTGGATACCCGTCCCCTACGGCGAGGTGCCGGCGGGGCCGGACCCGGTCGTCGTGGGTGACGACCTCTACCTCTTCGGATTCGACCGCGAGGGCGAGCGCAACGCCTTCGCCGCCGTCGACCTCGCCGCTCGGGCTCGCGGCGCCGAGACCGTACAGGTCGGTGCGTTCTCGCTCACCCTGCCGGAGGGCGCCCGCCTCGAGCACGCCATGTTCGATCGATACGAGGCGGTCGAAGGTTTGCCGCCCGCCGAGACCGTGAGCGCGGAGATCACGGGTGCCGCCGGCGATTGCAGGGTCGCATCCACCTACGTCGGCACGTTCGGCGACATCGCGCTCGACCTCACCGCGAGCAGCGAACGGACGCCGATCACCGTCACCCCCGTCGACGGGTCGGAGCCCTGGGAAGGGATCGCCGGCCGCGACCCCGAGCGGGGCCTCGTACGGCTCGACGACACCGACCTCCTCGAGATCTCGTGCGCCGAGCGCGGCCAGGCCCGTGAGCTCGCCCGCTCCGTGAGCCCGCCACCCCCTCACGTTCGCGGCTGACGTTCAGCCCGGTGGCTCGACCCAGGTGCCGAGCATGCTGCGCATCATGGCTTCGTCGCTCTGTCGCCGCCACGCATCGAGCAGGCCCGTCCCCAACGGGTCGCAGCCGCAGCGCAGCGGCGCGTCGTCGTCGAGGATCGCGTCGACGATCGCGACGGCGGCGTCTCGGGTGGACGTGACCATCTCACCCACATTCATCCGGCCCTGGTGGGCGCGTTCGGCCATCGGCCGGTAGCCCTCGAACCGCAACGCGTCGGGTGGCTCGGCGGAGCCCTGCAGCATGTCGGTGTCGATCGGCCCGGGCACGATCTCGAGCACGCGGATCCCGAACGGCGCCAGCTCGGTGCGCAGGCTCTCGCCGATCGCGCTCACCGCCGCCTTACTGGCGCGGTAGGGCCCGTAGAACGGGACCGGCGCGAACATCGACGACGACGTGATGTTGCACAGCACGCCCCCGCCCGCCTCGCGCAGGCGTGGGATGGCGCGGCGCGTGACCTCGACGAGACCGAACACGTTGGTCTCGAACATCTCTCGCCACAGCTCGATCGACGTCGCCTCGAACGGCAGATGCGGACGTTCGACTCCGGCGTTGTTCACGAGGACGCGCAGATCCCTCGGGAGCTCGACGGCGTCGGGCCGGGTGACGTCGAGCGCGACGACTCGCAGCGCACCGCCCTTGCCCGCGGCCTCCTCCGCGAGCGCGGTCCCGTCGGCGGGATTACGCATGGTGGCGAGCGTGTCGAAGCCTCGGGACGCGAGCTCGAGCGCGACCGCCCGCCCGATCCCCCGGCTCGCGCCCGTGACCACCGCGACCCCGCCCGCGTCCATATCGGGCGGAGTCTAGGGAGGCTCTCCCCGTTTTGGCGTCAGGAACCGGCGCGCGACGCCGTCTGTTGACGCCAAAATCCCGGAGCCGTCACGCCGAGACCGGCGGTCGACGGTCGGCCCACGGGCGCGCCTCCTCGAGCTGCGCCGCGAGACGGAACAGCACGTCTTCGCGGCCGTAGGCGGCGACGAGCTGGACTCCAATGGGGAGGCCGGCGTCGTTCCAGTGCAGCGGTACCGACATCGCCGGCTGGCCGGTCACGTCGAACGGCCCCGTGAACGTGGTCAGCATGCCCATGCGCGCCAGCACCGCGAACGGCTCGGGCGCGTCGCCGCGCAGCTCCCCCAGGCGCGCCGGCGGCTCCGGCGACGTCGGCGTCACGAGCACGTCGTTGCCTGCCGCCCACCAGGCCGCCACACCACGCGACCACGACTGGAGCCCTTCGAGCGCAGCCACGTACTGCGCCGCGGTCGCGCCCGCGCCCATCTCGGCGAGGACGGCGTTGACCGGCTCGAGCTCCTCGGGTCCGACCGGCCGACCGAGACGATCGCTCCATCGGTCGAGCTCACGCGCGATCACGGTCCCGGTGACCAGCCCGAAGCCGGCACCGAGCTCGGGGCGATCGAGCTCGTCGAGGGCGACGGGCACGACGTCGTGCCCGAGCGACTCGAGCAACGACGCCGCCGCGGTGACGGCGGCCACGCAGTCGGCGTGCGACTCCGCCCCGTCGGTGCGCAGCGTGCGGTAGCCGACGCGGAGCCGGCCGGGATCGGCGCCGACCTCGTTAGCGTAGGGGCGGACGGGCGGCGGCGCGGTGTAAGGGTCACCCGGCGCCGGGCCGCAGGTCGCGTCGAGCACACCCGCGCTGTCTCGAACCGTTCGCGTCAGCACGTGCTCGTGTGTGAGCGGTCCCCAGTACTCGCCGTAGTCGGGCGCGAGCGTGATCCGCGCCCGGGTGGGCTTGAGCCCGACGAGCCCGCACATGCTGCTCGGGAAACGGATCGAGCCGCCCATGTCGTTGCCGTGCGCGACCGGCACCATGCCGCTCGCGACCGCCGCCGCCGACCCGCCGCTCGACCCTCCCGGCGACCGGGTGGTGTCCCATGGATTGCGCGTCGGGCCGTAGGCGAGCGGCTCGGTGGTCACGCTCATCGCCAGCTCGGGCAGGTTCGTCTTGCCGCAGATCACGAAGCCGGCGGCGCGGTAGCGGCGGGCGAGCTCGGTGTCGTCGGGCTCGGTCCAGCCGACGTCCTTCAGGACCTGCATGCCCAGGTGGTACGGGTCGCCGGCGGTGTGGCACACCGCGTCCTTCACGAGGAAGGGCACCCCCGCGAACGGGCCGTCGGGCAGATCGGGCGCCGGCGCCGCCGCGGCCGCGGCCGCCTTCTCGAACAACCCGTGGATCACCGCGTGGAGCTGCGGGTTCAGCTTCTCGACCCGTGTCCGCGCCGCGTCGAGCAGCTCCGTCGGTGTGACCTCTCCCCTTCGCACCAGCTCGGCCTGGGCCGTGGCGTCGAGCCAGGCAAGGTCGTCGCTCATCGGAAGCCCCCGTCGGTCGGCCACGAGCTTTGCGCCGGCCCATCGTGTACCACCTGCCCCGCCGTTACCGCCACCGTCCGCGTGACCCGCAGCGCCTCGAGCAGGCGCCGGTCGTGAGTCACGACGAGCAGCGTGCCCTCGAAGGTGTCGAGCGCCTGCTCGAGCTGCTCGATCGCGGGCAGGTCGAGGTGGTTGGTCGGTTCGTCGAGCACCAGGCAGTTGACGCCCCGGGCGCTGTACTGCGCCAGCACTACCCGGGTGCGCTCGCCCGCCGACAGCGTGCGCGCCGGCCGCAGGACGTGGCCGGCGCCCAGCCCGAACTTCGCCAGCATCGAGCGGGCGTCGGTGACGTCGGCACGGGTGGCGGCGACGAACGCGTCGAGCAGGGTGGTGTCGTCGACGAACCGCTGACGCGCCTGGTCCATCTCCCCGACCACGACCGACGGCCCGAGTCGCTGCGCGCCCGCCGTCAGGTCGATGCGCCCGAGCAACGCGAGCAGGAGCGTGGTCTTGCCGGCGCCGTTCGGGCCCGTCACCGCGACCCGCTCGCCCCACGTGATCTCGAGGTCGACGGGTCCGAGTCGGAAGGCGCCCCGCTCGACGACCGCGCCCATGAGCCGGGCGACGAGATCGCCGCTCCGAGCGGTCGTCGCCAGCACCATCCGCAGCTCCCAGGGAGTCCACGGCTTGTCCACGACCTCGAGGCGCTCCGCGGCCCGCTCCGTTGCCTTGGCCTTGCTCGCGAGCTGCTCCGACGTGCTGATCCGGTGGTGGCGGACGTGCTTGTCGGGATCGTCCGGTGAGCGCCGGGCCCGAGCCGCGCCTTTCGCCGCCCACTGCCGCTGGCGCCGGGCGCGCTCCTCCAGCCGCGAGCGCTTCTCGCGGTAGGCCTCGTATCGCTCCTCGGCATTGCGACGTGCGACGGCGCGGCCCTCGAGGTAGGCGGCGAACCCGCCCGCGTACTCGGTGGCGCGGCGGCTGTGCTCGTCGAGCTCGAGCACCGACGTGACGGTGCGCTCGAGGAACGCCCGGTCGTGGCTCACCAGCACGACCCCACCGGGCACCCCGTCGAGGAAGCGCTCGAGGCGGTCGAGGCCGGCGAAGTCGAGGTCGTTGGTGGGCTCGTCGAGCAGGAACACGTCGAAGCGGCCGAGCAACACCGCCGCCAGCGATGCCCGGGCCGCCTGCCCACCCGACAGGCTCGCCGTCGGCGCCGCCAACAGCTCGCCGGGCAGGCCGAGGTCGGCGCAGACCTCCTGCGCGCGGGCGTCGAAGTCGGCCGAACCGGCTCCGAGGTAACGATCGAGGGCGGCGGCGTAGCGGTCGTCGGCACCCCGCTCCCCGCGCCCCAGCGCGCTCGACGCCTGCTCCAGCTCGGCGGCGGCGACAGCGACGCCGACACGGCGAGCGAGGTACGCGACCAGCGTCTCACCGGCACGACGGTCGGGCTCCTGCGGCAGGTAGCCGACCCGGAGCGTGGGCGGCGCGAGCGTGATCGACCCGCGGTCGGGCCGGTCGAGGCGGGCGAGCAGCCGCAACAGCGTGGTCTTGCCGGCGCCGTTGGGGCCGACCACGCCGACTCGGGTGCGGGGCCCGATCGACAGCGCGACGCCGTCGAGAACGACGTGGTCGCAGAACGAGCGGGCGAGGTCACGGGCAACGAGCGAGAAGGAGGTGTGCATGCGGCGATCCCGGGAGCGCGAGGCGCGAGAAACGAGCGGAGGAGCGGAGCGGACCGGTTCGCTACACGACGACGAGCTTACGCGGCGCCCGCGTCGGGCAACGCCGGTTTCCGGGCGAGGACCAGCACGATGGCCAGCACCACCAGCGGCACGATCAGCGCCATGTACTCGACCTTGTCCGCGAGCAGCGCGCCCACCCCGCCGCCGGCGAGGTACGTGAGCCAGACGCCGCCGTGGATCCGGATCCGCCGGCGCGCCTCGGCGCCGCGCGGTGTGCCGCGCTCCGCTACTGCCTCGACGGCCTCCTCGCCGACGAAGGCGAGCATGCTCGTGACGTACGCGGTCTGCACCGGCACCCCCGCGACCCGGCGCAGCGTGACGGTCTGGATGGCCATGGCCACGACGGCGAAGAGAATCAGCACGTAGAACTGCGCCGAGTTCCCGGTCGCGAGCCGGCCCTCGAACACGAGTGTCCCCACGAGCATGAACGCGGCGACGAGCACCACCTCGACCGTGAGCAGTGGCATCAGCGTGGAAGGCGTGACGCGCCGGCCGATGGCACTCACCACGCCGATGGCGAGGGCGACACCCACCACGAAGAAGAGGACGGGGACGCCGCGGGTGAGCGCGTCGCCCCACTCCCCTTGCCCGACGTCGACCGCGAACCGAACCGTGTTCCCGCTCATGTTCGCCACGAAGATGCCCGCGAGGGTGATGAAGCCCACCGCGTCGACGAAGCCGGCAACCGGCGCCAGCAGGTACGCGAGCGGCGCGGGCGCGCCGGGATCGTCGGCGGGGGCGGTCACGTGATCCGCCGCCTCGCTAGAGCTCCTCCTGGAGCCGGCCGAGCACGGTGTCGAGGATGTCGGGGCCCTCCGGGAGCGGCTCGTCGAGGTTCTCGGCGACGAAGTTGGTGATCGCGCGCCCGACCCGCACGACGACGAGGTCGGTGGCGAAGGTCGACTGCTGGCCGTCGTCTTCGAGCGTGACGAACACCGTGTAGCCCGCGCCGCCGCCGACGTCGAGCTCCTCCACGCTGACGTCGAGCGCGCCGGGGATCGCTTCTGCGCGGCCGCGGAGGCAATCCTCGCCATCGGCCTCGAACGGCCTCAGGTACCGCTTGGCACCCTTGGCCTTGGGAAACACCAACACCTCGTTCGACACGCTGGTGACCGCGTTGGGATCGTTGCTGTCGTCGAAGTCGGGCGACTCCGCGTGAGGCACCTCGTCGCCCCGGTCGGTGGCGCGCTCGATGGCCTCGCACTCGGCGACGACGCCCTCGGCAGGGTCGTCCGTGTCGGCGTCGCCCTCCTCCCAGCCCTCGGGGAGATCCGAGAGTGTGAGCACCGAGTCGTCGGCGATCTGCTGGTCCTCCTCTTCGTCGGCGCCGGCGGGCGCGGCCATGAGGAGGAGGACGGCACACGTACCGGCCGTCAGGGTGAGCAACCTGCGCATGAGTGGCTCCTTCTCGCTAGAGCGCGGGCTCGAGGCGCTCGAGGACGGCGACGAGGAGGTCGGGACCGATCGGCAGGGGCTCCTCGCCGTTCTCGGCGTTGAGGGTGACGACGGCCCGGCCGAGACGGACGATGACGAGATCGCTGTCGAGCACGAAGCCGTTCTCGGCCGTGAGGGCGACGCTGTACCCCGCGCCGTCGTCGCCGGTGCCTTCGACGTCGAGCTCGTTCAGGGTGAGCAACTTGCGCATGGTCGGCCTGCCTCTCCCGCTAGAGCTCTTGCTCGAGACGTTCGAGCATCGCGTCGATGACGTCGTCGAGCGACGGCGGTTCCTCGCCGCTCTGCGCCCCGAGGTTCACGACCGCCCGGCCGAGGCGCACGACGACGAAATCGAGGACGAGCGCGTCGGTCACGCCGCTCTCGTCGGTGCCCTCGATGTCGAGTCGGTAGCCGACGGCGTCGTCGCCCCCGGATACGTCGAGGTCGGCCGTCCCTACCTCGTTCGTGGGAAGGTGTTCGACCTGGCTCTTGCCGATCGCCTGGAGGCAGTCGCGGGCGGAGTCGGCCTCGTAGCCGGCGAAGTACCGCTTGGCGCCCTTCACCTTGGGAAAGACGAACACCGCCCCCTCGATCGTCGTCCTGCCCTCGGGATCGGCGGGGTCCGAGAACAAGGGCGTCTCCGCGTACGCGTGCTCGAGCGCGTCCTGGTTCACACGATCGAGCCGGCGGCACTCGTCGATGCCGGTCTCCTCGCCCAGGTCGTCGCTGGGCTCCGACTCCCACCCTTCGGGCAGGTCGGCGAGGTCGGGGAGGGCGGCGTCGGCGATGCGCTGGTCGTCCCGGTCGCCGGCGCCCGCCGGTGCCGCCATGAGCGTGACCGCACAGAAGGTGGCCACGACGGGGAGGAGCTTGCGCACGAGAGCCTTTCGGGTGGGCGGCGGGCGACACCGTAGTCGGCCCGGGTCGTAGATTGGCCGCGATGAAGGCCCTGCTGTACGGCGTCGCGCCCGAGCCGCGACCCGAGCCCGACACCGACAACCCATTGCTGCGCGGGCTCGCGCAGGCGCCCATGGAGCTGGCCGAGATCGACGACCCCGGCTTCCTCCTGCCCGACTGGGTCGTGACCCGTCCCCGCATCACGGGCATCTGCGGCTCCGACGCCAAGCAGGTGTTCATGGACTGGGTCGAGGAGGTGGCTTCGCCCGACAACCCCATGGTCGGCTTCGTGTCGTTCCCCCAGGTGCTGGGCCACGAGGTCGTCGCCGACGTCGTCGCGCTCGGCCCCGAGGCCGAGGGTCTCGAGGTCGGCGACCGGGTGGTGCTCAACCCCTGGCTGTCGTGCGCGCCTCGGGGCGTCGACCCGGTCTGTCCCGCGTGCGAGAACGGCGACTTCAGCCTGTGCTGGAACTTCGACGAGGGCCCGATCGCGCCCGGTATCCACACCGGCACGTCGAGCGACGCCAGCGGCGGGTACGCCGAGCTCATGCCCGCGCACGACTCGATGCTGTTCAAGGTGCCCGACTCGGTCCCCGACGAGCTGGCGGTGTTCGCCGACCCGTTCGCGGTGTCACTGCACTCGGTGACCCGGCACCCACCGCCCGCGGGCGGGAAGGTGATGGTCTACGGCGCCGGCGCGCTGGGCACGTGCGCAACCGCGATCCTGCGGGCGCTGTATCCCGAGGTCGAGGTGCTGGTGGTGGCGCGCTTCGAGGCGCAGGCGGAGATGGCGCGCAAGCTCGGCGCCGAGGTGGTCCCCCACGAGCCGGTGCGCGACGTGATCGAGGCGGCGGCGGCGTGGTCGGGCGGGATCCTGACCACGTCCGACGGGCTCCCGATGGCGTACCCGGGCGGGATCGACGTCGTCTACGACACCGTGGGGAAGCGTCAGACATTCGAGGTCGGCAGCCGGGTGCTGCGGGCGCGGGGCACGTTGGTGAAGGCGGGCGTGCACGGGCCGACGCTCTGGGAGGACACCCCGCTGTACTTCAAGGAGCTGTCGATGGTGGGGTCGAACGCGTTCGGCTTCGAGGAGGTCGACGGCGTGCGCCAACACGGGATCCAGCACTACCTCGACCTGGTCGCCGACGGCCGGGTCGACCTCACCGGGATGCTGACGCACACCTTCTCGCTGGACGACTGGCGCGATGCGTTCGCGACCATCGCGACCCAGGGTCAGACCGGCGCGATCAAGGTGGCGTTCGAGCTGGGTTAGGCCGCCCGAGCTGTCGCGAGCGCCACACGGCGCTGGACGCCGGTGTCGACGAGATCGATGCGAAGCGTCGCGTCAGCGGCCCCGCCGATGATGCGCGCCCTCGCCTCGATCGGACCGACCCGTCCCGGGCGCAGGAAGTGAACGACG
>JBOGFJ010000174.1:0-15169 GCA_050743385.1 Acidimicrobiia bacterium
TATGCGGGGCAGGACGAGTGGAGGCATTGGCCCGTCGGGAGCCGGTGACGGCGTCGCCGAGCGTGACCGGATAGACGAGGCGCGGTTCCACGCGCTCGCCGAGTCGGCCCCGTTCGGGATCCTCTACATCGATGCCGGCGGCGAGGTGCGGTACGCCAACCGGCGCTGGCAGGAGATCACTGGTCTCGCCGGCTCGGAGACCTTTCGGCCGGAGGCGGCGCGCGTGCTCCACCCCGAGGACCGCGAGCGAGTGGTACGAACCGTCGGCGACGCGTTGCGCGAGGGCCGGGGAGTCACTCTGGAGTACCGCATCCTGCGCGACGACGGCACCACACGGTGGGTGAGCGGGCGGACCACACCGGTGCAGAACAACGGTGACGCCACTGGCGTCATCGCCGCGATCACCGACGTCACCGCCGAGGTCGCAGCCCGGCGCGGCGCCGACTGGCTCGCGCAGGTCCTCGCAGCCACGCCCGACTACGCCGTCATCACCGACGCCGACGGTCGCACCCTCTTCATGAACCAGGCGTCCCGCGATCTGTACGGGCTCTCACCCGACGCCGACCTCGACGGCTTCGACTGGAGCGACCATCTCCCCGAGTGGTCGCGGGTGCGGACGGCGGACGAGATCTTTCCGGCACTGCTCGACGGTGGTGTCTGGGTGGGCGAGTCGGCCCTCCTCGACCGCGATGGCCGCGAGATCCCGGTGTCGGTCGTGACGGTGGCGCATGACGCAGCCGATGGTGAAGGCCAGTGGTTCGCCACGATCGCCCGCGACATCAGCAAGCTGAAGGCGATCGAGCGCCAGCTCGCGTCGAGCGAGGCGCGGTTCCGCTCGATGCTGCAGTACGCCGCCGACCTCGTCGACGTCCGCGGCGTCGATGGCAGCGTGCGCTACATCAGCCCGTCCGTCACCGACGTGCTCGGGTACACGCCCGAGGAGATCGCATCGATGCCGGCGCTCGAGCTGGTGCATCCCGACGATCGCGACGAGTTCGCCGCCGCCGCACGGCGACTTGCCGACCACCCCGGCGGCTGGGAAGACATCGAATACCGCGTCCGCCACCGCGACGGTTCCTGGATCTGGCTGGAGTCGCGAGTCGCCAACCTGCTCGACGACCCCGACGTGCGCGGCATCGTCACCTGTTCCTGGGAGGAGACCGACCGCGTCCTCGCCCTCGCTCGAGGGGCGGAGAGCGAGCAGGCGTTACGCGCGATCGTCGCGAGCTCGCCGGTCGGCATCTTCGCGGTTGCACCCGACGGCACCAGCCGCATCTGGAACCGCGCGTGCGAGCGGATCTTCGGCTGGACCGCCGACGAGGTCGTGGGGAACCGGCTCCCGTTCACGACATCGCCGGATCCCGACCACAAGGTCGATCTTCGCCGCCGCTATGCGCAGGGCGAGAGCCTCCAGAGCCGGGAGGTGCAGGTCCGGCGCAAGGACGGTAGCGAGGTCTACATCACGATCGCGACCGCTCCCATCCGGGGGCACGACGGCCGCGTCAACACCGTGATGGGCGTCATCGCCGACAGCACCGAGACGCACCGCGCCGTCGAGGCGCTCCAGGAGAGCGAAGAGCGCTTCCGCTCGCTGGTCCAGCACGCTTCCGACTACGTCATGGTCTGGGACGAGCAGGGGCGGATCACGTACCTGAGCCCGTCGACGGCCGGATTTCTCGGCTACGCGGTACACGTCGGCGATACCGCTCTCCGCCCCGATCTGCTCCATCCCGACGACCGCGAGCGCGTCGTCGACTTCTTTCGGGAGCTGAACGCCGCCGGGCGCGTGACCCGCCGGCTCGAGCACCGCATGCGGGCCGCCGACGGGGCGTTCCACTGGCTGGAGTCGACCGCGACGAACCTCCTCGACGACCCCGCCGTCCGCGGTGTCGTCCTGAACACGCGTGACATCACCGAGCGGGTCGAGGCCGCCAACGAGATGCGCAAGGTGAACGAGGCGCTCCGCCGTTCCAACGACACCCTGAGTGCCATCTACGAGAACTCGCCGCTGGCCATCTACGCGTTCGATGCCGACGGCACGATCCTCTTCTGGAATCCCGCCTGCGAGCAGATCTACGGATGGAGCGCCGCCGAGGCGGTCGGGCGCTTCTCGCCCACCGTCCGAGAGGTGGACGTCGAGCCCACCCGCGTCCTGCTGGAGCGCGTGATGGCCGGCGAGGTGGTCTCGGTCGTCGAGGCTCGGCGCGCCACCAAGGCCCGCGGCGACATCGACATCCTGTTCTCGGCGGCACCTCTGCGCGACGGGAGCGGTGCGACCATCGGCGTGCTCGCGCTGTCCGCCGACATCTCGGCCCAGAAGCGCGCCGAGGGCGCCTTGCACCAGAGCGAGGCGGCGTTCCAGGCGCTGGTCGAGTACTCGTCGGACATCGTCACCGTGCTCGAGGCCGACGGCAGCTGGCGCACCTCGAGCGCAGGCGGCACTCGGCTGCTCGGCTGGCCCAAGGGCCTCGAGACCGACGGCGGGATCCTCGACCTCGTGCATCCCGACGACGCCGATGCTGCCGCCACCGCGCTCGCGGAACTGGCCGAGGGCAGGCGCGGCCCTGAGGATCCGATCGTCCTCCGAGTGCGGGCCACCGACGGTGCGTACCGGTATCTCGACACCGTGGGTCAGGACCTGCGTGACCATCCCGCGATCAACGGCTTCGTCCTCAACTCCCGCGACGTCACCGAGCGCCACGAGGCGGAGGAGGCGGTGCGGAGGAGCGAGGAGCGATTCCGCGCGCTGGCGCAGAACGCCTACGACATGATCACGGTGGTCGCGGCCGACGGCACCGTGTTGTACGCCAGCCCCTCGGCTGCCCGTGTGATGGGGTACTCCGAGGGCTGGGGGCTCGGAGTCGAGCATTTCGACCTGATCCACCCCGATGACGCCGACCGGGTCGCGCGCCTCTTCGAGCTTGCCGTCGCCACGCCCGGGCAGGGCCCGACCGCCCAGGTGCGGATCCGCCACGCCGACGGCACGTGGCGGTGGATCGAGGCGATGGCCAACAACTTGCTCGACATACCCGAGGTCGCCGGGATCGTCATCACGGCCCGGGATGTCACGGAGAGGCATGCCGCGGAGGAGGCCGTCCGGGAGAGTGAGGAGCGGTTCCGCGCCCTCGTGCGCCATGCCTCCGACGTCGTCGCCGTCGTCGACTGCGAGGGCATGCTCCGCTACGTGAGCCCTTCGGTCGAGCAGATGCTCGGGTTCGCGAACGACCCGCTCCTAGGAACCAACGCTCTCGATCTCATCCATCCCGACGACGCCGCCACCGCCGCCGAGGCCCTGGCGGAGACGCGGTCGGAACCGAGGTCCGATGGCCCGACCGAGCTCCGGGTGCGCCACGCCGACGGCTCCTGGCGCCACGTCGAGATCATCGGAACCAACCGGCTCGACGATCCCGCCATTCGGGGAACCATCCTCAACATCCGCGACGTCACGGAGCGCAAGCGGATCGACGAGGCTCTGCGCGCGAGCGAGCAGCGCTACCGCGCCATCGTCGAAGACCAGACCGAGCTCGTCTGCCGGTTCCAGCGCGACGGGGTGCTCACCTTCGTCAATGACGCGTACGCGCGGTACTTCGACACCACGGTTGAGGACCTCGTGGGTGTCAACTGGTTCGACCTGGTGGCGCCGGCAACACGTGCCCAGGCGGTGGACATGCTTGCCTCGATCGACGCCGAGCACCCGGTGCTCATGCACGAGCAACCGGTGACGACGCGCGACGGGAGCGTCCGCTGGCAGCAGTGGACCAACAGGCTCGTGCTCGACGAGAACGGCGAGGCCGTCGAGTACCAGGCCGTCGGGCGCGACATCACCGAGAAGCGCACAGCCGAGTCGCTCGTCGCCGAGCAGGCCCGCATCCTCGAGATGATCGCCCAGGGAGCGCCCCTCCCCGACGTGCTCACCGAGGTGTGCCGGGTCGTCGAGAGCCACGCCACCGAAGCGCGCTGCTCGGTGCTCCTCCTCGACGAGGGATCCTGCACGCTGCGCCATGTAGCCGCACCCAGCCTGCCCGACACGTACCTCGAGCCACTCGCCGAGGTCCCGGTCGGGCCGGCGGTGGGATCGTGCGGGACGGCGGCCCATCACCGCGAGACGGTCGTCTCTGCCGACATCGCAACCGACCCGGCGTGGGAGGAGTACCGCGGCCTCGCCCTCACGCACGGACTGCGGGCGTCGTGGTCGACGCCGATCGTCTCGTCCACCAACCAGCGTGTCCTCGGCACCTTCGCCGTGTACTACGAGGAGCCGCGCTCGCCATCGCCGGAGCACGTGCACCTCGTCGACCTGATGGTGCACTTGACCACCATCGCCATCGAGCGCAAGGCCTACGAATCGCGCCTCGCATACCAGGCGCACCACGACCCGCTCACCGGCCTCCCGAACCGGATGCTGTTCCTCGAGTTCCTCGTCTTGGCGTTGGCGCGATCGCGACGTTTCCACTCCCGTGTCGCGGTGTTGTTCCTCGATCTCGACCGCTTCAAGTTCGTCAACGACAGCCTTGGTCACGACGTCGGCGACGAGCTCCTCGTCGCGCTGGGTGAGCGCCTGCGCGGCACGGTCCGTCCGGGCGACACCGTCGCCCGCTTCGGTGGCGACGAGTTCGTCGTGTTGTGCGAGGACCTCTCCGGCCCCGACGCCCGCAGGCAGGCGATCGATGTCGCCGAGCGGCTCCTCGTAGTGATCAGCCAGCCATTCCTCCTCGACGGCGACGAGCACTATCTCAGCGCCAGCATCGGCATCGCGCTCGCCCGCAGTGATGACGAGCGGCCCGAGTCGCTGCTGCGCGATGCCGACAGCGCCATGTACCGGGCGAAGGAGCGGGGCAAGGCCCGCTGGGAGCTCTTCGACGAAGCGATGCGGGCCAGCGCGCTCGAGCGCGTCGAGATCGAGAATGCCCTGCACCGTGCCATCGACCGGGAGGAGTTCCGGGTCGTGTACCAGCCGGTCGTGGCGCTCGCCGACGGCCGCTGTATCGGAGCCGAGGCACTGGTGCGCTGGCAGCATCCCGAGCGGGGTCTCCTGACACCGGGCGAGTTCGTGGACCTCGCCGAGGAGAGCGGACTCATCGTCCCGGTGGGCATCTGGGTGCTCGAGGAAGCCTGTCGGCAGGCGGCCGAGTGGCAGACCCGTGAAGACGCCGGCGACTTCGTGGTGTCGGTGAATCTGTCGGGGCGTCAGCTCGCGCACCCGGACACGCCCGACCACGTCGCGCACGCCCTGGCCACGAGCGGCATCAAACCCGACCGGCTCTCGCTGGAGATCACCGAGAGCGTGCTCATGGACGACGCCGACAGCACCATGGCCGCGATCGGCGCGCTCAAGCACCTGGGCGTCGGCCTGAGTATCGACGACTTCGGCACGGGCTACTCCTCGCTCGGGTACCTCCAGCGGTTCCCGGTCGACACGGTGAAGATCGACCGCTCCTTCGTCGCCGGTCTGGGCGAGAAGGAAGAGGACAGCGCGATCGTCGCCGCCGTCGTGAGCCTCGGGCACGCCCTCCGCCTGACCGTCGTCGCCGAGGGCGTGGAGACCGCCCGCCAGCGTGACGAGCTCGTCGCCCTCGACTGTGATGCCGCCCAGGGCTTCCTCTTCTCGCAGCCCGAGTCGGCGGCGAGCCTGAACGGCCTGCACCCCGGCGCGCGCGTGCGCGTCTAGCCAGGCTCAATTCACAAAGCCGAAACATTCACGCCACTGCGCCGAAACAGCTGCCCCCCAAGCTGTCCCGGATCTGATCGGGTCCTACGGGAGGTGAGGCGTGGAGATCAATTCGGGGGATACCGCCTGGGTGCTGGCGTCGGCGGCCCTGGTGATGTTCATGACGCCGGGCCTTGCCCTGTTCTACGGGGGCATGGTGCGGTCGAAGAACGTCCTCAGCATGCTCATGAACAACGTGTTCTGTCTGGGGATCATCAGCGTCCTCTGGGCCGTCGTCGTGTTCTCGCTGGCGTTCGCCGGCACGGGGAAGTGGATCGGCAACTTCGACTTCTTCGGACTCAAGGACGTCGTCGACACGTTTCCGCCGGGCCTGGCGCTGACGATCCCACCGCTGCTGTTCATGGCGTACCAGATGATGTTTGCCGTCATCACGCCGGCGCTCATCTCGGGCGCGGTGGCCGACCGGATGAAGTTCGCAGCGTGGGTCATCTTCATCTCGATCTGGGTCGTCGTCTGCTACGCGCCGGTGGCGCACTGGGTGTTCGCACCCGCGGGATGGTTGTTCCGTCGCGGCGCACTCGACTTCGCCGGCGGCACAGTCGTGCACATCAACGCGGGGATCGCCGCGCTCGCGGTCGTGCTCGTGTTGGGCAAACGGCGCGGCTGGCCCAATCACGCCATGCCCCCGCACTCGTTGCCGTTGACCCTCATCGGCGCCGGCATCCTCTGGTTCGGCTGGTTCGGCTTCAACGCCGGCTCGGCGCTCGCGGGGAACGGGGTCGCGGCCCAGGCTCTCGTCAACACCCACCTCGCGGCCGCGGCGGCGATGCTGGGATGGCTGGTGGCGGAGCGGCTCAAGTCGGGTCACGCCACGACGTTGGGGGCGGCCTCCGGCCTCGTGGCCGGGCTCGTCGCGATCACACCGTGCGCCGGCTTTGTCGGGGGCATGGCGCCGTTGTACATCGGCGCCGTGGCAGGCGTGCTCTGCTACCTGGCCGTGAGCCTGAAGTTCCGGTTCGGGTACGACGACTCTCTCGACGTGATCGGCGTGCACCTCGTCGGCGGCATCGTGGGGTCGCTGCTTCTCGGGTTCTTCGCCGACTCGACCATCAACGAGGTGGTCACCGACGAGGGAGTCTTCCTCGGCGGGGGTGCCGCCCTGCTCGTCGACCAGATCGTTGCGGTGGTAGCGACCATCGTGTTCACGTTCGTGCTGACCTATCTGATCGCGTTCGTTCTCGACAAGGTGATGCCGGGCGGTATCCGGGCATCCGAGGAGGACGAGGAGATCGGGCTCGACCAGACGCAGCACGCCGAGACCGGTTACGCCCTCGAGCGCGTGTGATCGCGCCGACGAGCAGAGAGGACTGACAGAAATGAAGCTGATCGTCGGCATCATCAAGCCGTTCAAGCTCGACGACGTGAAGGAAGCGGTGAAGGAGCTCGGTGTGCAGGGCCTGACCGTGTCGGACGCTCAGGGCTTTGGTCGCCAGCGCGGCCACACCGAGGTATACCGGGGTGCGGAGTACGAGATCGACTTCGTGCCGAAGGTGCGGATCGAGGTGCTGGTCGACGACAGCGACGTCGACCGGGTCGCCCAGCGGCTCGTCGAGACCGCCCGAACGGGCAAGATCGGCGATGGCAAGGTCTGGGTCGTACCCGTGGAGGCGGCGTGGCGTATCCGCACAGGAGAGACCGGTACCGACGCCCTGTAGGAGGTGCCCTCCACGCCCGAGGGGGCCGGCTCGGCCGGCCCCGGGAACGCCGCGTGCCTGCGGGAGCGGCGAGCGAAGCGAGCGCGACCAGAGACGGGGGGCGGGCGTGATCGCCCCCGAGAACCTGCGGGCCGCCCGGGCGCGCGTCGTCGGCGACGCGAGGCTGGGCGGCGCCGCGTTCGGACGAGCCCTGGCCCAGATCGTCGACGGCGCCTTCAGCGAGCTGCTCGCCGACATTGCGCCCGCCGGTCGTTGGTGCCTGGTCGCGCTCGGCTCGTATGCGCGCCGAGAGCTGTGCCCCGGCTCCGACGTGGACGTGATGTTCCTGACCGACGGCCAGGGCGAGAACGGTCGCGGGGGCGCCGCCGACGCGGTCACCGGCTTGTGGTATCCGCTCTGGGACGCCGGGTTCGTGCTCGGTCAATCGACCCGTACCGTCAAGGAGGCGCTGGCGCTGGCGGACGCCGACGTCGACGCCCTCACTGCTCTGCTCGAGCCGCGCGCGGTGGGCGGGGACGCCGACCTCTGCGACGATCTGGCGGGCCGGGCCCGCCGCCTGGCACAACGCCGGCGCAAGCGGCTCGTCCAGTCGCTGGCGATGGCGGCCGAGGCGCGCGCCGATCGCCCGGGACCCGTCGCCGAGATGCTGGAACCCAACCTCAAGGACGGCGCCGGCGGGCTCCGCGACGTCCAGGCCGTCGAGTGGGCGGGCTACACGCTGGGACCACAGGGCGTCTCGACCCTGGTCGAGCGCGGCTACCTCCAGGCCGACGACACGGCCCGGTTGGATGCGGCGCGGGAAGTGCTCATCGAGGCCCGCGTCGCCCTCCACCGGGCAACCGGCAGCCGATCGGACCTCCTGGCGCTCCAAGACCAGGACGCGGTGGCAGCCGCACTCGGTTCCGGCGACGCCGACGACCTCGTACGCCGGATCGCGTCGGCCGCCCGTACGGTGACGTGGATCTCGACCGACGTGTGGTCACGGCTGCGGACCGCGGAACGTGGGCCGGGCGGGCGCCTCGCTCGCCGAGACCGCACGTTGTCCGAGGGCGTCGTGCTCCGCGAAGGAAGGGTGCGGGTCACCGCGGACGCCACGGTCGACACCGGGCTCGTGCTGCGGGCGGCTGCGGCCGCGGCCGGTCGCGGCGTCGACCTCGACCGCGCTGCCCTGGAGCGCTTCCGGGTCGAGCTGGAAGAGCCGGCGTGGGGAGCGTCTGAACGCGACGAGCTCATCGCGCTGTTGGGCGCCGGTCGGGATGCCGTGCCGGTGCTCGAAGCACTCGACCACGTGGGCGTGTTCGAGCGACTGCTCCCCGAGTGGCCGAGGGTGCGTGCGCTGCCCCAACGCAACGCGTACCACCGGTTCACGGTCGACCGGCATCTGCTCGAGGCCGTCGCCGAGTGCGCCGCCCTGCTCGCCGACGACGACCTCGACGGCCAGGTCGCCCGGCGGGCGCGTCCCGACGTGCTCCTCCTCGGGGCGCTCCTTCACGACATCGGCAAGGGACTGCCCGGCGACCACTCGGGTGCCGGTGCCGAGATCGCCCGTTCCGTGGCGTCGCGCATCGGTGTCGATGCCGCGGGCGTCGAGACGCTTACGTGGCTCGTGCAGCACCACCTCCTCCTCGCCGAGACCGCCACCCGGCGCGACCTCTCGGAA
Source organism: Acidimicrobiia bacterium (assembly GCA_050743385.1). GTDB lineage: Bacteria > Actinomycetota > Acidimicrobiia > IMCC26256 > JACDBD01 > JACDBD01. The sequence continues at coordinate 9,044 of JBOGFJ010000174.1, forward strand.
GAGGGGACGATTACCCGCTTCGGGCGGGCTGTCGGCGACGCCGAGCGACTCGATCTCCTGTACGCGCTCACGATCGGCGACTCCCGCGCCACCGGTCCCGCCGCCTGGACCCCTACGAAGGTCGCGCTCGTGCGGGAGCTGTTCGTGCGAACCGATTCGCTGCTCGAGCACGGCGTCGTCGATTCGCCGCTCGCCGCCGAGCGCCGGGCCGCGCTCGGCCGGCTGATCGGCGAGCCGGAGGCCGACTCGTTCCTGAACGCCATGCCTTCCGCGTACACGGCCGCGTTCGATCCCGAGATCGCCGCCCACCATCGCGAGCTCCTCGCCGGTGGCGGTCTCGTGGTCGAGTGGTCCGAGCTCGACGACGATCGGTTCGAGTGCACCGTGGTCGCGCCCGACCGCACCGGCCTACTCGCCGTCGTGGCGGGCGTTCTCGCGCTGTCGGGCTTCGACATCCAGGCTGCGGCCGGTTACAGCCACCGTGACGGCGCCGCCCTGGAGGTGTTCACCGGTGTCGACCGCTTCGGGCGGCTGACCGAACCCGCGGGTCGCGATGATGTCGCCGTGACGCTCGATGACGCGCTCCGCGGGGAGCTCGCACTGGAAGAGCGTGTGCGCGAACGAGCGCGCCGGTATCGGAAGCGAGCGACCGCGGCGGGAATCGGCGTCGACGTGCTCGTCGATGTCGAGGCGTCCGACCGCGCCACGGTGGTCGAGGTGCACGCGCCCGACGACGTCGGCCTTCTCTCTCGGGTTGCCGCCGTATTCGCCGAGCTGGATCTCGACGTGTCGCAGGCGATGGTGGCGACGCTCGGCGAGCGCGTCGTCGATGTCTTCTACGTGCGCGACGCAAAGGGCGACAAGGTGCGCGATCCGCGTGTTCTCGACCGGCTGCGGCATACGCTCGAGGATCGGATCCGTCGCGACCTGACGGTCTCCTGACGCCACCCCTGAGCTTGGTGCCGCGTTCTCGGAGGGCGCTCTCGCACGCCCGCATAGTCTGCTCACATGAGTGAGCCGCACGCGGTCGCGGCGTCGGACCTTCTGCGCTGGGCCGAGAGCCTGGCGGGCGTCGCGCGCACCGGCCTCGGGTTCACCCAGAGCCTCTACGAGAAGGAGCGGTTCGAGGAGGTGCTCAAGGTCGCGGCCGACATCCGCGCCGCCGCGCTCGAGGAGGCCGAGTCGGACGCGATGTTCGAGGAATGGATCGCATCGGTCGGGGAGGGGATCGCCGGCTATGTGACCCCGAAGGTCGCGGTCGCGGCGGTGGTCGGCAACGAGGCAGGCGAGATCCTGCTCACGCAACGGGCCGACTCGGGCGTGTGGCTCTATCCGGTCGGCTGGGCCGATGTCGGCTACTCCCCGGCCGAGGTGGCCGTGAAAGAGGTCTACGAGGAGACCGGCATCGAGGTCGAGCCGGCGTCGCTCATCGCGGTGTTCGACGGTCTCCGGTTGGGGTTCGCCCGGGTACCGCTGTACTCGTTGGTGTTCCACTGCCGGATGCTCGGCGGTGAGCTGGCGGCTCACCCGCTCGAGACCCGCGCGGTCGGCTTCTACCCGCGGGACGCGCTCCCGCAGCCGCTGGCGGGCGGTGCCCGCTGGCTCGACACCGCGTTTGCCGCCATCGACGGCGACACGCGCCCCGCCGACTTCGACGTCCCGCGCACGCCGCCGTGGCGGCCGGAGCCCTAACGCGTTGGGTCGTTTTCGCGGTCATGGACCGCGTTTTTGACCCAACTGCGCGAAGTCAGGGGCGGCCGGCGGCCTCGAGCTCGGTCATGGTGAACAGCGGGCGCAGCTCGACGCCGATGCCGGCGAGAGCCTCGGGGCCGCCCGACTGGCGGTCGATGACGCAGAGCGCGTGCTCGACGGTCGCGCCGCGCTCACGCAGGTCGCCGCACGAGATGACGACCTGCCCGCCCGAGGTCACGACGTCCTCGACGACGGCGAGCCGGCGGCCGTCGACGGCGCCGCCCTCGGCGAGCCGGCAGGTGCCGTAGGTCTTCGCCTCCTTGCGCACGAACAGCGCCGGGACCCCGGTCACCTGCGACAGCGAGGTCGCGAGCGGCACCCCCCCGAGCTCGAGGCCGGCCAGCGCCTCGGTGCCGGGCGGCACCATCGGTGCGAGGGCCTCGGCGATGGCGCGCAGCAGCACGGGGTCTGACTCGAAGAGGTACTTGTCGAAGTACTCCGTGCTCGTGGCGCCCGACCGCAGCGTGAACTCGCCCGTCAGATGCGTGCGGTCGTAGATCGTGCGGGCGAGCTCCTGGCGCTCCACGGTTGGCAGCCTGTCACGCCCGTAGCTCGTCGAGGAGGAGCGCGACGATCGACACGTCGCCTTTCGCCCGCTCCCAGGCGTCGCCGATGCGAGAGTGGTCGACGAGGCCGGCAGCGTCCGGCGGCCGGCCCAACGCCGTCGCCGCCGAGCTCGCGAGCGTCGCCGGCTCGACGTCGTCGTAGGGCGGGTACACCTCGAGCCCGTCCCACAGCGACGCCAGCGGCCGGCGCTCGTCGCCGACGGCGAGTGTGCCGGGGTCGCGGCCCCCAGCGAGTTGGGCGACGACCTGCTCCCAGAGGTCGTAGTGCGACAATCCCGCCGGCGGCCGGTACCCACCCACCGGGTGCAAGCGCCACTCCAGCGTGACTTCGCCCGGCCCGTCTTCGGTGAGCCATGTCTGCGAGCCGTTGACATAGCTGTCGACGGGCGCGCCGAGATGCTCGTCGAGCGCGAGCACCAGGTCGGGTGTGATGCGCCAGACGGCGCTTGCGACCCGCTCTCCCACGCCGGCCGACCGCGCCCTCAGGCGGCGTCGGCGGGGTCGATCGGCCCGTAGCGCACGAGCGGGTCGAACAGGTCGATCGCGGTGCGGTCGTCGTCGAGGATGCCCCGGGCTCGCGGGGGTGCGAGGCGCTTGCGGGCGAACCGGTTGGCGATCACGGCCTTGCGGGCGTCGCCGTCGCGACGCAGCAGCCAGGTCGCCTCGTCGAGCAGGAGCGCGCCCTCGGCCACGTCGGCGAGCAGATGGGTGAACCTCCGGGCGTGCAGCAGCTGGGTCTCGGTGTCGGACAGCTCCAAGTGCGCGATCGCCTCGCGCGCCTCGGCGAGCGTGGCCGCGACCGCATCGACGGTCTCGCCGACGACCTTCTCGCCGTTGGCGTTGTCGAGCGCCGCCTCCACCCGGGCGATCAGCGCGGTGTGGGCCTGTTCGTTTCGCATCGCCCGGCGCACGTCGAGAGAGCAGATGTTCTCGGTGCCCTCCCAGATCGTGTGGCACTGCGCGTCGCGCAGCTGGCGGGCGAGTGGCCAGTCCTCCATGTAGCCGTTGCCACCGAAGATCTCCAGCGCCTGGCTGGCGGCACCAATCGCCTCGCGCGTGGCGCGCACCTTGGCGAGCGGCACCAGGATGCGGCGCAACAGCCGGCCGGTATCGGGGTCGAACATCGAACGGCTCGCTGCGCCACATTCGAAGGTGAGCGCCATCCCCGCTTCCAACTCGACCAGCAGGTCGACGAGCGTCTCACGCACGAGCGGATAGCGGTCGATGCGCTGATCCCACTGCTCGCGATGCGCGGCGTAGATCGCGGCCTCGAGGAACGAACGGCGGTGGATGCCCAGGCCCATGATGGCGACACCGAAGCGGCTGCCGTTGACCATCTCCATCATCCGGTTCAAGCCGCCGCCGGGAGTGCGTCCCTCGGCGGAGCCGGCGCTGCGACCCGCCATCCACGCCCGCGCCCCCTCGAGAGTGACCTCGGCAGTCGGCACCCCGACGGTGCCGAGCTTGGGCTTGAGGCGCTTGATGCGGAAGCCGTTGGCCGAGCCGTCAGGCAGCACGCGCGGCACGATGAACGTGGCGAGCCCGCGCGTCCCCTCGGGCGCGCCCTCCGGTCGGGCCAGCACGATGAACACCTCGGCGTCGACATTGGAGCAGAAGTGCTTGTCTCCGAACAGGCGCCACTCGGCGCCGTCGGGCACGGCACGCGTCGTGTTGGCCCCGACGTCGCTGCCGCCCTGACGTTCGGTGAGGAACATCCCGCCCTCCCACGCCTCGTCGGGATCGAGGCTCGTGAGGCGGCGCAACAGCTCGTCGCGAACCGCTTCGGGCGCGTGACGCTCGACGACATCCGCGGCGCCCGCGGTCATTCCGAGCCCGCAATAGATCGCGGTCTCGGCCTGGCACACGAGGTACGCGAGCGACGCGGTGAGCACCGCCGGCACCGGACGCCCCGCGTGCGCGGGCAGCCCGACGAACCCCGCCTGCACCAGCTCTGCCTTGCTCGCGAGCCACGTGGGGTGATGGACGACGTCGTCGACCTCGACACCCCAGCGGTCGTATCGGGCCAGCGTGGGCCCGTGCTTGTCGGTGACCTCGGCCCGCTCGGCCACTGACCCGCCGCAGAGCACGCCGTAACGGGCGACGTGCTCCTCGGCGAATGCGCGGTCGTCGGCATCGGGGAGGAAGCGGTCGAGGAGGAAGCGCAGATTGGGATCGACGTCGTACCAGTCGAGCCCGATCGCCCGGTCGTAGGTGGCGTAGTCGGGGAGCACGACCCCGAGGTTACCGTGTGATGTTCATGGGCTCCGCCTACGATCCTGCGGCCCGGGAGGAGACGACGTTGCAACGGACGCTCACGGCCATGCTCACCGCGGCGACGCTCACGGCGGCGGCGTTCGGTGCCGGCGCGTGCGGGAGCGACGACGACTCGACCGAGGCCGAGGTCGGGGCTTTGTCGAAATCGGCGTTCGTCGAGCAGGCGAACGACCTGTGCTCGAAGGCGGCAACCGATCGCCAGTCGCTCCTGTCCAAGATCGATCCCAACGCGCCCGGGCCGGAGCAGGCCGAGCAGCTCGCCGACGTCGTCGACCTCGACGAGAAGCTGCTCGCCGACGTCGACCAGCTCGTGCCCCCCGAATCGGAGCAAAGCACCGTGACTCAGTTGCTCGACCAGTGGCGCAAGCGCGTCGACCTCGAAGAGCAGCTGCGTACCGCAACCGCCGACGCCGATGCGACGCAGATATCCGACCTCGATTCGAAGGTGCAGCAGGTCGACACCGACGCGAACCAGATTGCCGATGATCTGGGGCTCGACGACTGCGCCGGCGGGGAGGGAGTCTGACCCCGCGGGCGGCGGTCGCGGCCGTGCTCGTCGTGCTCGCCGGGTGCAGCAGCGTGCCGGGCCGCAGCGACACCACCGGCAGCGACCCGCTCTCCCAGGACGAGTACGTCGACGAGGCGAACGAGATCTGCCAGGCGAGCCAGGCAGCGGCGAGCAAGGTCGCTGCCCCCAGCCTCGCCGATCCCGCGGCCGTCGAGCAGGCGATCGACGAGACCGTCGCGATCCAGCGCCGCGCCCTGCGCAAGCTCCGCGAGCTCGAACCGCCCGAACGCGACGTACCGGGCGTCGAGAGCTGGCTCGACCTCACCGCCGACGCCATCGACCAGATGGAGAAGATCCGCGAGGGTGTCGCCAACGGCGACCGGGAGGCGATCACCACCGCGATCGACGAGGGTGGTGTCCTCGTAGCCGACGCGGAGGAGTTCGCCGCCGCCTACGGGCTCACGGAGTGCTCGACCGCCGAGCCCGACGAGGACGGCCAAGAGGCGCCCTAGCGGCCCTGACCGGCCACCCCTAGCATCCTGGTTCGTGCGCCACGACCGGTTGTCGGCCCTCGACTCCAGCTTCCTCCACCTCGAGCGGCTCGAGACGCCGATGCACGTCGGCGCCCTCAGCGTGTTCGAGGGGGAGCCGTTCCTCGACGACCGCGGTCACTTCCGTCTCGCCGACGTCCGCGACCTCGTGTCGTCGCGCCTCCATCTCATCCCGCGCTTTCGCAAGCGGCTCATGCACGTGCCGGGCGAGCTCGGTCGGCCCATCTGGGTCGACGACGACCGTTTCGACATCGGCTACCACGTTCGCCTCACCGCCCTCCCGGCACCGGGAACCCGCGCCCAGCTCCTCACACTCACCGAACGGCTCCAGGCGGGGTTGCTCGACCGCAGCCGGCCACTGTGGGAGTTGTGGTTCGTCGAGGGGCTCGAAGATGGCCACATCGCCCTGATCCAGAAGACCCACCACGCGCTCGTCGACGGCGTGTCGGGTGTCGACGTCGCCACGGTGCTGCTC
>JBOGFJ010000175.1:0-9650 GCA_050743385.1 Acidimicrobiia bacterium
CGGGCGCGCCCGTCGGCGTGTACCTCAACTCCGCTGTGATCCGGGGCTCCGAGCCCGTGATCGTCGACACCGGCACGTACGCCAACCGCGACCAGTGGCTCGAGGACGCGTTCTCGCTGGTCGACCCGGCCGACGTGCGCTGGATCTACCTGTCGCACGACGACCACGACCACGTGGGCAACTTGGAGCCGGTGCTCGAGGCGTGCCCGCAGGCCACGCTCGTCTCGACCTGGTTCATGACCGAGCGGCTGGGGGCCGACTTCGACCTGCCGTTCGAGCGCATGCGGTGGCTCAACGACGGCGAGTCGTTTCGCGCCGGTGACCGCACGCTCACCGCGGTGACGCCCCCGCTGTTCGACTCGCCCACCACCCGTGGCCTGTTCGACGAGTCGACCGGCTTCTACTGGGCGGTCGACAGCTTTGCGTCGGTGCAGCCGCACCCTCGGGTCGAGGCGGCGGACATCGACCGGGTGGAGTGGCTCGAGGGGTTCGCGATCAACCGGATCAACAGCCCCTGGCACCAGTGGCTCGACCCGAAGAAGTTCGGCGCCCACGTCGACCGGCTCGAGTCGCTCGGGATCAGCGCGATCGGGTCGGCCCACGGGCCCGCCCTCCACGGCGAGATGATCGACGAGGCGCTCCGGCTCGTGCGGGAGGTGCCGTACCAAGAGGCACCGCCGTTGCCGGGTCAGGCCGACCTCGACGCGATGGTCGCCGCGATGACCGAGGCGCACGCTTTGATCGCGTGACGGTCTGCCTCGCTGCGAGTGGGAGCCGGCCCGGGCGCAATGCCCGGGCCGGTCCGCGCCCGCTCGCATGATCACGCCTCAGGACTCGATCCGGAACACCGAAGGCGCCTTGCCCCTGAAGACGCCGAGGTCGGTCACCCAGACGGCGCCGGCCCCGACCGCGACGGCACCGAGCAGCGCCTCGCTCGGCTCGATGGTGTCGGTGACCCGACGATCGTCGGGGTCGACCCGCAGAACGACCCGCCCGGTCGTCACCACCCAGACCGCTCCCTGCCCGGCCGCGACGCTGGCGCCCTCGCGACCGATGTCGAAGCACGACGGATCGCCACCGGCCGGGTCCACCCGGCAGAGCTCGTCACCGCGCCGGGGCGCCCACACCGCGCCCTCCCCGAAGGCGAGCCCGGTCCCTCCCCGGACGGTGGAGCCGTCGCCCAGCTCGATCGGCGTCGCCGCGCCTGCGGCGGTATCGATCCTGAACAGGAGGCCGTCGGCCGGGCTGCGGGCCCACAGCACCCCCGCGCCCACCGCGAGATCGTTCCGCGCGTCACGCCTGGCGGTGAACGAGGCGTCGCCTGCGAGCGTCATCGTGGTCACCGCACTCAGCTCGACCGGATCGACGCGGACGATCTCCAGCTCGTCGGTCACGATCCACACACCACCGCCGCCCGCAGTCAACGCGAGCGGCAACCCGATGTCTTCGGGGAGCTCGATCGTGTCGGTCACCTCTGCCCGCTTCGGGTCGACGCGCACCACCGTCGACGGTGAGAGCACCCACGCGGCTCCCTCGCTGATGGCCACGTAGACGCTCGTGGTATCGAGGCGGACGCGGTCGGACACCTTGCCGGCTCGCGGCTTGATCCGCAGCAGCCGTGTCTCGAAGCGGTCGGCCACCCAGGCACCGCCCCGGCCGGCTGCGAGCTCGCCGGTGCCCGCGCTCTTCGGGAGCCGCACCTCGTGTACCTCGAGACCGTCGCCCGACCCGCCGGAGCCGGCGGCGGCGCCCGCGACCGTCAGCAACCCGACGAGCGCGGCGACGTAGACGGGCAACCTTCTCGTCGGAGACACTGCTCAGCGACGCTACCGACTCGGCAGAAATGCCCGAGTCGCGGCGACCCTTCGGTTTCCACGTGTCGACCGTGGTGGACTCTGACGATGGACGGCGGACGACTCGATGACGACACCCGCCGTGCGCTGCTGACCACCGGTCTGATCGTCGGCTACGGCGCGATCGCTCCACGCGTGCTGCCCCCGTCATCGGTGTTGCCGAACCTGGGCGCGGCGGCGGCCGGTGTGCTCGCGGCCCGCCGGTGGGGACGGTCGTGGGGCGACCTCGGGCTCGATCGTGGCGATGCCGGGCCGGGGCTGCGGGCGGGACTGGCGACCGTTCCCCCCTTGGCGAGCGCGGTGGCGGCCGCGTCGCTGATGCCGGCGCTGCGCCCGCTGCTACGGGACGAGCGTGTCATCGGGCTGTCCGGGCGTGACGCGGCGTACCACGCGCTCGTGCGCATCCCGGTGGCGACGGCGCTCGCCGAGGAGGTCCTCTTCCGTGGGGCCCTGCTCGGGATGACGGGCGCCGGCAGTCGCCCGGTCCGGGCCGTTGCCTGGACCTCGGTCGCGTTCGGTCTCTGGCACGCCCTGCCCGCCCTGCATTCGCACCGGAGCAACCCGCACGGCGCCCGCCTGGCCGAGCGCCACGGCGGCGTGGTCGTGACCGTGGCGGGCACGGTGGTCGTGACCGCGGTCGCGGGCGCGGCCCTCGCGGGGCTGCGGCTCCGCGCGCGTAGCGTCCTCGCCCCCGTGATCGCCCACGCGGCGGTGAACGGCCTGGTGTTCCTGGCTGCGCGTGCGGTGGGTGGCGGCGTGCGGCGGAGCGGGAGGTCGTGACCGCGTGGAGGAAGGTCTCAGTCGGCAGGAGGCGCAGAAGGATGCTCGCCACTCGCACCGCCGCCGGCGCGCAACTCGCGCTCGGCGACCCCTCTGATGAGGCGTTGCATCTCCGCACCGCCGCCATCACTGCGCCCGAGCGCTTCCTCGACCACAGCAACCGCGAGACTCCTGCCCGCCGCGCCGTGGGCCTTGATCCATTGCGACCGCGCCAGCTCGTCGCGCTCCAGCCACGCTTCGATCCGGTCGAGCTGCGCCTGGTCCGCGTCGAACCCGAGGACGGCGTGGAAGAACGGCAGCAGATCGGCCCGGTAGTCGTGGCCCGTCGCCGCGAACTTCCCGGGCACGACGTTGGCCGAGTTCTTCATGTCGACCAGCACCTGGAAGAACGTGGTCGTCGGAGCCCAGCGCATGCCCTTCGGGATCGTCGGGGGGCGGCGCTCGGGTGGGCCGAGCCACTCCGGCTCCTGGACGGCGATCGGCGCGCCGAACCGCGCCACTCCGTCGTTGTAGTGCGTGATCATCACGTATCGCAGGCGGGCGCGTGCGTCCGCGTCGAGAGCGCGCCACTCGTCGATGCCGTTGAACACGCCGACGAGCGCACGATCGAGGTCCGGGCGGTCGTCGTTGAGGACCTGCTCCTTCCACTTGCTGAACTCGGGCGTACCGATCCAGATGGCGTGGTCGATGCCGCGGTCGCGCAGCCCCGCGGTCCCTCGGTCGACGAAGGGGTCCTGGCTCGTCCACGCGCCGAGGCTCTCGCCGAACAGCAGCAGCTTCGGCCGCGCCTGCGGCTGCATCTTGCTCACCCGCTGATGCAGCGCTTGGAGGAGGAGACCGGTCTGGCGCCGGCCCTCCTTGACCTGCCCGAGCGAGAGCACCGATGGGCGGGCTGCGTACTGCATGGCGATCGTGGCGCAGTTGCCGCGTGAGAGCACCTCCAACGCGCTGACGGCGGCGTAGTTCGTGTACCCGGTGCCGGTCGGCGATGCCACCAAGATCCATTCGCGGGTAAACGCCTCGGTCCGCTCCAGCTCGTCGACCACGAGCCTGACCCGCGCTTCCTCGGTGTCGGCGCTCTCGAGCCCGACGTAGACCCGGATCGGCGAGTGGGCGTCGGCTTCGTCGAGGAGCTCGCGGATCGTGTCGGCAGTGTTGACGGTCCAGGCGAATCGCCGGCCTTGTTTGGACAGCGTCGCAAAGTCGACGTGGCTCTCGCGGCTGCCCGACACGAGCGGGTTCACCGGCGGGATGTCGAACGCCGCCTCGATGGAGGTCTCGCGCCCCTCGATCCGGTGGAATGTCCGCTCCACGAGCGTTCGCGTGGCGCCCCCCAGCACGGCGAGCGCGACGGCATGACCGAGCGGCCGGAACAGCTCGCGGTTGCCGGGCACGACTCGCCCAACCCCGCGCGCAACCGCGTCGGCGAGGGCGCGCTCGCCGAGCCCCAGCGCGGACACCGCCACGGCTACGGCGCTTCCGAGGCCGAGCGCCTCGGGTGGGGAGATCTTCTGCGGATCGGGCGTGAGGTTCGCGTCGAGGCGCGCGGCGCGCCGGCGGAGGATCTCACCGGCGATCGCGGTGGCACCCGCCGTCGGCACGACCGCGGGGATCGTGCGTCGGCCGCGCCGGCTGCGGCGCGAGGAGACCTCCTGCAGCAGCCCGATTGCGGTCGCGGCTGTTCCCGTAATCGAAAGCCAGAGCCCGCCGGTGCGCGCGGTAGCCCGGGTCAGTGGTTCCCGGTGGCGCCGGCGGAGCGCCCGTTGGACCGCGAACCCGGCGGCGACGACACCGACGTCGAGCGCCAACGTGGCGCGGCTCCATGTGGGGTCATGGGGTCGACGCCCTCGGTGTTGGCGCAGCAGCACGAGCGCAGTCGCCTGGATCGACTCTTGGACCAGTGACGCGAGGGCATGGTTCGTCGCCATCGACAGCCCGGTGACGAGTGCCTGATCGACCGTCGGCCGGGGCATCAGCGTGCGCTGGAAGCTGAGCGGCACCTGCGCAGCCGCGACCACTACGCCGGCTTGGTCGGCCCGGTGGCCGAGAGAGTGGGAGAGGCGTTGGCGCGGCATCGGCCTCCGGCCGGTCTCGAGCGGTGGCGACCCGGTCCCGCCTGCCGGGCGCCCAAGTCGTGCGGCGGCACTCTACCTACACACTCACCCGACGAGCGATGCCGCGCGACCGTCGACGCCCGCCCACTCCCCAACGCCCGACCGCGGTCGGGAGGCGCGCGCGAGTCTCGTGTCATGACATCCATGGAGAAGCCCGAGCTGCAAGCCCTGCCCGACGACTGGGACCGCGCCCTCGCGATCGTCGCCCATCCCGACGATCTCGAGTACGGCACCGCCAGTGCGGTCGCCCGTTGGACCAGCGAGGGGAAGGGCGTGACCTACGTGCTCGCGAGCCGGGGTGAGGCGGGCCTCGACCGGCCGCCGGAGGAAGTCGGCCCGCTCCGCGAGGCGGAGCAGCGGCGCGCGGCCGCCGTCGTGGGCGTGGCGACGGTGGAGTTCCTCGACTACCGAGACGGGATGATCGAGTACGGGCTGCCGTTACGCCGCGACCTCGCACGTGCCATCCGCCGCCATCGCCCGCACGTCGTGCTCTCGCTCAACCGCTACGACAGTTGGGGTGGCCCGTCGTTCAACATGGCCGACCACCGCCACGTCGGCCTGGCAGTGCTCGATGCCGTCCGCGACGCCGCCAACCGGTGGATCTTCCCCGAGCTCCTCGACCAGGGCCACGAACCCTGGGGCGACGTCGCGCTCGTCGCGTTCAGCGGCTCGCCGTCACCCACCCACGCAGTCGACGTGACCGGCTTCCTCGACCACGGGATCGCCTCCCTTCGCGAGCATCGCCTGTACCTCGAGCACACCGGCACCGACCCCGACATGCTCCGTACCTGGGCCGAGGAGACGGGCCGCGCCCTCGGCGTCGAGCACGCGCTCGCCTTCGAGGTCGTGCGCCCCTGACGGTCACACGGGGGCAGGGAGAGTCGCGTCCTCGAGGTTCTGCATGGCCATGGCCCCGCCGCTCACGGCGACCATGGCGGCGGCGACGACCATGAGCTTGCGGCCGGCCGGAACCGGTCCGCGCAGGGTACTGAGGACGTCGGTTGCGTCCGACAGCAGTCCGGCCTCGAGCCAGCCTCGTACCGGCGCCTCCTTCTGCACCGCCAGGTAGGCGCCGAGGCCGAGGGCGAGGTCACGGACCGCGAACGCGCGCGTGATCATCGCGATGCGCGGTGAGGCGGCCTCGTCGCCGACCCAGGCGCGCCCGAAGGTCCTCGGCATCAGGAGGCCGGCGACTCCGACGGCCATGCGGGCGAGCGCCAGCCGCTTGGCTACTTCGCGTCCGCTCTCCACCCAGCTCATCCAAACGCAGACCCTACGCCTCGCGCGAGGATCGCGTCGTCGAGACAGAAGGTGTGCGCATGACCGAGCGAGTGCGAGTGGAGTACGACGGCCCGATCGCGACGATCACGAACGACAACCCCGAGAAGCACAACGCGTTCGACGACGAGATGGACGCGCGTCTCTTCGAGATCCTCGCCGAGCTCCGCACCCGATCCGACGTCCGGGTCGTCGTCTGGCGCGGCGAGGGGAAGTCGTTCTCGTCGGGTCGCGACATCGGGTCGATCGGCACCATGCAGGTGCCGGTGTCGCACCACGAGCTGATGCGGCGCGGGCATCGCGGCATCCAGCAGCTCTGGGAGCTCGACGCCCCCGTGCTGGTGGCGTGCAAGGGCTGGGTCATGGGCGGATCGTTCCAACGGGCGCTGCTCTGTGACATTCGCGTCGCCGCCGAGGGCACGCGGTTCCGCCTCCCCGAGCTCACGTACGGCGTGATCCCCGACACCGGGGGGATGGGCGCCCTCTTCGAGATCTGCGGCGCCGGTTTGGTGAGCGACCTCGTGCTCACGAGCCGGGTGCTTCCCGCCGACGAAGCCCTCGCCCACGGCATCGTTAGTCGGGTGGTGGCCGGAGACGAGCTCGACGCGACCGTGCGCGAGATGGCCGAGCACATCGCCGGGCTGCCGGCCGTGACCGTGAAGATGGCCCGGGAGGTGATCCGGCACCTGGCGGTGCCGGCGCTGCGGTCGTCGATGGCAGACGAGATGATCTACCAGACGTTCATCAACAAGAGCGACGACATGGCCGAGCTGCGGGCGGCCCGTGCCGAGGAGCGCGAGCCGCGCTTCAGCGGTAGCTGAGTGGGAGAGGGGAGACACCGTGACCGAGTTGATCGGCCTGCCCGAGCCGCCGCCGGTAGGGGAGACGGCGCTCCCGAACGGCACCTTCGACGGCGTCGCCGCGTTCGTGACCGGGGGCGGCACCGGCCTGGGGAAGGCGATCGCGACCGAGTTCGCCCGCCTCGGCGCCTCGATCGTGATCGGCAGTCGCAAGGAGGAGCATCTCGCGGCGGGGCGCGAGGCGATGCAGGCGCTGGGCGCGCCGGTGCTGGCGCTGGCGTGTGACATCCGCGACCCCGACGAGATCGCGAGCGCCTTCGACGCCGCCGAGGAGGCATTCGGGGTGCCCGGGGTGCTGGTGAACAACGCCGCCGCCAACTTCCCGGTACCGGCGGAGGACATGTCGCCCAACGCCTGGCGCACCGTCGTCGACATCACGCTCAACGGCACGTTCCTCTGCGCGCGCGAATTCGCCCGTCGCCATCTGACCGCCGGCACGCCCGGCTCGATCGTCAACGTGGGCGCGTCGTACGCGTGGACGGGTGGGCCCGGGTTCGCCCACTCGGCGGCGGCGAAGGCCGGGGTGAAGAACCTCACCGAATCGCTGGCCGTCGAGTGGGGCCCCTACGGGATCCAGGTGAACGCGCTCGTGCCCGGTCTGTTCCCGCACGAAGACATGACCGCCGACATCCGCGGGAATCTCGACCGCACCAGCGAGAAGGACTCGTGTCAGCCGGCGATGCGGGTCGGCCGCCGCCAGGAGCTCGGATGGGCGGCGACGTTCCTCGCCTCGCCGTACGCGCGCTTCATCTCGGGGCACACGCTCGTCGTCGACGGCGCAAACTGGCAGCGGCGCACCCTCACCAACCCTCCGGTCGTGACCGTGCGCGACCAGATGGGCAAGGGACCCTTCGCTCCGAGCTAGTCCCGTCGAGCTTGCTCGGAGCGGGTGAACAGGCGCTGGCTGCCGGCGATCGCTACGACGGGGCGACGGTCGCAGTCGGGGCGCGCGGCGCCGCCGGGAGCTCGGCCGTCTCCGGCGCCGCAATCGGGGCGGCGCGCAGCAGGCCGCGCAATACGGCGAGGGCGACGAGATAGAGGCCGAGCGCGATGAACATCACGACGCGGAAGCCGAACGACATCGCCAGGATCGTGGTGAGCACGGCCCCGATGACCGACGCGAACCCGTTGACCGCCCAGCCCCAGGCGACGTACTCGCTGGAGAAGGGGGTGAGTCGGGCCACGGCGCCGAGACCGAGGGGCATGAACGTGCCGAGGCAGATCCCGAGGGGCGCGAGCACGGCGAACGCGACCACTGCACGGCCCAGAACGGGCCAGCTGAGGAGGGCGTCGGTGAGGGGCGGCAGGCCGAACAGGTAGAAGACCGTGAGGCCGACGATGGCGACGAGCAGCACCGGCACGACACGGTCGGCGCGGTGTTCGTAGCGTCCGCTGAGGAGGGCGCCGACCCCCGTGAAGATGAGGATCGATGACAGCGTGACGGTCAACGAGTACGTGGGATAGCCCAGGAACAGCACGAGTCGCTGGATGAGCACGATCTCGAAGAAGATGAACCCGAAGCCCAGGCTGGCGAAGTAGAGGGCAGACGTCGGCTTGCGGGGGAATGCCGTCCAGACGCTGCGGATGGTGACGAAGGGCAGGAGGAGGAACACCGCCGCGAAGAGGGTGGCGACTCCGAGCAGGAGCACGAGCACGCGCTCGCCGACGAAGATCTCGGGGTCGGCTGGGTCGATCGGGTCGCTGAAGTTCGTGAGCACGTCGCCGAAGTCGCTGAAGTGCCAGAAGAACGGCCCGTCGTCGGTGATCGGTCGCACGTTGTAGCGGTACGAGTCGTAGAACGCGTCGAGCTCTCCGCTCGGCAGCGTGGCGACCTTGGTCACCGGGTTGTCCTGCTCGGGCAGGCCCGGGCCGTACTGCACCGCCGCCTCCGGTACGGCCGCGAGCCCGGCGGTGAAGCGCTCGATCTCGGCCGGGGTGAAGGGCCTCGCCTTCACAAGGATGGTCGACAGCGTCCCGCCGCCCACCTCCGTCGGCGAGGTGGCCACCAGGATGTGCCGCGAGGGGTCGTCGACGCCGAACTCCTCGAGGGCGTGGCGGGCGGTGCCCACATAGCGCGTCGTCCGGTTGGGCTTCTCCGCGAAGTCGACCTCGCCGTACTGCACCGCGAGGATCCCGTCCTCGGTGAGGTGCTCGAGGCTCTCGACGATAATCTCGCTCGTGTAGAGGTAGCTCTCCGAGAGCACGAACGCGCCCGCCGTGGCGGCGTTGGTCGCGGCGTAGCTGTCGGGTGCCGGGTACCAGATCAGCTCGTATTCCTCGTCGCTGCGCGAGAGGTACGACCGCCCGTCGCCGCGCACGTAGTTGACCTTCGGGTGCTCGGCGAGATGGCCGGTGTAGTCGGCGAGTTCGTCGGTGACGAGGTCGTAGGTGACGGGGTTGAGCTCGATGGCGTCGATGTGACCGGCGTCGAAGTAGAGCGACGCCAGCACCTCGTTGCCGCCGGCGGCGCCGATGATCATGACGTTCTCGGGTGGCGTGCCCGCCACCTCGAACGGGACCGAACGAGGGTCGTCGTCGAAGCGGTCGAGATTGGAGAGGTCGGGGTCGGGGTCGCGTAGGTCGCCGTCGAAGCCGTAGACGGCCGAGCCGAGCAGACCGTCGTGGTAGAGGAGCTTCACGTCCTCGCCGACGTCGACGGCGTCGACGCGGAAGATCGGGCTCCATTCCGAGAACGACGTGTCGCGGTCTTGGAGCTCCGCCTTCAGGCCGTCGCCGCGCACATCGGGGAGGATTCCCGGCGCGAC
>JBOGFJ010000176.1:0-3288 GCA_050743385.1 Acidimicrobiia bacterium
CGGCGAGATCCTCTTCGACATGGCCCGAGCGTTTCTCGTCCTCCCGCCCCAGGAACGGAAGACGGAGTAGCGACCGAGGCAAGCATCGGCCCGACGCGGATACGAGTGGAGGTGGCGGGAGTCGAACCCGCGTCTCCCGAGTTCTCGGTGGGGCTTCTCCGAGCGCAGCCGGTGAAGAGTTCTCGGGTCGCCGCCGCTCACCGGCGGCCTGCGGCAACCCCAGCCTCGCTTCGCTGTCCCGCCGGGCCACGAGGCCCGTCCCGGCGGTGAGCCGCTCGAGATGACGCCCGCAATCCGGCCGAGCGGCTGGACCGGAACGGACGCGCTACCTAACTAGGTCAGGCAGCGAGTGCGACGTTGTCGTCAGCATTTATCAGTGTTCCCGGCTCTTTCACGACGATCCGGGGACGTCGGCTCGCTTCACCCACCTCGATCCCCAGGATCGAAGCCACGCACCCCCTTGTCAACGCGGCGCCGGTGCGTGCCGGCCCCGCGACATCAGGGTAACCGCCGCGGCGCGCCCGGGATTCCCCAATTGTGGAAAACGGATGCCATTCTCCACAACTTATGACGAACCGAGGAATCTTGAGTTTGCCTGTCACACCCCACGGGTACGATACGAACGTACGTTCCGGGAGGGTCCCATGGGCAACCTGGCCTCGGCCATCGACGAGCTCGCCGGCGAGGATCTCGACGCCATCGGCGCGGTGGGGCTCGGCGACGACATCGTGGAGCTGACGCGCCAGCGCGACCGGCTCGACGCCCAGCTCCTCCGCCGCTTGCAGCGTTTCGGCGCCAGTGGAGCATGGTCGGAAGACGGTTCGCTCTCCATCCGGGCCTGGCTTCGCCGCCACTGCCGGATGGCGCCGGGCGCGGCGGCGGAGCGAGTGCGCGTCGCTCGCCGGCTGCACGATTCTCTGCCCGAGACCGGGGCTGCGTTCACAGCCGGCGAGATCGGCTACGCCCACGTGCGTGTGATCACGGCGACGGTCGAGTCGAGCACGGCGTGCGAGGAGTCGATCGCCGAGGCCGAGCCGATCCTGGTCGACGTCGCCCGCGACTGCGACCCGGTCGGTCTGCGGCGCGTGGCGGAGCACTGGAAGCACATGGTCGACGACGGGGGCTTCCACGCCGATGAGCAGCAGCGATACCAGCGCCGCCGGTTGCACGTCTCATCCACGTTCCAGGGGATGGTCGCGGGCGACTTCGAGCTCGACGCGGAAGGTGGCGCGACTGTCATCACCGCTATCGACGCCTACGCTCGGCCAGTTCCAGGCGACACCCGCACGCCGGCCCAGCGGCGCGCCGACGCGCTCGTCGAGCTGTGCCGTCAAGCGTTGAACCGCGGGGCGGCGCCCACCTGCGGCGGCGAGCGGCCACACGTCAACGTGACGATTCCGCTCGAGACGCTCGAGCGCCGCGCGGGCGCGGCCGCGGCACAGGTCGGGCGGGTCGAGCAGCCCATCTCGGGCGAGGCAGCCCGTCGTCTCGCCTGCGACGCCGCCATCAGCCGCATCATCACGAACGGCGCGAGCGAACCGCTCGACGTGGGCCGGCGCACTCGCACGATCCCACCGGCATTGCGGCGAGCGGTGATTGCCCGCGATCGCCATTGCGTCGCACCCGGGTGCGATCGGCCACCGGAATGGTGCGAGGTGCACCATCGCGTCCACTGGCTCGACGGGGGCGAGACGAAGCTCTCCAACCTCGAGCTGCGGTGCACTCCGCACCACCACGACCAGCACCCCGAGGGCCGGGCGCCGCCCTGAGCGGGCGGCAGGCGTCAGTCCCGCAAGCCCTTCAGCGCCCGGTCGGTCTCGCGCTTGGCGTCGCGCTCCGCGATCGCGCGCCGCTTGTCGTAGCTCCGCTTGCCCTTCGCCACCGCGAGCTCAACCTTGGCCCGGCCGTCCTTGAAGTACACCCGGAGCGGCACGAGGGTGACGCCCTTCTCGGCCGTCGCCCGCGCGAGCTCGTCGATCTGGCGGCGGTGGAGGAGGAGCTTGCGGGGGCGCACCGGCTCGAGCTCGCCCGGTGAGAACTCGTAGGGCGAGATGTGCATCCCGTGCAGCCACACCTCGCCGTCCTCGACCCGGGCGTAGCCGTCCTGGAGGTTGGCGTGCCCGGCGCGGATCGACTTCACCTCCGAGCCCGCGAGCACGATCCCGCACTCGAACGAATCGAGCACGTGGTAGTCGTACCGGGCCCGCCGGTTCCGGATCGCGACCTGGTCGCCCCGTCGAGACATCACTCGACCTTATAGATTGCGCCCGCATGTCGACGTCGGGCTCCATCCTCGGGAACGCCGTTCGTCGCACCGAGGACCCCCGCATCCTCGTCGGCGAGGCGCGGTACTTCGACGACCTCGAGATCACCGGGCTGCTCCACCTCGTGTTCGTCCGCTCGACGATCGCCCACGCGCGGATCGACTCGGTCGACACGTCCGAGGCCGCGGCGATGCCCGGAGTCGTCGGGGTGTATGCCGCTGCCGACCTCGGACTCGCGCCCCACCAAGCGTTCGCGATGGTGCCGCCCGCGCTCGCGCGCCCGCCGCTGGCTTCGGAACGCGTCCGTTTCGTGGGCGACATCGTCGCCGTGGTCGCGGCCGAGACGCGCGCCCAGGCTGTCGACGCGGCCGAGCTCGTGATCGTCGACTACGACCCGCTCCCTGCTGTTGCCGATCCCGAAGCCGCGATCGAGGACGACGCGCCCGTACTGTTCCCCGACCACGGGTCGAACGTCGCGGTCGAGCTCGACTTCGGCGACAACCCGAGCCTCTTCGACGGCGCCGACGTCGTGGTCGAGGGCCGCTTCGTGAACCAGCGGGTTGCGGCCGTCCCGATGGAGCCGAACGGGATCATCGTCGAGCCCGACGGCGACGGGGTGCTCGTCCACGCGCCGACGCAGAACCCCCATGGCCTGCGTGACCCGCTGGCGCAGGCGCTCGGCCTCGCGCCCGAGCACGTGCGCGTGATCGCGCCGGCGATGGGCGGCGGGTTCGGAGCGAAGGCGTCGACGTACGTGGAGTTCGTGATCGCGGGCGCGGTCGCGCGCACGCTTGCCCGTCCGGTGAAGTGGACCGAGACGCGCTCCGAGAACATGGTCGCGATGAACCACGGCCGGGCGCAGCGCCAGCACGTCGAGCTCGGCCTGAAGCGCGACGGCACCTTCGTCGGTCTCCGCGTCAAGGTGATCGCCGATTCCGGCGCCTACCCGGGCACGGGCGCGTTCCTCCCGTTCCTCACGCGATCGATGGCGCAGGGCGTGTACCGGATTCCCCAGATCCAGTTC
>JBOGFJ010000177.1:0-18323 GCA_050743385.1 Acidimicrobiia bacterium
TCTCCTGGACGACCTGGTCGCCTGAGGCGAGGAGTGCCGACTGCCGCTCGATCTCGTAGTCGAGGGCTCGATGGATGGAGCGCAGCGAGTTCATGTTCTTGACCTCGACCTTGGTGCCGAGCTCGTCGGAGCCGGCCGGCCGCAGCGACACGTTGGCGTCGATGCGGAACGAGCCTTCCTCCATCTTCACGTCGGACACGCCGATCGCCTCGAGCAGGGCACGCAGCTCGCTGACATAGGCGCGCGCCTGCTCGGCCGAGCGCAGATCAGGACGGCTCACGACCTCCATGAGCGGGACGCCCGCCCGGTTGTAATCGACGAGCGAATGCGAGGCCTCGTGGATGCGACCGCCGCCGCCCACGTGGAGGGTCTTGCCGGTGTCCTCCTCCATGTGGGCGCGCTCGATACCGATGCGATCGCCGTCGACCTCCAGCCAGCCGTCGACGCAGATGGGCTCGTCGTACTGCGAGATCTGATAGTCCTTCGGCATGTCGGGATAGAAGTAGTTCTTCCGGTGGAAGATCGAGTGCTCCGGCACGTCACAGTGCAGGGCCTCGCCCACTCGGAGCGCGAACTCCACCGCCCGCTCGTTCAGCACCGGGAGCGAGCCGGGCAGACCTAGGCACACGGGGCACACGTTCGTGTTCGGCTCGGCCCCGAACTCGTTCGGGCACCCGCAGAACAGCTTGGTGGTCGTCGCCAGCTCGACGTGCACCTCGAGCCCGATCACGGTCTCCCAGGTGGTGGCGGTCGTCGTCGTCATGCCACGCTCCCCGTATGACTGATGCACCCGATCCCGGCGCGTTCGCAACCCACCGCAGCGAGGTGCGCAACGGCGTGTCCCTCGCCTACGTGCGCGAGGGCGTCGGCGGTTCCCCGCTCCTGCTGATCCACGGTTACCCCGAGACGAAGCGGATCTGGTGGCGCAACATCGGCCCGCTCGCCGCGGCCGGGTTCGAGGTGATCGCGCCCGACCTCCGCGGCTATGGCGACTCCGACCTCGCGGTCGACGGCTTCTATGACGTCTCGGCGTTCTCGCTCGATCTCTACGCCCTCGTGCACGACGTGCTCGGCCACGACCATTGCGCGGTGGCGGGGGGCGACCTCGGCGGTGTGGTGCTGCGCGACCTCGCGACGCGCAACCCCGGGTTCGTCGAGCGCCTCTGCGTCTTCAACACGCTCGTGATGGTGAACGACGACGCGCTCGCCGCCGCCGGCATCCCCGCCGACGAGGGCCACGCCACCCGCCAAACCGCCGACTACTTCTACCGTCAGGGAACCGAGCCCGAGGCGCTGCTCGCCGAGCTCGACACGCCGGCACGCCGCCGCGACTGGGTGGCGGCCATGTACCGGCAGCGCCTGTGGGCGGCGCCCGGCCACTTCGACACCGCCGCCGTCGACTTCATGAGCGAGCCGTTCGCCGACCCCGACCGACTGCGCGCCAGTTGGGGCGCCTACGAGACCGCGTTCGGCAACCGCCCGATGGAGGATGTGCCGCAGCTCTTCGAACCGTGCCCGATACCGACGCTCGTGCTTTACGGCCCCGACGACCACGTCGTGCCGGCGACGTTCCCCGCGCGCGCCCGCCTCGCCTTCACCGAGTGCGTCGGGCCGTTCGTGGTGCCCGACGCCGGCCATTTCCTCCAGTGGGAGCAAGCCGAGGTCTTCAACCGGGCGCTGGCGTACTTCCTGCGCTGAGGTCACGGCGCCGCCTGCTCGATCACGCGCGCAACCCGGAACATCACCGGCTCGGCGAGCGGCGGCGCCAACACCTGCACCCCGATCGGCAGGCCGTCGCCGCCACTGCCGTACGGCACGCTGATGGCGGCGTGACCGGCCAGGTTCGTCGGGACGGTGCAAACGTCGGACAGGTACATCGCCAGCGGGTCGGTGGTCTTGGCGCCGAGCTCGAAGGCGGTCGTGGGCGACGTGGGCGACACCAGCGCGTCGAAGGTGTCGTAGGCGCGGTTGAAGTCGCGGATGATCAGTGTGCGCACCCGCTGGGCCTGGCCGTAGTAGGCGTCGTAGTAGCCCGCGGAGAGCGCGTACGTTCCGAGCATGATGCGCCGCTTGACCTCGGCGCCGAAGCCGGCGTCACGCGTCTTCGCGTTCATCGACGCCGCGTCCTCACCATCGACTCGCAGGCCGTAGCGCACGCCGTCGTAGCGGGCGAGGTTGCTCGACGCCTCCGCCGGCGCGATGAGGTAGTAGGCAGACAAGCCGTAGGTCACGCTCGGCACCGACACGCGCTCGACGGTCGCGCCGGCCTTCTCGAGTGCCCGGGCGGCGACTTCGACCGCGGTCACGACATCGGGTTGGACGCCTTCGGCGTCGGTGAGCTCCTCGACGATGCCGACCCGGAGGCCGGTGACGCCTTCGTCGAGCACGCTCCGCAGCCGGGGGGCGGGGTCGGCAACGGCAGTGGAATCGAGCGGGTCGTGGCCGGCGACGATCTCGAGCAGGAGGGCGGTGTCGGCAACGGTGGTGGCGATCGGTCCGATCTGGTCGAGCGAGCTCGCGAACGCGATCAACCCATAGCGGGAGACCACGCCGTAGGTCGGCTTGACACCCACGACCCCGCAGAGCGCCGCCGGTTGGCGCACCGACCCACCGGTGTCGGAGCCGAGCGCGAGTGGCGCGAAGCCCGCCGCGACCGCGGCCGCCGAGCCGCCACTCGACCCGCCGGGCACCCGCGCCGGGTCGTGCGGGTTGCGGGTCGGGCCGAAGGCGGAGTTCTCGGTCGACGAGCCCATCGCGAACTCGTCGAGGTTCGTCTTGCCGATCGGCACGCCCCCGGCGGCGACGATCCGCTCCACGACGGTCGCCGAGTAGGGCGGGCGCCACCGGTCGAGGATGCGCGACGAGCAGGTCGTGGGGACGCCCTGCGTGCACAAATTGTCCTTGAGCGCGACGGGCACACCCGCCAGCGCGCCCGGGTCATCGCCCTGCGCGACGGAGGCGTCGACGGCGTCGGCCGCCGCCCGCGCCTCGTCGGCCATCACGTGGTTGAACGCGTGCAGCTCGGCGTCGCGGGCTTCGATCGCGGCGAGGTGCTCGTCGACGACCTCGCGTGCGGAGCGGCGGCGGGCGCGTACGTCGGCGGCGACGTCGAGCGCGGTGGCGGTCACGGCGCCTCGCCCATGATGCGGGGCACGCGGAAGCGGCCATCTTCGGCGGCCGGAGCCTGAGCGAGCACCTCCTCGCGGTCGAGCACCGGGTGCACCTCGTCGGGCCGCAGCACGTTCACCAGCGGCAGCGGGTGGGCCGTGGGCGCGACGTCTTCGATCTCGAGCGCCGATACCTCGGCCGCGTGCTCGAGGATCACGCCGAGCTCGCCCGTGAGCGCCTCGATCTCGTCATCGGTGAGCGCCAGGCGCGCCAGCTGCGCGACGTGCTCCACGTCGCCGCGCGTGATCTGAGGAGCCACACGGTGAGTCTAGGAGTGACGCTCGCAGACCCAGCTAGTGATACGGATCGTCGGGATGGCCCGGGTGCTTCCACCAGTCGTCGGGGGCGGCCTGCCACTCCGGATCCGGGTAGATGCAGTCGACCGGGCACGCGGGGAGGCACTTGTCGCAGCCGCTGCACAGCTCGGGGACGATGATCACGTCGACGCCGTGGTTGAAGATGGCGCCGAACTGGTCGGGGCAGTGGCGCAGACAGGCATCGCAGTTGATGCACTCCGACATCTCGATGCGCAGGGGGCGGTTCTTCCACTTGGGATTGCGCTCCCGCGCCTGGATGCGCTCGTCGCGCGTCCCCGCAGGCATCTCCCCAGACTAGAGGAGGTGCCATCCCCCGACAGGGGGCCGGCTTTGCCGGCCCCCGTGCCGCCAGCTGCGTGCGGAGCGGCGAGCGAAGCGAGCGCGACCAGAAAGTAGACCGGTCGGTCAAGCTGGACGGCCGGCGGGGGTCGTCGGTACATTCCCGCGACCCGGTGGTGCCCGAGCGAAGGAGATCCTGGTGGCGAAGCACGCGTTCCTCTCCGACGACTGGTTCGCGGTCGTCGAGAAGCTCGTCGAGGAGCACGGTGCCGATGCACCGGCTCATACCAATGTGGTGGTCAACCTGGTCATCACCGACACCCCGTTCGGCGACGAGCGCCAGATGCACATGGGTGCCCGGGAGGGCAAGGGCCACTGGGGTATCGGCCACGCCGACGACGCCGACGTGACCCTCACGACCGACTACGTGACCGCCAAGGAGGTGTTCGTCTCGGGCAACCCGCAGGCGGGCATGCAGGCGTTCATGGCCGGCAAGGTGAAGGTGCAGGGCGACATGGCCAAGCTGATGGCGTCGCAGCAGGGCGGAGGCAACACCGCTCTCAACGAGGCGATCCAGGGGATCACGGAGTAGCGCTCCAATGCCCCTCTACATGGACCGCCACGACCTGCCCGGCGCGACGGCGGAGGACGTCGCGCAGGCGCACGTCCAGGACGTCGCCATCCAGGACCGGTACGGCGTCCGCTACGTCACCTACTGGCACGACCCCGACGACGAGTCTGTCTTCTGCCTCGCCGAGGGGCCCGATCGCGACGCGGTCGAGACGGTTCATCGGGAGGCGCACGGCCTCGTCGCCAACAGGATCATCGAGGTCGACCCGGCGATGGTGCGCGTCTTCCTCGGCAAGATCGCGGAGCCGGCCGTCGGTGAGCCGTGGGTCGAGACTGCGTTCCGAGCGGTCCTCTTCACCGACATCGAGGGTTCGACGAGCATCACGCAACGCGTCGGCGACGCCAAGGCGATGGCGGTCATCCGCGCCCACGACGAGATCGTCCGGGAGCTTGTCGCCGGGTTCGATGGCAGGGTGGTGAAGCACACGGGCGACGGCATGATGGCTTCGTTCACCTCGGTCGGACGCGCGATCGAGTCGGCCATCGCGATCCAGCGGCGCATCGACGAGTACAGCCGACGGGCCGACGTGCCGTTCATGATTCGCATCGGCCTGAGCGCGGGAGAGCCGGTCACCGAGAACGACGACTTGTTCGGCGCCGTCGTCCAGCTGGCAGCTCGACTGTGCGCGTCGGCGGAGGCGGGTTGTATCTACGCGTCGAGCGCAGTGCGCGAGCTCGCCGTCGGCAAGAGCTTCGCGCTCGACGAGGTGGGAGCGGTCCAGTTCAAGGGCTTCGACGAGCCCGTTCGTCAGTTCGAGGTCCGCTGGGCTCCCGACTGAGGTTCGCGGCGCCGAACAACCCGAACGCGCACACCCCGCCACCGAAGAGGAACGCAGCCGAGAACGCGCCCGCGCCCGGATGACTCGATGACGCGCCGCCGCCCGACAGCACGGCCAGCATCGTCGCGATCCCCATGGACGCACCGATCGACGCCCCCATGTTCAGCGCACCACTGGCAGCCGACAGGTCGGACTCGGCGGCCTCGTTGGTCACCGTCGCCGCCGCGGGCGGTGCCACCAGCCCGAGCCCGAATCCCGACAAGACCAACCCGGGCAGGATCAGGTAGTAGGGCGAGCCGTCGGTGACGAGTGCCAGCGCCACCATCGACGCCAAGACCAGCACCATCCCGATGCTCGCCATGCGGCGGCCGCCGTAGCGGGCGGCCATGTACCCCCCGATCGGCCCCATGATGCCGAGCGACGCCGCTCGGGGGGAGACGGCCAGCGCGACCTCGTCGGCGCGGTAACCGAAGAGCCCGGTGTCGGCGAGCATCACCGAGGTGACGAAGAAGCCGCCCATGTAGGCGAAGTTGGCGCAGAAGTTCGCCGTCACCGCGCCGGCGAAGCGCCGCTTGCGGAAGTAGCCAACGGGGAGGACGGGCGCCGGCGCCCGCAACTCGACCCGGACGAACGCGATCAGCGCGAGCACCGCGACGATGGCAGTCGTCACGAGCGGCAGTGACGTCCACGCCCAGTTGCCGTCGATCCCGCGGTTGAGCACCAGCAGCAGCGCACCGAGTCCGACGATCGACAGCACGCAGCCGGCGACGTCGAACTGCTGCCCCTCGTCACCCTTCGACTCGCGCAATACGACGAGGCCGAGCCCGAGGGCGAGGACGCTGAAGGGGAACTGGCCGAAGAACAGCCATCGCCAGCCGACGGCCTCGACGACGAACCCGCCCACGATCACGCCCAGCAACGGCGACACCGCGATCGTCGCCGACCACCAACCCAGCGCCTTCACGCGCTCCTCGGGATCGAACGCCACCGCGATCAGCGCCAGTGCCGACGGGATCACGGCCGCGCTCCCGATCGCCGACACCGCCCGGAACAGGATGAGCAGACCGACTGTCGGAGCGAAGCCGCACAACAGCGACGCCCCCGCCGAGACCGCGAACCCGAGGAGCCACGTGCGGCGGCGGCCCACAAGGTCACCGGCCTTCCCGAACACGGGCACGAAGATGGAGCGGAAGAGGAACGGCGCCGATACGACCCACGACAGGGAGGCGAGGGAGGCGTCGAAGTCGTCCCGGATGAACGGCACCGCCGTCGTCAGCACGGTGACCGTGAGACCGGTGGCGAACAGTCCCGAGAGCACCGTGACGAGGACCCACCACCGGTACGACTCCCGTTCGTGGACGTCGCGCAGGACGGCCGGTGCGAGGCGCCGGGCCAGAGGGAGCGTCTCGTACAGCTCGCCCTCGACGAGGACGCCGGGGCGTTCGGCGTCGCTCACGCGGCGTCGGCGACCGACAGGCGCGCCGCTCGGGGCGCCGACCGCACGAACGACGCCGCTGCCACTGCGGGCACCGCGACCACGAGTCCTGCGACGTAGGCCGTCGAGAAGGCGCCGCCGTCCTGAATCGTGGCCAGCACCTGGATGCCGGCGACCGCGCCGATGAGCGTGACCATCTGCTGGGCCGCGTTGGCGATGCCGAGATGCTCCGGCTCGACCGCGTTGGCAGCCGAGGTGATCAGCGACGGCGACGCCGCCCCGAGCCCGAGACCCGAGAGCACCAGCGCCACCGCGACCAAACCCACGGAATCACGGGACGCGGCCACCGCGAAGCACGACATCGAGACGGCGACGAGCGCGGTGCCCAAGACTGCGGCGCGCCGTTCACCGACCCGCACCGCCACGTACCCGGCCGCCGGCGAGGAGAGGCTGAACGACAGGGGGCGGCACAACATGAGCAGCGCCGTGCCGGCGACCGCGTACCCGAAGCGATCCTGCATGAGCAGCGGCGTGATGATGAA
Organism: Acidimicrobiia bacterium; assembly: GCA_050743385.1. Classification (GTDB taxonomy): domain Bacteria; phylum Actinomycetota; class Acidimicrobiia; order IMCC26256; family JACDBD01; genus JACDBD01. The sequence continues at coordinate 7,151 of JBOGFJ010000177.1, forward strand.
GCCGCCCATGTATGCGAACTGCGACAGCGCCTGCGCCACCAGCGACGCGGTGAAGTTCCGGCGCCGGAAGAAGTCGAGCGGAAGGAGCGGGTGCGACGCCCGTCGCTCGCAGCGTACGAACGCGATCAACCCGACGACTCCCGCCCCGAGCAGCGCCAGCGGCGCGGGATCGGCCCAGCCCCGGTCGCGCCCGAGCTGCAGTGCCAGCAGCGGCAGGACGGTCGCCAGTGCCAGCGCGAGCGCGCCGCGGAAGTCGATGGCCACGCGCGGCGATCGGGGCGTCTCGTGCAACACGACCGCTCCGATGGCCAGCGCCACCAGCGCGAGCGGCGCCTGGGCCACGAACAGCCAGCGCCACCCGAAGGCGTCGACGATCGGTCCGCCGGCGACGAGCCCCACGACCGGCGCGCCCGCGCCCACGAGTGCCCACCAACCCATCGCCTTCACCCGGTCCTCGGCCGGGAAGGCATGCATGATCAACGCCATCGAGGCCGGTCCGGTGGCCGCACCTTCGAGCGCGCCCACGATCCGGATCACGATCAGCGCCGGTGCGCTCCACGCGAGTGCGGTGACGCCGGTGAACAAGGCGAAGAGGCCGAAGCCGGCCAGGTACACCCGGCGGTGCCCGTAGACATCTCCGACCTTGCCCAGGAGCGGCATCCCGAGGGCGTGGGCGAGAAACGGGCCGGTGACGATCCAGGCCAGGGTCGTGCGGTCGGTGTCGAGGTCACGGGCGATGTCGGGAATCGACACCGCCAGCACGGTGATCGTGAAACCGACCGCGAACAGGCCGGCGAGCACGGTCCACAGCACCCACCAGCGGTACCGGTCGCTCTCGCGGACCCGGGTTCGCAATCGCTCGCGCAGCAGCAGCGGCCACGCGACTGCCGGGACCTCCTCGACCCCGGAGTAGTCGGCGAGGACCGTCTCGGGCGCGGATCGCTCCGCGGATCGGTCGGTCGTCGACCTTTCCAAGTGCCTGCGCTCCTACGGCGCCGCGGGGAGGGGGGCGCCGCGCCGGTCAGCGCAGACTACCTGTGACCGTCGAGCACTCCCGGAGTGGTTCCCTGGCCGACCGGCAACGTCTCGGCGACGGCGGACTCGACGACGTCGGTGGTGGCGAGCCACCAGCGGCGGTACACGCGGGCGGCGGTACGGGCGGCTCGGCCGGGCTCGGGTCGGCCCACCGGGCGCCCGAATCCATTGCCGGGTCGTACCAGGGTGGGACCGTGAGTGGCCCCCTTCGGGGGTCGTCGCATTCCCCTGCCTCCTCCTGCCGCTCGCGCAGCTGGGCCTGTGCTGCCGGTTCGTGGAGGGTACGGATCGACCTCCGACCCGCCTATGGCCCGACAGGGGGTTGACATGTGCATGACCCCGGGGGCGAACCGCAGCAAATCAGGCAGTTCCGGTCGGCGACGCCGTCCCGACCGCGCGCGCACCAACCTCGTGCGGCGGCGCGGTGAAGGGGGGCGAAAGTCCCGAAACGGACAGGGAACGAGCCCGTTGGCTAGGCCGGACTAGTCCGATCGGGTGGTGTCACGCATCATTTCCTGACCCGAGTGGTCGTTGAACAGCAGCTCGTAGATCCCGAGGCCCTCCCGCCGGCCCGAGCGCAGGCGCATCGGCGCCTCCTGCACCGTCGTGCTCCCGGGCTGGAGCGGCAGCGACTCGTGGGAGCGTTCGGCGGCCACCTCGTAGCTCGCGCCCCCGGCCACCTCGAGGGTGAGGTCGTAGCCCTCGGGCACGCGGCCCGGGCCCTCCCGGGTCTGCCGATCGGCCCGCACGATCGGGTGCACCTGGCCGTTGTCGAGCACGTACCCGTTGGCGCTCACGCTCCCGGCGCCGTCGACCACGTGGAAGAGATTGAAGGCCATCCCGACCCCGTGAAGCTGCCATCCCTCCCCGAGGGGGCCGGGTTCCCCGGCCCCCGGACCGCCGGAATTGCGCGGGAGCGGCGAGCGAAGCGAGCGCGACCCGGAAGGGGGGAAGAGGCCCGTGACCCAGTGCCATTCGCGCACGCCGCTCCAGTCGCGCCAGCCCCACGAGTGGTCGCGCTGGCTCACCCCGTCGAACTCCAGCCGGCGGCCTCCGAGCACGAGGTCGCCGCGCACCGTGCCGCTCTGCTCGTAGTGACCCCAGGCGACCGGCCTCGGGAGCGGTGCGGCGTTGTCGGCGTAGTCGAAGCACCCGCCCGTGCCCTCGAACTCGAGGTACGCCTTGTTGTCGCCGTCGTCGAGCTCGAGGCTCCAGCGCCGGCGTGACTCCAGCATCCGGTAGCCCAGGCCCGCGATCGTGGTCGCGTCCCAGTCGGCGCCGGGCAGGTGGTCGAGCTCGCGGTAATAGCCGTACGCGGGCGCGCCGTCGCGCCAGGCGACGAACAGGGCGTTGGCGGCCGGCTGGTTGGGCAGCACCGCCATCCGCGTGAGAAAGCAGGTGTCGGACGCGAGGTCGAAGCCGTTGAAGTAGAGCGAATCGCTCCAGTGCGCGTCGGGATGCTCGACCGGGTGGCGGCGCTCGTCGAGGTCGGTGACGACCATGTGCGCTCGGCCGCGCTCAGCTGGAGGTGTCGGCCCGCGCCCGCCCGCGAGGGTGCATCTGCAGCCAGTAGTAGCGGAAGATCGCTCCGGCTGCGAGGGCGAGCCACGCCAGCGTCAGGAGGGCCTGGAGCGCACTCTTGCGGATCGCGTCGTCGTCGCCGGCCCCGAACACTCCCGGACCGATGAGCTTGAAGACGTTGTACGACCCGAACCCGCTCGCGAACAGGAAGATCAGAATGGCGGTGAAGCACACCGCGTACACGTAGGCGCGGTCGGCTCTCCAGGCGGCGCTGCCTTCGAAATCGGCGGCGGCGAGGTACTCGCGCCGGCGCCGGTGGTGGAACACGAGCACGCCGCCGGCGGCGACGAGCACGAGCCCGCCCTGCACCACACCCTGGAGCACGCGGTCGTTCTGGCTCACGTCGGAACCGCCCTCGACCCCCTCGAAGTCTTCGAACTCCTCGAAGTCGTCGAAGTCGTCGAAGTCGAAGAGCTCTTCCGACGACCCGTCGTCCTTGATCTTCTCGGTGAGCGAGCTGACGATCACGGTGCTGGCGATCAGCGCGGTGAACACCGCCACGAAGCTCACGGTGGCGACGTAGAGCGTGAACGTGCGCCTCCCGGTGGGATCGATGTCGCGCCCGCCCGCGAGCACGAGCACCACCAGGGCGAGCAGCCCGAGGGGCAGGACGACCGCGAACGCGAGCAGGAACGTGAAGCCCTCGTCGAACAGGTCCATCAGCCGGCTGCTCCCTGGAGCTTGACCATCTCTTTCTCGAGCTCGGCCACGGTCCAGCGGTCGCCCTTGTCGATGGTCTCGGTCAGGGTCCAGGGCTGGAACAGCCGCACGACGCTGCCCTGCACGAAGAATGTCGCCCCCGTGAAGGGGCACTGCTCGGTCGCGAGGTACGCGACGAGCGGGGAGACGTTCGCCGGGTCCCACGTGTCGAAGGCGCCGGGGTCTTCCGGCGCCTTCACCGCCTCCTCGAGGCCCGGGGTCTGCTCGGTGAGCCGGGTCCGCGCCGCGGGCGCGATCGTGTTGGAGCGAACCCCGTAGCGGCTGAGCTCTTGGGCCACGATGTTGGAGAACGCGGCGATGCCGGCCTTGGCGGCGCCGTAGTTGGCCTGGCCCGGGTTCCCGAGGAGGCCCGAGGTCGACGACGTGTTGACGACGACCCCCTTCACCTCCTTGCCGGCCTTCGATTGCTCCCGCCAGTAGTTGGCCGCGAACCGCGTCGGGCAGAAGTGACCCTTGAGGTGGACGTTGATGACGGCGTCCCATTCCTGTTCCGTCATGTTGACGAGGACGCGGTCACGCAGGATGCCGGCGTTGTTGACGAGCGCGTGGAGATCGCCGAAGGTCTCGACCGCCAGGTTGACCAGCCGCTGCGCACCCTCCCAGTCGGACACGCTGTCGACGTTGGCGACGGCCTCGCCGTCCATCTCCTTGATCTCGTCGACGACCAGCTGCGCCGGAGCGCGGTCTTCGCCCGTGCCGTCGATGTCACCGCCGAGATCGTTGACGACGACCTTGGCCCCCTCCGACGCGAACAGCAGCGCGTGCTCGCGGCCGAGCCCGCGGCCGGCGCCGGTGATGATCGCGACGCGCCCGTCGAGTGCACCCATGGCTCTCTCCCCCTCTTTTTGTCGCGCTCGCTCGGCGGCAGGGTACCCGCCGCCGCCCTTGGGGCCGCTCGCCGCTGCGCACGCAGCCGCGCCGAACGCCGGTGGATGGCAGGCGGCCGAGGCTACAAGAACAGGGTGACCTTCTCGCCCCTCTCGAGCTGGGTCCCGGCGTCGGGGTCTTGGGCCCGAACGTCTCCTCCGGGCTCGTAGTCCTCGACGTCGGGAACGAGCCCGAGCTGGCGTAGCGCTGCGCTCGCGGCCTCGACACTCATGCCCTCCACGTCGGGCACCGCCACCGGCTCGGGGCCCCGGCTCACCACGACGGTCACGGTGGAGTCGCGGTCGAGCTCGGTTCCGGCGGCGGGGTCGGTGCGGATGACGGTGCCGTTCTCGACGGTGTCGCTGAACTCGTCGACGCGGGTCGCGCCGAGGCGGGCGTTGGCGAGCGTCGCCACCGCCTCGTCGAACGTCGCGCCGGCGACATCGGGAACCGGCACCGGCGCCGGCCCCGCACTGACGACGAGCTGCACAGGCGAGTCGGGAGGAGCGTTCGTGTTGGCGGCGGGATCGGTCCGCAGCACCAGGCCGGCGGCGACGTTCTCGTCGAACGTGGGCACGACCTCGACGACGAAACCCTCGGCCGCGAGCGCGAGGTTGGCATCGGCTTCGGACAGCCCGGTCACGTCGGGAACGGGCACGGGCGGCGGGCCCCGCGACACGAACACCGTCACGGTGCCGCCGTCGGTCAGCCATTCCCCCGCATCGGGCGACTGGTCGACGACGACGCCCACGGGGTCGTCGGACGCGCGCTGCTCGACCCTCATCGCCACCCCCGCCTCACTGGCACGCGTCGACGCGTCCTCGCGGCTGAGGCCGACGAGGGACGGTGCGGGCACGGTCGCACTGCCGGGACGCGCCAGGAAGAACCCGGCCGCGATCGCCAGCGCCAGCGCGACCACCACGCCGACGACCACCGGCACCGCGCGACTGGAACCCCCTCCTCCGCGCCGCGTGACGACCGCCTCGGCCGGCATGAGCACCGCGTCGGTGTCGGCCGCCGGGCCCCCGGGCGGGTCGGGCTCGGCGTCTTGGTCGAACAGGCCTCCGGTACGACGGTGCTGGGTGGGATGGGGATCGTCGACGATCGTGGGGCTGAGCCCGGCGAGCATGAGCGGTTGCGGCGGGGGCAACCTCTGCGCGGCGGCGGCGATGGCCTCGCCCATCGCGCGCGCGTCCGGGTAGCGCTCGTCGGGGATCGGGCGCCCGGCGCGCTCGACGACCCGCCCGAGCGGGCCGAGCTCGTCGGGCGCGAGGATCGGTTCCTGGGTACGCGCCGCCAGGGTGCCGAGGGCGGTGTCGGAGGCGAACGGCACCCGACCGGTCACCCCCTCGACGAGCACGAGCGCGAACGCGTAGAGGTCGGCGCGGCCGTCGAGGGGCGCGCCCGAGGCCTGCTCCGGCGCGGCGTACCGGGCCGTACCCACCATCGCGCCGGCGGGCTCGGTCCAGCTCGCCTCGGCCAGCGCCCGGGCGAGGCCGAAGTCGGCGACCCGGGCGATCCCGTGCTCGTCGAAGAGGAGGTTGGCCGGCTTGATGTCGCGGTGAACCAACCCGCGGGCGTGCGCGTAGTCGAGCGCGGAGGTGACGTGCCGGCCGAGATGCGCGGCCTGCGAGGCGGTGAGACGAGTCCCGCGGTCGAGGAGCGAACGCAGGCTCCCGCCCGCGAGGAGCTCGAGCACCATGAACGGCACGCCGTCCTCACCCCAGTCGTAGACCACCATGACGTGGGGGTGATGCAGGGAGGCGGCGAGCTGCGCCTCCGACCGGAACCGGCGCAGGAACCCGGCGTCGTCGGCCAGTGCGGGGTGGAGCACCTTGACCGCGACCCGGCGCCGGAGACGCACGTCGTCGGCGACGTAGACGCGACCGCCCCCGCCCGACCCGATCGACGCGAGCAGGCGATAGCGGCCGGCGAGGACGCGGCCCGTGAGATCAGCGACGCTGACGGACATGAGCGTCCCAACGGTACCGGCCGTCCCGGAGCGAGCCGCGGCAGGTGGGGTCGGTAGGGTCACGGCCGTGGCCAACCGCGTCCTCGGTCGTCATCCCGGGCGGGTGATCATCGTCTCCGTCGGCCTGCTCGTGGTGCTGAACCTGGCGTTCCTCGTCGGGCGTAGCTCCGACACGTCGGAGCCGGGCACGGACGCGCTGCCGAGCGCCGTCGAGAGCGTGAGCCCCGAGCCGGGTACCCAGGCCGATCGGCGGATCACCGTGTCGGCCGACCTCAGGGACGGCCTCACCGGCGTGCTCGTGATCGACGGTCAGCGCGTGCCCGAGGACCAGCTCGAGTACATCGACCCGCAGGGGATCATCACCTTCCGGCCCGGGCCCGACCAGGACCTGTCGGAGTTCGAGGCCGGTGACCATACGGTGGTGGTCCTGTACTGGAACCAGACGGAGCGCGAGCCGAACGAACCGGACTCGTTCGGTTGGAGCTTCCGCGCCACCGCCTAAGAGCTCGGCGCGACCACGAGCACGGCGGCGCCCTGCACTGCGTCGGACGCGATGGCGGCGAGCGCCTCGTTCGCGGCCTCGAGCGGGAACGTCTCGAACGAGGTGCGCACGCCCGCCTCGACGGCGAGGGTCATGAACTCCTCCGCGTCGCGCCGGGTCATGTTGGCGACCGATCGCAGCGAGCGCTCCCGCCAGAGCAGCGCGTAGTCGAGGGGCGGGATCGTGCTCATGTGGATCCCGGCGAGCGCGACGGTGCCACCGGGGCGGATCGCCGCCAGCGCGACCGGCACCAGCTCCCCGGCGGGCGCGAACACCACCGCGCGATCACACGGGCGCGGCGGGCCCTCGTCGGCCGCGCCCACCCACGTCGCGCCGAGCTCGCGCGCCAGGGCACGATGACGCTCACCGCGGGTCATCACGACGGTCTCGCACCCCCAGTGGCGGAGCACCTGGAGCGCGAGGTGCGCCGACGCACCGAAGCCCAGCAGGGCGACGCGCTCGCCCGGCTCGACCTCCGCCCGGCGGAGCGCGCGGTACCCGATGACGCCCGCGCAGAGCAGCGGGGCAACTTCGAGGTCGGAGAGGCCCTCGGGGAGGCGCACCGCGAAGTCCTCGGGCACGGTGATCGCGTCGGCGTAGCCGCCGTCGACCGTCCAGCCGGTGAACTCGGCGACCTCGCAGAGGTTCTCCTCGCCCCGCCGGCAGAACTCGCAGACGCCGCAGGTGCGGTGCAGCCACGCCACTCCGACGCGTTCACCGGCGCGCAGCCGGGTGCACCCGGGGCCGAGCTCGTCGACGACGCCGACCGCCTGGTGACCCGGAACGACCGGCAGGCGCGGGAGCTCGAGATCCCCCTCGACGACGTGCAGGTCCGTGCGGCAGCAGGCGCACGCGCCGACACGCACCCGCACCTCACCCGGCCCCGGACGCGGCGCGGCGCGCTCCACCAGCTCGAGCGGCCCCGTCCCGATCGGCGCGGGACCCCTCACCACCACGGCGCGTTGGGTCACTTTCGCGGTCGATAGCCGCGAAAAAGGCCCAACGCGGCGGGGGTCGGCACCGGCCTTAGGGCACCGCGAAGGTGGCCCAGGCCTTGATGGCGGTGCCGCCGTCCTGGCGGGTGCAGGCGAGCTCGAGGTCGACCCGGCGTTCGCCGTCGGCCTCGTAACGCTTCGTGACCGAGCCCTGACACGTGAGCGTGTCACCGGGCCAGACCTGCTCGCGGAACTGGAACCCGTACGTGCGCACATTGTCGGCGCCGAGCCAGTCGGTCGCGAACGTCGCCAGGATCCCCGCCTGGAGCATGCCCACCGAGAACACCGTCGGGAATCCCGCGCTCTTCGCGTACTCCTCGTCGTGGTGGATCGGGTTGAAGTCGCCCGACGCGCCCTGGTAGCGCACGAAGTCGGTACGGGTGAGCGGACCGACCACCAGCGGCTCGGTGGTCGCGCCCTCGTGGAGATCGTCCCAGGTGGCCGTCATCGTGGTCGCCATGCTCATCCCTCCTGCTTCGGGGCCTGGCCGGTCTCGATCACGGTCGAGCGCATCTCGGCGACCACCTCACCCGACTCGTCGCGGAACTCCTGCACCGTCACGACGAACGTCATCGTGCCGCCCCGCTTGCCTTCTTTCTCGTAGATGTCGTCGACCCGGGTCTTCGCCGTGAGCTTCGTACCGGCCTTGGGTGGCGGGCCGGGGAACACGAACTCCCGCCCGCCGTCGAGCACGCGGCGCATGTCGAGGCCGATGCGCCCGAACGGTCCGCCGCCCTGGCTCCAGAACGCGTTCGTCACGAGGAAGGTCGGTGGTGACAGGGGATCGGAATCGTCGAGGTACGCGGGATTGCCCGACTTCGTCGCGCGTGCGAACTCGCGGATCTTGCCTCGCTCCACGACCATGTCGAAGCCCTCGTCGGTCATCCCGATCGCCGATTTGTCAACCATCACATGGCTCCCTCGCTCGGCGGCAGGGTACCTGCCGCCGCCCCTTCGGGGTCGCTCGTCCGCACGGTGGTCATCGGATCCGCCTCACGCACTTCCGGTCTCCATCAGCTTCACGAATGCGTCCTCGTCGAGCACGGCTACGCCCAGCTGCTCCGCCTTGGCGAGCTTCGTGCCGGGATTCTCCCCCGCGACGACGTAGTTCGTCTTCTTCGAGACGCTACTCGTGACCTTGCCGCCCCGCGCCTCGACCTCCGCCTGCGCCTCGTCGCGCGTGAACCCTTCGAGGCCGCCCGTGAGCACCACCGTGAGACCGGCGAGCGTCTGCTCCTCCGCCGGCGCCGTCGGGGTCGGCCCCTCGAAGTTCACCCCGGCATTGCGCAGCTTGTCGATCACCTCGCGGTTGCGGTCGCGAGCGAAGAACTGCTGGATGCTCTCGGCGAGCACCGGACCGACGCCGTCGACCGCGACGAGCTCGTCGACCGAGGCGTTCGAGATGCGGTCGAGGTGCCCGAGCTCGCGCGCCAGATCCTGCGCCGCCGCCGGGCCCACGTTGGCGATGCCGAGGGCAACGAGCAGGCGAACGAGCGACTGCGACTTCGACTTCTCGATCTGGTCGACGAGCAGCTGCGCGGACCGCTCGCCGATGCGCTCGAGCGGTACGAGCTTCTCGACCGTCAACCAGTAGAGGTCGCTGGCGTCGGCCAGCAGCCCGGCATCGATGAACTGCCGCACCCGCTCCTCGCCCAGACCGTCGACCTCCATCGCGGCGGCGAAGTGCACGATCCGACCCCAGCGCTGGGCCGGGCAATCGACGTTCACGCAGTTCGTCGCCGCCTCGCCCTCGGCCCGCACCAGCGGCTGCCCGCACGTCGGGCACTTCTTCGGGAACTTCCATCTCCGCGCGTTCTTCGGCCGCTTCGCGAGCACGGGCCCGACGACCTCGGGGATGACGTCGCCGGCCTTGCGCACGATCACGGTGTCTCCCTCGCGCACGTCGCGGCGGGCGACCTCGTCCTCGTTGTGCAGCGTCGCCATCTGTACGGTGGAGCCGCCGACGAACACCGGCTCCATCTGCGCGAACGGCGTCGCCCGGCCGGTGCGACCGATGCTCACCATGATGTGGCGCAGCACGGTCGTCTTCTCCTCGGGCGGGAACTTGTACGCGATCGCCCAGCGGGGTGCCTTGCTGGTAGCCCCGAGCTCGTCGCGCTGTCCGAGGTCGTCGACCTTGACGACCACACCGTCGACCTCGTAGCCGAGCGAGTGGCGGCGCTCGAGCATCGATTCGCTGAACCGGTACACCTCGTCGAGCGATTCGAACCGCTCGATCTGCGGGTTCACGGGGAAGCCGAGCTCGCGGAGCCAGTCGAGCGTCTCCGTGTGGCTCCGGAGACGCGGGCCCCCCTCCTTGACTCCCGGCTGGTAGCAGATGATGTCGAGGGCACGCGACGCGGTGATCGTCGGGTCCTTCTGGCGCAGGCTTCCCGCGGCCGCGTTCCTCGGATTGGCGAAGAGGCGCTCACCGGCGTCGCCCTGGCGCTTGTTGAGCTGCTCGAACGCGGCGATGGGCATGAACACCTCGCCCCGCACCTCGAGGCGCGCCGGGATCTCGCCGTCACGCAGGCGCTTGGGCACCGACTTGATGGTTTGCACGTTGGCGGTCACGTCCTCACCCACGAAACCGTTCCCACGCGTGGCCGCGCGCGTGAGACGACTGCCCTCGTAGAGGAGCGAGATCGCGAGGCCGTCCATCTTCGGCTCGCATACGAACGCGATCGGGTCGGCGACCAGGCGTTCGAGCCGCTTGCCCCACGCCAACAGATCTTCGAGGGTAAAGGCGTTGTCGAGCGACAGCATCGGCAGCACGTGCTCGACTTCGGTGAACGTCGACGCCGCCGCCGCCCCCACTTGCTGCGTGGGCGAATCGGGTGTGATGAGCTCGGGGTACTGCTCCTCGAGTTGCTCGAGCTCCCGATAGAGCTCGTCGAACTCGGCATCGGAGATCTCGGGCGCGTCGTCCTGGTAGTACCGGTCGCGGTGATAGCGAATCTGCTCGCGCAGCTCGGCCGCTCGGGCTTCGACGTCGGGACCGTCCGGCACGTCCGCGAGCCTACCGACGGCCGCCTACAGCAACGGCACCGCCGCGGTGGTGCTCGTCGTCGCCGTCGTCGTCGTCGTGGCGCTGGTCGTCGGCGGCGGCGCTGACGTCGTCGGCGGCGCCGGGGGCGGACCCGGTGGCAACACCGTCACGGTCGGCGCCGGCCCCGGTGCGCGGGTCGTGTCGGGGGTCGTGCGGGGCGTGGTCGTGGCGGGCGTCGTCGTGGTCGTCGTGCCGAGCGTGGTCGTGGGGCGCGTGTCGCGCTCGTCGTCACCGTCGCCACCCCCTCCACCGAGCAATGCGGTGGCGATCAGCACCAGCACCGCAACCAGGATCACCGCCACCACGACGACCGCGATCCGGCGACGCATGAATGCGAAGCGGTCGTCGTCGGGCGGCCGAGCGGGCCCGCCCGGCGCACCCGGCGGCGCCGCCCGCGTGCGCTCCGCCACCGG
>JBOGFJ010000178.1:0-8915 GCA_050743385.1 Acidimicrobiia bacterium
GGGCGGCGGAGCCGGAGCCCGGCCGCCGCCGCGAGGCCGAACCCGAGCCCGAGGGCGGCGGCAACCTCGACCCGGACGACCGCGGGGGCCTGCGTCGACGCCAACTGCGAATGCCACAGCGAGCCGAGGTCGGCCAGCCCCGCTCCCAGGGCGAGCACGAGGCCGGCGATGAGGACGGCGGGGGTCGCGTCCGACGGGTCGGCGCGCCCGATCAGCAGCGCGATCGCGATCACACCGAGGCCGACGGCGCCGATGGCGTAGATCCCTCCACCGAGCGTGCTCGCCGTCGACGCCGTCGTGGCACCCCACTCGCCGGCAAGATGCGCCGCCGTCGCCCCGACGGCGCCGGCGAGCGCGACCACGAACACGGCCGGCCAGCGGCGGAGCCGGCTCGACACGACGACGGCGACCGCGAGCCCGAGTGCGCCGAGGAGCCACGGCCACGGCGACGGGCCGGGTACCCACACGACGTCACCGGTGACCTCGATCCTCTGGCCCGCCTGCCGGAGCTCCACGGTCCAGGGCTGCACCACGTGCCGTGACCCCCGGTCGCGTCGGACGGCCGGCGCGTCCTCGCTCGCCATCCAGTGCGCTCGGTGCTCGTGCCAGCGGGCGGTGTCACCGTCGCCGATGCGGCGCCAGTCGGGCGGGGCCGCCGGATCGGCGATCTCGGGAAGCCTGACGTCCGCGTCGTCGGCTGACTCGTTCAGATACGCGGCCGGTGACCGCCGATTCTCGAACACGCCATCGGGCCCGACCCGAAGATAGGGCTCGTCGTGGTAGCCGAGCACCACGACGTCGGTTCCCGTGGTGTTCCGGAGCTCGAGCCGCTCGCCCAGGTCGATGGCTCGCACCGACAGCCCCGGTGTCGGCGGCGAGATCTCGTGCACCCGGGTCTCGTAGTTCGTCGCATCGGGGCCCGACGTGCCGTGCGCGGCGGCCGGTGCCGCCGCCAGCCCGGTCGCGGCGGCGGCGACGACCACACTCGCGATGACCCGGGCGACCGTCATCGACTCATGGTCGCGCACCGCCGGGTTCAGCCGGTGCCGGCGGCCCGCAGGGCTTCGACCAGGTCGGCTCGCGCGCGCGCGACCCGTGACCGGATGGTTCCCACCGGGACCTCGCACACGGCGGCGGCCTCGCCGTACGAGCATCCGATCACCTGGGTCAAGACGAAGGCTTCCCGACGATCGGGGTCCAACACCTCGACGAGCTCGGTGAGGCCGTGCACGAGTGCCGGATCGATGCCGGCGGCGTCGGCCCGCCCCGTGTTCTCCGCCTGCAGGCGCCCGGCCAGGCGCCGCTCGCGTACCTTCCTCCGCACCGCGTCGGCGCAGGCCCGGCGCGCGATCGCGAGCAGCCACGTGCGGCCGCTCGAGTCGCCACGGAACCGGGGAAGGGAGCGCCAGGCGCGGACGTAGGTGTCCTGGGTGGCGTCGTCGGCGTCGTCGGGACCGACGAGATGGAGAGTCAGGCGCCACACCTCCGCCTGGCTGGCCCGGATCGCGCCGGCGAGCGCCAGCCGGTCGCCGTCGCGCGCCGCCAGCAGGAGGCGCGTGAGGTCGTTCACGACCGAGACGTTAGCGACGGGAACCGCAGCCCGTCCGAAGTCGACTACCCAGCATGAACTGCGACCAGATCCGTGAGGCCATCTCTGCCCACCTCGACGGCGAAGACCCGGGGGTTCCGCGCGCCGACGTCGACGCCCATCTCGCCACCTGCGGCCATTGCCGCGCCTTCGCCGACGGCGCCGGCGCGCTCCACGGGTCGCTACGCCTGGCGCCGGCGCCCGACGTTCCCGACTTGACGCCGCAGGTGCTGGCGGCGATCGGCTCGCAGCGCGCCGAGCGACCCGCCGCCGATGACGGCCAAGCGTTCGTGCTCCGGCTCGTGCTCGCGAGCCTGGCGCTGGTGCAGGTCGCGATGGCCGTCCCCGCGCTCCTCGGCGCCGACGGCGGGCTCGCGGTGCACAGCGCCCGTCACCTCGGCTCGTTCTCCCTCGCGCTCGCGGTCGGCTTCCTCTATGCCGCGTGGCGGCCTTCGCGAGTGGCGGGTCTCCTGCCCGTCGCGGCCGCGCTCGTCGCGTGCCTGATCGGCACGTCGGTGCTCGACGTCGTCGACGGGCGGGCGGGCGCGCTCGCCGAGGCGAACCACGTCACCGAGATCGCGGGGCTCGTCGCCGTCTGGCTCCTCGCGCACCCAGGCATGCCTCGGCGTTCGAGGGTGGCGGCGGCGTGATCGGGCGACGCCTCGCGCTGCGAGCTCTCGCCGCCACCGCGGCCGCGTTCGCACTTGTCGCCATCGGCGCGTCACCGGCGTACGCCCACGCCGAGCTCGAGACCACCGATCCGCAGGCGGGTGCGGTGTACGACACCGCGCCGAGCGAGGTGACGCTCCGGTACAGCGAGCCGGTCGAGGCGTCGCTCGGCGCGGTGCGGCTCTACGACGGCAGGGGGCAGCGCCTCGACACCGGTGCGCCGTCGCACCCCGATGGCGAAGGAAGCGCCGTGCGGGTCGACCTTCCCGGGTTGCGCGACGGGTCCTACGTCGTCACCTGGCGCGTGCTGTCGGCCGACTCGCATCCCGTGCGAGGCGCGTTCACCTTCCAGGTGGGGCCGGAGGCGACGGCCGACGACCTCGACAGCCTCACCCAACGCTTGTTGGCGAGCGAGGGCGGTAGCGAGGTGGTCGGCGCCGTCTACGCCGTCGCCCGCTTCGGCGTGTTCGCGTCGCTCGCGCTCTTGGTCGGTGCGGCTGCGTTCGTCGTGCTCGTCTGGCCGCGGGGCCGCGAGGCGAGGCGAGCGTCCACCTTGGTGTGGGCGGGGTGGGTTGGCGCGGTGGTCAGCACGCTGGTCGAGCTCCTGATCCAGGGGCCGTACGCGGCTGGGCTCGGGCTCGGCGACGCGCTCGATCTCGACCTCGTGCAGGAGGTGTTCGACACGCGCGCGGGGCGGGTGTGGGTGGCGCGACTGGTGTTGCTCGCGGTGGCGGCCGTCCTCCTGTGGCGGCTCTTCCCCCCGCGCCGTCGACCGGTTCGTGAGTACCCGCTCACCCCGGCATGGGTGCTGGCCGCGGCCGCCGCCGGGATCGCGCTCGTTGCGACTCCCGGGCTCGGCGGCCACGCCGGCAGCGGCGACCTGGTGCCGCTGGCGGTGGTGTCCGACACCGCGCACCTGGGCGGGGTGTCGCTGTGGCTCGGCGGCCTGGTCGTGCTCTTCGCCGCGTTCCTGCCGCGTGCCGACGCCGACGACCTGCGCACGGCAGTACCGCGTTACTCACAGCTCGCGCTCGGCGCCGTCCTCGTCATCGTCGCGACGGGGGTGTTCCAGTCGTGGCGCCAGGTCGGCAGCCTGAGTGCGTTGCGCGACACCGACTTCGGGCGCCTTCTCGTGATCAAGGTGCTCCTCGTCGGGGTGATCGTGGTCGCGGCGGCGTTCAGCCGCGAAGTCGTCAACCGCGCGTTCCGGCAGCGCACCGCGCGGGTTCCCGTGAGTGCCGGCGGACCGCCGCCGTCGCCGGACGATCCCTACTTCGACGAGCCGCCACCCCTCGACGACGCGACCGAGGTTCGCAACCTCCGCCGCTCGGTGCTCATCGAGGTGGTGATCGCGGTCGTGATCCTCTCCGTCACCGCGCTGTTGGTGAACACCCCGCCGGGGCGCAGCGCGGAGTCGGCGCCCTACGCCGACGTGATCGACGGCGACGAGATGTCCCTCGACCTGAGCGTCGATCCTGCCGATGTCGGCGAGAACACGATTCACGCAACCGCTCTCACGCCCGGCGGCGCGCCACTCGAGGTCCAGGAGATGGAGCTCACACTTCAGCAGCCCGATCGGGAGATCGCGCCGATCGACCTGCCCCTCGAGCGTCTGGGGCCGGGTCACTACGTCGCCTACGACTTCCAGATCCCGATCAAGGGGGACTGGGTGCTGACCGCGTCGGCGCTGCTCGACGACACCAACCAGGCAGTGGTCGAAGGCGAGATCCCGATCGGCTAGCGACGCGCAGCGCAGCCGTACCGTGCACGCAGTGCCGGCAGGCGCAGTGGAGCTGGCGGGGGAGCGAGCGGTGGCCGCAGGGGCATCACGCGCAGTCGCGGCACAGGCCGACGAGGTCGACTCGGTGGTGCTGGGTGCGGAAACCGGTCGAGCGGGCGATCTGGGCGGTGGCGGCGTGTACCGACTTCTCGAGCCCGGCGGCGGCCGGGACGTCCTCGACCATGCCGCAGTTGGCGCAGATGAGGTGATGGTGGTGGCCGGTGAGGTGCTCGGCGAGCTCGAAGCGCGCGTACTCGTCGTTGGTGACGATCCGGTGCACGAGGCCGGCCTGCTCGAGCACGACCAGGTTTCGGTACACCGAGCTCTGAGCCAGGTCGTCGCGTTCTGCCAGGATCTCGGGGATCGTGAGCGGCCGCGGCGCGGCCGCGAGCACGTCGACGATCGCCTCACGGTTGGCGGTGAGTCGCTGGTTGATCTCACGCAACCGGCCCGTCACCGAGTCGCGCAATTTGGGGGCCACCCCGAGCACAGTAGCGTCGGCGGAGTGGACGCGACCGCCCGGTTCGCCGAGCTGTTGCACCGGCCCGACCCCGAGATTCCGCTCGACGAGGCCGCAGCCCTCATCGCCGCGCACGCGCACCCGACCCTCGACGTCCGGGCCGTGCTCCGGAGCCTCGATGACCTCGCAGCCGGCACGAAGGCGACCGACGCGGCCGAGGTCGCGTCGTACCTCTTCGACGAACGCGGCTTCGCCGGCAACACCGTCGACTACGGCGACCCTCGCAACTCGTATCTCGACGACGTGCTCGACCGGCGGTTGGGCATCCCGATCTCCCTCAGCGTGTTGACGATGGAGGTAGGCCGCCGCCGCGACATTCCGGTGCTCGGCGTGGGCATGCCGGGTCATTTCCTCGTGCGCCCGGCGGACACCGCCGACGTCTGGTTCGATCCCTTCAACGGTGGGCGCCAACTCGACGCGAGTGGTTGCCGCGCCCGGTTCCACGAGCTCCAAGGGGCCGAGGCGGAGTTCAAGCCCGAGTACCTCGAGCCGACGCCGGCCGCCGCGCTCGTCGCGCGCATGTTGGCCAATCTCCAGAACACGCTCCTGCACCGCGATCCCGCCGCAGTCGTGTGGGTGCTGCGGCTGCGGCTACGCGTGGGGGCGACGCCGGTACGTGAACGCGTCGCGCTCGCCTCGCTCCTCGGGACACTGGGCCACTTCAACGAGGCCGCCGACGAGCTCGACGCGCTGAGCGACGAGGCCACCGGTGCCGACGCCGAAGGTATCGGCCGACAGGCCGCGGCGCTGCGCGCGCGCGGCAACTGAGCGCGCGAGAACGTACCGTCGACGGTGATGGCGAAGACGCTCCCGATGTTCCCGCTCGGCACCGTGCTCTTCCCGCACGCGCTGCTGCCGTTGCAGGTGTTCGAGGCGCGCTACCGCGCCATGACCGAGGCGTGCCTCGCGGGCGACGGCCAGTTCGGCGTGGTGCTCATCGAGCGCGGGAGCGAGGTCGGCGGTGGCGACACCCGCTTCGGGGTGGGGACCGTCGCCAAGATCCTCGAGGCGGGGCGGTTCCCCGACGGTCGTTACCTCCTCGCAACCGCGGGCACCCGACGCCTGCGGGTGCGGCGCTGGCTGCCCGAGGACCCCTATCCCAGGGCGGAGGTGGAGCTGCTCGACGATGTCCATCCCACCGGCAACGCGGCCGAGGTGCGCGCCGAGGTCGAGCGTTCGCTGGCGGCGGTGGCCGAGTTGCGGGCGCAGTTGGGCGAGGGGTCGCCGCTGCGCGAGGTGCGCCTCGACGACGACCCGGTGCGAGCCTCGTTCGAGGCCGCGACCGCGGCCGCGCTCGGGCCACTCGACGCCCAGCGCCTGCTCGAGCTCGACGACGCCGGGGCGCGCCTTCGGGCCGTGGCCGTGCTCCTGGCCGACGAGGTGCGCTTTCTCGAGCTGCGGCGGGCCGAACCATGACGCCGGCCGGCTGGGTAGCCTGACCAACGTGTCCGAGACTGTCGACGGTGACCAGGCCCGCGAGCGGCTCGCGGCCGAGCAGGGCCGGGTCGAGGGGCTGATCCGATCGGTACGGGGGGAGTTCGGCGACGGCAGCGACGGCGAGACCTCCGAGCTGTCGAACTACGACCAGCATCCGGCCGATGTGGGCTCCGAGACCTTCGAGCGCGAGAAGGACCTGTCGATCCTCGAGCAGCTCGAGGCCGAGCTGGCCGAGATCCAAGCCGCGCTGCGCCGGATCGACGAGGGCACCTACGGGATCGACGAGGTGACGGGCGAGCCGATCCCGCCCGAGCGCCTCGAGGCGGTCCCGACCGCCCGCACCAACGTCGACGACGAACGGAGGGACCACTAATGGGCTTTGCCCTCGACAAGATCGGGCAATGGAGCGACGAGCGGGAGTTCAAGGTCGACGCAGAGCGGATCAAGGCGTACGCGGCCGCGACCAACGACCCGATCCCGGCCCACGCCAAGGGCGAGGTCGCGCCCCCGGTGTTCGCGGTGGTTCCGCTCTGGGACGCCATGGGGGGCGCGGTGGGGTTGGTCACGCCGGCGGAGGCGATGCCCTTCGTCGTGCACGGCGAGCAAGACATGCACTTTCACAAGCCGATCGTCCCGGGCATGGTGCTGCGCTCGAAGGCCGCACCCGTCGGCGTTCACGTGAAGGGCTCGGGCACGACTGTCGTCACCCACATGCAGACCCGTGACGGCGACGGCGATCTCGTGAACGAGCAGTACTCCGTCACGTTCTTCCGCGGCATCAGCGAGGGTGAGAGCGCGGGTGAGCAGGCGCCTGCGCACCGGTTCCCCGAGGAGGTCCGGTCGGCCGAGCCGGTCGCCGTCGTATCGCAGACCTTCGACGAGGACCAGACCTACCGGTACTCGGAAGCCTCGGGTGACACCGTGCCAATCCACCTCGACGACGAGTTCGCCAAGTCGGTCGGGCTGCCCGGCATCATCATCCACGGCCTGTGCACGATGGCGTTCACGAGCTGGGCCGCGGTCGAGAACCTTGCCGGTGGCGACACGGCCCGACTCCGGCGGCTGGCGGTGCGGTTCTCGAAGCCGGTGCTCCCCGGCCAGGAGATCACCACCCGTTTCTGGAACTGCGGCGGCGCCGAGGGCGCGACAACCTACGCGTACGAGACCGCGACGTCCGGCGACAACGGCGTGGTGATCAAGGACGGCGTCGCGGAGATCGCAACCTGACCGTCCGGCTGCGGCTGTTCGCCCGCGCACGGGAGGCCGCCGGGCGCTCCGAAGACCGGTTCGACGCCGTCACGGTGCGCGGGCTCCTGGACGCGGCCCGCGCCGCCTACGGACCGGAGTTCGCCGCCGTGCTCGATACCGCCCGGGTCTGGGTCAACGGCGAGGAGCCGGACGACGGCGACGCGACCGGTTTGCGTGACGGCGACGAGGTTGCGGTGATCCCGCCGGTGAGCGGCGGCGCCGACACGTTCGGCGTCGAGCTGATCACAGGAGCTTGAGCGTCCGGGCGTTGGCGAACCGTTCGGTGACGTCGGGCCAGTTCACGATGTTCCAGAACGACTCGACCCAATCGGCCTTCACGTTCTTGAACTGCAGGTAGTAGGCGTGCTCCCACATGTCGAGCACGAGCAGCGGGGGCGCTCCCTGCCCGACGTTGCTCTGGTGGTCGTAGACCTGCTCGACGATGAGGCGCTGACCGAGCGGCTCCCACGTGAGCGCGCCCCAACCCGAGCCCTGCACGTTCAGCGCCGCCTCCGTCAGCTGGCTGCGGAACCCCTCGAAGGATCCGAACCACTCGTCGATCGCGGCCGCGAGGTCGCCGTCGGGCTTGTCGCCGCCGCTGGGGCTCATGTTCTGCCAGAACAGCGAGTGCAGCACGTGTCCCGAGAGGTTGAAGGCGAGGTTCTTCTGGAGCTGGTTGATGGTGTCGAACGTCCCGGTCTCGCGCGCCTGGCCGAGCTTCTCGAGCGCGGTGTTCGCTCCCTTCACGTAGGTGGCGTGGTGCTTGTCGTGGTGCAGCTCGAGGATCTGGGCCGAGTAGTGGGGCTCGAGCGCGGCGTAGTCGTAGGGAAGGTCGGGGAGCGTGTACTCGGGCATGGTGTGGTCCTTTCGACGATCCGGGCGGGTCGCGGTGCGATTCGTTCCTCCCCAGCGTCGTCCCCAGACCCGAGGCGCGCCAAACCCGCAGGTCACGGCGGTGCTTGCCCGCCGCGCGACGCCTCGCTAGCGTCCGGTCGATTCGGGCGGATCGAAAGGGGCTCATGCGCGTGGTCCAACGCGTCATGGTCGCGGCGATCGCGGGTCTGGCGATGCTGGTGCCGGCCGCACCCGCGGGCACGACGCCCGCCCGAGCCGGCGACGAGCTCGCGGCGGCGAAGCAGCGCGTGAGCGAGGCGCGTGCCGCCGCGAACGCGGCCGCCGCCCGAGTCACCGAGGCCTACGGGCAGGTGCAGGCGCTCGGTGACGAGATCGACGCGGTCGAGGCCCGTCTCGCCGAGGGGACGCTCCGCGCCGACGAGTTGCGGGCGGCGGTGGCGCGCCGTGCCCTCGAGGCGTACACCGGGTCGAGCACCGAGACCCTCCCGGTGTTCGAGAGCGAGGAGCCGCGCGACTTCACCCGCCGCACGGAGTATCTCGACCGGGTGAATGCGCGCGACAACGCCGCCGCCGGCGAGCTGCGGGCCCTCAACGAAGACCTCGACGTGCAGCGGGTCGCACTCGGCGATGCCCGCGCGCGCCAGGTCGAGACGCTCGAGCAGATGAAGGCCGAGCAGGAGAAGCTCGACGCGGCCCTCGCCGAGGCGGAGGCGGCGCAGACCGCGCTCGAGGAGCGTCTCGCACGCGAGTCGGCCGCCCGCCGCGCCGCCGAAGAAGCCGCCGCCGCCGCCCGGCAGCAGTCGACCCCGGCCCGGCCC
>JBOGFJ010000179.1:0-5444 GCA_050743385.1 Acidimicrobiia bacterium
CCGCTCCCGCTCGCGCCCGGCGGGCCGGGGGCCGGGGGGTCCGGCCCCTCCGTGGAATGATGGCAGTCACCTCATTACTAAGGTCGGAGTCGTGGCGCCGTACCAGTCGCTCTACCGCAAGCACCGGCCCCAGACGTTCGCGGCACTCCGCGGTCAAGACCACGTCACCGCAGCGCTGCGCAACGCGGTGCGCGACGGGCGGGTCGGCCACGCCTACCTCTTCTCCGGTCCCCGAGGCACCGGCAAGACCACGACCGCTCGTGTCCTCGCCAAGGCGCTGAATTGCATTGCCCTCCGGCCCGAGGGCGAGCCCTGCGGTGAGTGTGAGAACTGCGTCTCCATCGCCGAGGGTCGGTTCCTCGATCTCTTCGAGCTCGACGCCGCGTCCAACAACAGCGTCGACAACATCCGCGACCTCACCGAGAGCGTGAACCTGGGCCTCGGACCGGCCTCGTCCCGCAAGGTCTACCTGGTTGACGAGGTGCACATGCTGAGTGCGGCGGCCTCGAACGCGCTCCTCAAAACCCTCGAGGAGCCGCCCGATCACGTGGTGTTCGTGCTCGCGACGACCAACCCCGAGAAGGTGCTGCCGACGATCCGCTCGCGCACGCAGCACTTCGAGCTCACGCTGTTCACGATCAACGAGATCGTCGCCGAGCTCACCGACATCATCGGACGAGAGGGCATCGACGCCGATCCCGACGCCGTGGCGGTGATCGCCCGCGCCGCCGCGGGCTCGATGCGTGATGCCCTGTCGCTGCTCGACCAGGCGCTCGCCCACGGCACCGGTCGCCTCGACGCCGAGCCCGTCGCCGACCTGTTCGGGCGCACCTCGTTCGAGGTGCGTTGCCGCATCCTCGAGGCGGTGGCGAGCGAGGACGCCGCGCTCGTGCTCACCACGCTGGGCGAGCTCCTCGATGCCGGTCACGAGCCCCGCCGGATCGCTGAAGACCTGTTGCGGTCGGGGCGCGATGCATTTCTCATCAACGCGAGCGCGGGCAAGGTGCCGGTCGCGCTCCCCGCCGACGAGCAGCAGCGGCTCGGCGACCTGGGCCGGAACCTCGGAAACCCGCAGCTGGTGAGGGTGTTGGAGACGATCGGCCAGGCGGTAGTCGACATGCGCGGCACCGACGCCGCCGATCCCCGCCTCGTGCTCGAGGTCGCGCTGGTGCGCCTCTCACGGCGCGAGGCCGGTCCGCCGCTCCAGACCGTCATCGAACGCATCGAGCGGCTCGAGCGCATCGTCGCCGATCTCAAGGAGGGCGGCGTCGCCGCCGCCGCGCCCGCGAGTGCGACGCCGGGGGCGCCCGGCCGCACCATCGGCGCGATCCGGCGGGAGACGGCTGCCAGCGCGCCTGAGCCCGAGGCGGCGACCAAACCTGAGCCCCCGGTCCCCGATCCGGAGCCCTCGCCGGAGGCACCGAGCGCGCCGCTCGAGCTCGATGACGTGATCGTGGCGTGGGCGTCGATCCTCCCCGAGCTCCCGGTGGCGACGCGCAGCGCGGTGCAGGAGGCGCAGCCGCTGAAGGTCGAAGACGACATCATCACGTTCGGTGTGCCGCCGCGTCTGTTCGAGGCGGCCAGCCCGCGCTTTCGCCGTGAGGCCGACACGATCCGGGCGGCGCTCTCCGAGCGACTCGGCCGCAGGGCGCGCTTCACGTTGGTGTCCCACGAGGGGTTCGCGAGCCCGGCCGTGCCTCCGCCGCCGACCCCGGTTGCGAGCACGGAGCCCGACGAGCCGCCCCCACCCCCGCCGCCGAGCGCTCCCGACCAGCCGTCGGCGGTGGTCGACCTCACCCAGGAGGAGACCGCCATCGATCCGCAGGAGCTCGTCGACGCCGCGCCCGACGACGGCGCGCGCGACTCGATGCAGATGCTGACGGAGAATCTCGGCGCCACCGTCGTCGAGGAACGCCCGCGCGACTGACCGCCCATCCAGCCGGGAGCGACCGTGTCGAACCAGAAGCAGCTCAACCAGATGATGCGCCAGATGCAGAAGATGCAGACCGACATGGCCGCGGCGCAGGAGGCCCTCGCGACCGAGACCGTCGAGGCCACCGCGGGCGGTGGCACCGTGACGGCGGTCGTCACCGGTACCGGTGAGCTGCAGTCGATCTCGATCGCGGCCGAGGTCGTCGATCCCGACGACGTCGAGATGCTCGAAGACCTCGTCGTCGCCGCCGTCGGCGAGGGGCTGCGCAAGGCGCAGGAGCTCCAGGCCACCCGGATGGGCAACGTCACCGGTGGCCTCGACCTGGGCAGCCTCGGCGGCCTGCTCGGCTGAGGTGAGCTCGGTCTACGAGGGGCCGGTCCAGGCGCTGGTCGACGAGCTGGGGCGGCTACCAGGCGTCGGGCCCAAGTCGGCCCAACGGATCGCGTTCTACCTCCTGAAGGTCGCGCCGGAAGACGCAAACCGTCTCGCGCGCGCCATCGTCGAGGCGAAGGAGCGGGTGTCGTTCTGCAGACGGTGCTTCAACATCGCCGAAGGGGAGTTGTGCGCGTACTGCCGCGACGAGCGGCGCGACGCGACCGTGTTGTGCGTCGTGGAGGACCCGCGCGACATCGTGGCGCTCGAGCGCACCAACGAGTTCCGTGGTCGGTACCACGTGCTGCAGGGTGCGATCTCGCCAATCGAGGGGGTCGGTCCCGAGCAGCTGCGGATCCGGGAGCTGCTCGCGCGCGTGTCCGACGAAGGCGTGAAAGAGGTGATCCTCGCGACCAACCCCAACATCGAGGGTGAGGCAACGGCGATGTACCTCACAAAGCTCTTGCACCCGCTCGGGCTCAAGGTCACGCGCATCGCGAGCGGACTGCCGGTGGGCGGTGACCTCGAGTATGCCGACCCGGTGACGCTCGGGCGCGCCCTCGAGGGCCGTCGCGAAGTCGAGGGTGATTGACGCCAATCTCCACGCCCAGTAGTTATCGTGGGTACTTCGCTGACAAGGAGAAACTGGAATGGCTCAGCCCGTACCTCCCAGTCCGTCGTCCGCGGCTGCCCGGGGCCCGATCGGGAAGCCCCGTTCACCCGGGATGCAGATCCTGCTCGCCATCGTCACCCTTGGTATCTACACGTACTTCTGGGTGTACTGGCAGCACAAGGAGATGAAGGACTACAGCGGCGAGGGTCTCGGCGGCGGGCTCGGGGTCGTCCTCTACTTCTTCATCTCGCCGGTGACGTACTTCCTGATCCCGTCGGAGATCCGCAACCTGTACCAGGCCGAAGGCCGCGATCCGGGCTTCACGCCGCTCATCGGGCTGTGGTTCCTGCTCCCGATCATCGGGAGCTTCATCTGGTTCTTCAAGGTGCAGCCCGCGATCAACGACTTCTGGATCTCGAAGGGCGCGCCCCCGCCGGCCTGATCCTTCCCGAACGAAGCGTGCGAAAGGAGGCGGCCGCCCGGCCGCCTCCTTCGCGCGGTCCTTGACCGCGCTCGCGCTGACCAGTAGGAATCCCGCGTCGACTTTCGACCATCTACGAGGAGAGCCCGCATGACGCAGCCAACCCCCGCCCCGGCGCCCGGCGCCAAGGGCCCGATCGGCGAACCGCGCAATCCCGGTCAGGTCGCGATCCTGAGCCTGGTGACGTGCGGCATCTACGGCATCTATTGGGCGTATCTCACGTTCGAGGAGCTCAAGCAGCACAACGGCGAGGGTCTGGGTGGCGGCATGGGCGCGCTCCTGAGCTGGCTGGTGGCGGGATGGTTCATCCTCCCCTCCGAGATGCAGAAGATGTACCAGGCCGACGGTAAGCAGTCGCCGGTCGAGCCGATCGTCGGCCTCTGGCTGTTCATCCCGATCGCGGGCTGGTTCATCTACATGAACAAGGTGCAGGGCGCGCTGAACGACTACTGGGTGTCGAAGGGCGCGCAGCCGGTCGCCTGAGACCGAGGCTCAACCCGGCCAGATCTCGACGGGATAGGCGGCGGTCGGGACCACGTAGGTGCTGGCGACTTTGTCCTGCCACGTCTGCTTCTCGGGGTCCCACAGCATCCAGAGGTAGCCGATCAGGCAGGCAAAACCGGACGCGATCGACACGAGATAGCGGATGAACGCGCGTCCGTAGTCGATTCGTCCACCTGTCTCGGTGTCGACGACCCGGATGTTGAGGATCTTCATCCCGACGGTCTGGCCGCTGCCGCTGCCGATGAAGAACACGCTGTAGGCGACGCCGACCACGATTCCGACGAACTGCCGCAGCGCAAGGTTGTCGACGGAGAACAGGATCAGGTTCAGCGGGACGCCGACGATGAGCCCGTCGAGGAGGAAGGCCCCGAACCGGTACCAGAAGTCGGCACGCGGGCCCGACGGGCCGCTCGACCCGTCGAACGTCACAGTGGTCGGTCGGTCGTGTACTTGAAGACCTGGTACGCCCACAGCAGGGCGAAGAACGTGAGCACGGCCCAGACCGGCACGACCGCCCGCCGCCAGCGCCATGCGACCAGCAGGAAGATCGCGAGGGCGATGATCAGGAGGCCGCCCGGGTTGAGGAAGAGCGATGCGCCGATGTCGCCGTGGACGGCGGCGGTCACCGCGCGGGTCATCCCACAGAACGGGCACGGCACCCCGGTCGCCCGCCGGAGCGGGCACAGCACGATGTCGGTGCCGGGCAGGGCCGGGCGGACGGCGGCGATACCGAGCATCGCCGCGCCGGCAACGCGCAGCGGCTTGAGATCGAACGCCACCGGGTCGGTCGCCGTCGGCATCGGGCCTGAATCTACCGATGATCAGCCGCGCGCCGCTTTGGCGGCAGCCAGACCTTCCAGGAAGGCTTCGGGCGTAGGGGCGCCGTGATCGTCGACGCCGGCGACCTTCGCCCGCAGACGGGTGGCGAGGTCCCAGCCGAGTTGGGCGCGGGCATGAGGATCGAGGGTCGCGCGCCGCTCGAGGAAGCGCCGTACCGTCGCGACCTCGTCGGCGGTCACCGTGCTGACGTCCCAGCTCATGTAGGCGGCGGTGGCCATGGGCGGCGGCGCCCATCCCAACGCCGCCGCCGGCGCAGCAATCTGCTGTGGGACGGGCGCGATCGCTCGCCGCTCACGGACGACGTAGGTGCCGGCGGCCAGGTCGCCGAGGCGTTGGTTCCGCTCGGTGACGATCACCGAGATCATCCCGACCGTGTAGAAGAGCGGGAGGAAGTCGACGATGCGGATGAGGTTGCGCACCGCGCTGGTCATGAAGTTGACCGGTTGACCGCTCGTTCGCACGACGCGGATCCCGGCGGCGAGCTTGCCGATCGTGCGGCCGGAGTTCCAGGTCTCGAACACGATGTCGTAGGCGAAGAGCACCAGGAATACGAGCGCGAAGTACGCCGCGATCACATATCCGCTGTTGCTGCCGAGGCCGAGCGCCATGCCGAGCGCGATGATGGCGCCGATCTGGATCGTGAGGTCGAGGAGCGTGGCCGCGAAACGTGAGCCCAGTCCCACGAGCACGATGTCGAGGTC
>JBOGFJ010000180.1:0-18376 GCA_050743385.1 Acidimicrobiia bacterium
GACTTCGCACCCGAGCCCACGGTCCTCGACGCGCCCGAGTGGGAGCCGGAGCCCGCGCCCAAGCCCGAGCAGCTCGCCGTCGACTCGCTGTTCGAGCGGCTGACCGAGCCGGCCGAGATCGTTCGCAGCATCCGGCGCGCGGTACGGGGCCCGCGACGAGCATTCCAGCAGATGTCGCAGATGACGCGATCGATCGCGTCGCTCGTCGACCGCAACGCCCTCGCGCCCCGCACGTCGCTGAACCACCGGGTGGGTCGCAACCGCCGTTTCGAGCTCGTTCGGGTATCGCTCGATGACGTGAAGGCGGTGCGCCGGCACCTGGGCGGCACGATCAACGACGTCATCCTCGCCGGGGTGGCCGGCGGCCTCGCCCGGCTGCTCGAGAGCCGCGAAGAGATCGATCCCGGTTTGACGCTGAAGGTGATGTGCCCGGTGTCCGTGCGTGACGAGTCGCAGCAGATGCAGCTCGGCAACCGGGTGTCGGCGATGTTCGTGCCGCTGGCCGTCGGATTGCCCGATCCGCTCGCTCGCCTCGACGCGATACGCGCGGTTACCGCCGATCTCAAGGAGCGTCAGCAGGCCGTCGGGGCCGCCTTCCTCTCGGATCTGACCCAGTACGCCGCGCCGACGCTGATGGGCCTCGGCGCGCGCCTCGCGCACCGTCAGCCGTTCTTCAACCTGATCGTCACCAACGTGCCCGGACCGCAGGTGCCGCTCTACTGCATGGGTGGCCGGATGCTGGAGGCGTACCCGGTGGTGCCGCTGACGCGGAACCAGAGTGTGGTGGTCGGGATCCTCTCGTACTGCGGGCGGCTCCATCTCGGCCTGTTCGCCGATCGGGACGCGTTCGCCGACCTCGGCGTGTTCGCGGCCGGCATCGAGGACGCGTTCGCGGAGCTGAGCAAGCTCGCCGCGGACCGCGACGCATGAGCGTCGCCTGACGATCTACCGACGCGACAAGGGGGGAACCGTGGCCCAGGAGCTGTGGGAGCACGACGCGTGGGAGCTCGCCGACGCGGTGCGGGCCGGGCAGCAGTCGGCGACGGAGCTGCTCGACGTGTCGCTACGCCGGCTGGAGCAGTACGGACCGGCGCTGAACGCGGTGTGCCACCTCGATGTCGAGGCCGCGCGGTCTCGCGCCGCCGCGATCGACGAGCAGGTCGCGCGGAGCGACGATCCCGGCGCTTTCGCCGGCATCCCGATGGGAGTGAAGGAGCTCGCCGAGGTCGAGGGGTGGCCATGCACGCACGCCTCCGTTCCGTACCGCGACGCGCGGGCGGGGTTCGACTGCGTCGAGGTTGCGCGTTTGCGCGACGCCGGTGCGGTCATCACCGCGCAGACGACGTCACCCGAGCATGGCACGGCGAGCTTCACGAACTCGCCGCTCCACGGCGTCACGCGCAACCCGTGGAACACCGACCGCACGCCCGGCGGATCGTCGGGCGGATCGGCGGCGGTGGTCGCGTCGGGCGTGTTCCCGGCGTGCACGGGCAGTGACGGCGGCGGGTCGATCCGCATCCCGTCGTCGTACAGCGGGTTGTTCGGCATGAAGACGACGCTCGGCCTGCTCGGGACGGGGCCGGGACCGTCGGGCTACCCGTCCCTCACTTCGGTTCACGGGCCGATCGTGCGATCGGTGCGTGACGCCGCCCGCTACCTCGACGCGACCGCGGGCCCGACCATGACCGACTTCATCTCGCTGCCGAAGCCGGCGGTGCCGTTCGAGCAGCTGGTCACGACGGGAGAGGCGGTCGAGCGGCTCCGCGGCAAGCGCGCCGCGTGGAGTGCGACGCTCGGCTACGCCGTCACCGATCCCGAGGTCGAGAAGCAGGCGCACGAGGCCGCGCTCGCGCTCGTCGAGCTGGCTGGTCTCGAGCTGCTCGAGATCCCGGTCGAGATGCCCAAGCCCGGGTTGTCGTGGGGGATCTTGTCGTCGCTCGGTACGGCCGCGTGGCACCTCGACGACGTGCGCGACCACTTCGACGACCTCACCGAGGTGCACCGCTCGGGCATGGAGATGATGGCGAACCTCCAGGGCCGCGGGGTCTTCAAGGCGATCCGTCGCCGCCACGAGCTGCTCGAGGCGGCGGCCGAGGTGTGGTCGCAGGTCGACGTGCTCCTCACGCCGACCACGCCGACGGCCGCGTTCGAGGCCGAGGGCCGGTTGGTGGGCGAGGTCGCGGGACAGCAGGTGAACCTCATGGGGCTGTCGGCGGCGTTCACGGCGCCGTTCAACATGACCGGCCAGCCCGCCGCCAGCGTTCCGTGCGGGCTCGTCGACGGCATGCCGGTCGCGCTGCAGGTCGTCGCCCGCCGCCACGAGGACGACCTGTGCCTGGCCGCCGGCGCGCTGCTCGAAGACGCCCGGCCGTGGCCGAAGTTCGCTCCGCTCGCGTACTCGTAGTCGCGCGCGGTCGGGGCGCGTACCGCTACTTCTGGCGTGCAGGCGCGCCGCCCGAAGCTGCCGGAAGCTGCCGGCCGGTGCGAACGCATGCCGAACGACACGCCGAGCGTGGACCGGCGAGAGCTAGGTTGCCGAGGTGGAACCCGGGCCGCCACCGGACACCGCCGAGGCTCGGCGCCGATACCGTCAGCTCGCCTCCCGGTACGACAGACACATTCGGTTCGTGGCCCCTCTGCGACGTCGTGCGGTCGAGCGCCTCGAGCTGCGCAATGGCGATCACGTCCTCGACATGGGTTGTGGCACCGGGGCGAGTTTCGGGGATCTCAGGTCGATCGTCGGTGCAACCGGTCAGGTCACCGGGATCGAGCTGAGCGAGGAGATGGCGGCTGTCGCCCGCCGCCGGATCGAAGCCAATGAATGGAAGAACGTCGGGGTTCTCGTTGGTGACGCGGCTACGGCAACGTTGCCAAGCGATGTCGACGGCATCTTGTTCTTCGAGACGCACGACTTGATGCGAACACCCGCCGTCGTGCGGCGCGCGGTTGGGGCGGGCCGCCCCGGCGCTGGCGTGGTCGCCTTCGGACCCGCATCTGCTCCGCGCTGGGCGATCCCCGTCAACGCAATCGTGAGGTCAGTGGCGCGCCGGTACGTGACCACCTTCGAGGGGTTCGACGCGCCGTGGAGCCATCTTGCCGCCGAGGTACCGGGTCTTCGTGTCCGTCGCCTCTTCCTCGGCGGCGCCTACCTCGCCGTCGGGCGCACCGAGACCACGCCTCGAGCCCGGTAGCACGCGATCGGTGTGCCCTCAGCTGGAGGCTCGGCGCGCCTGGAGGACGTAGGTGGATGGGGTCAGGAGCGTGACGGTGCCGGTCCAGCCGAGCTCGCCGAGGAGCACTTCGAGCTCGGCTGGTGCGTAGGCGACCTTCACGATCGAGAACATTTTGCCGTCGGGCAGTCGCCGCTGTGCTCCGCTGCCGGTGGGATCGTTCTCGAAGCGAACCACTCCGTCAGGGTCGCGGGTTCCGTCGTCGACCATCACGACACGCCCACCAGGTGCGAGCGCGTCCGCGACCATGGCCCAGAACGATCGGAAACGTGCCGGCGGGACGTGCGAGAGCCAGAAACCGGCGAACACCAAGTCGTACGTCGCCGGTGGTCGGAACTGGAAGAGGTCCGTTTCGATGTATTCGACCCGAGGGTCTGCGATACGGGCGCGGCTGAGGGCGTTCCGCTCCGGCGACGAGTCCACCGCGGTGATCCGCTCGCATCTGCCCAGGAGCGGCATCGTCCATCGACCCGAGCCCGAGGCGAGCTCGAGGCAGTGTGTGCTCGCGGGACAGTAAGCGAGAACCCGATCGTTGAACGCTTCGCCGGCTGGGCCGAGGCCGTAGTAGGGCGCCGCCTCGCGATAGAACCGGATCTGCTCGCGGATGAGTGCCCCATCGTCTACGTCACCCTGGCTCATGACGCCGTGACCATAACGCCGCGCCCAACACCGGCTGTCGAACAACCGCCGATTGCGCGGGAGATCGCGTTGGCGATCGGGCCGATCAGCGACCGGATGGCTTGACCAGGCGGTCAAGTAGAGTGCGGGTGTGACCGACGTCGCCCGTCGGCCGGGCGACCCGCAGCGGGCACCCAGGCCCAAGAAGCAGGAGCAGGAGGCCGCGTCCGAGGAGGTCACCGAGGTCGCGCCGGGCATCCTCCGCATGCAGCTCCCGATCTGGATGCCGGGGCTGGGCCACGTGAACATGTACGGCCTCCTCGACGACCGCGGCCTCGCCGTCGTCGATCCCGGGTTGCCAGGCCCCCAGTCGTGGAAAGCCCTCAAGACCCGGCTGCGCGCCGCCGGGTTCCGCATGCGCGACGTCCATACCGTGATCGTCACGCACTCGCATCCCGACCATTTCGGGGGTGCCGGACGCATCAAGCGGGAGGCGGGCGCGGAGCTGATCGCGCACCGGGCGTTCACCACGTGGTCACTCGACCGGCGGACCCGCCGCGAGGAGCGGGCCCGGTCCCGACAGGAGGCGGAGCGCCTCGAGCGGGACGCCGCCGCGGCCGCGCAGGGGTTCGACGTGTCACCGGACGAGATCCCGACCGTCGCCGAGGTCGAGGCATTCGGCGCTGACGAGCCCGAGCGCTTCGACGACCCGCTGCGCGACGACCCTACGACCGAGCTCCAGCGCCGGTCGGTGCCCTGGGGTGGCGAGACGCCGTGGGGCGGCAGCAAGCACCCGATGCCACCGCTGCGGCGGCGCCTCATGATCCGGGCGCTGCGGCGGCTGTTCTCGCCGCCCGATCCGAGCCGCCGCGTGGTGCACGGCGAGACCGTTCGGCTCGCGGGCCGGGAGTGGACCGCGCTGCACACGCCCGGACACACGCTCGACCACCTCTGCCTCTACGACCCCGAGCACGGCATCCTCTTGTCGGGCGATCACGTGCTCCCGTCGATCACGCCCCACGTGTCGGGTGTGGGCAACGGCGCCGACGCGCTCAAGAGCTACATCGCCACGCTCGACCTCGTAGCCGCGCTCCCCGGTGTGAGGCTCGGGCTCCCCGCCCACGGCCATCCCTTCGACGACGTCCCCGGTCGCGTCGACGCGATCAAGCGACATCACGAGGAGCGGATGCGACTCCTCCAGGAGGTATCGAGGGCACTCGGTCCCGCCACGGTGCAGGAGCTGTCACACGAGATCTTCCCCCGCAAGCACTGGGGCGTGATGGCCGAGAGTGAGACGTTCGCGCATCTCGAGCACATGGTGCTTGCAGGTGAGGCCGAGCGCCACCAGGAGCACGACCGCCTCGTCTACACGGTCGCTACGCCTGCCTGACCGGCGTAGGGTCGTGTGCATGGCGACACGGACCGACGATCCCACCGCTGAGGCGACCGAGCTCCTCCGAGACCTCATCCGCAACCAGTGCGTCAACGACGGCACGGTCGAATCGGGTGGTGAGTCCCGCAGCGTCGATCTCCTCAACGGCTTCCTTGCCGGGAGCGGTCTCGATGTCGAGCGCTATGAGCCCCAGCCGGGCCGGGCGAGCATGGTCGCCCGCATCGAGGGCAGCGATCCCACCGCCCCGTCGCTCTTGCTGATGGGCCACACCGACGTCGTGCCCGTCAACCCCGACGGCTGGAGCCGCGACCCGTTCGGCGCCGAGATCGTCGACGGTTTCGTGTGGGGCCGCGGCGCGGTCGACATGCTCAACGAGACGGCCACGATGGCGGTCGCGTTCCGTCGTCTCGCCGACTCCGGCTTCAAGCCCAAGGGCACGCTCTCCTACCTCGCCGTCGCCGACGAGGAGGCGCTCGGCACCTGGGGTGCGAAGCACCTCGTGGAGCACGAGCGTGACGCGGTCTACGCCGACTACGTGCTCACCGAGTCGGGCGGGTTCCAGATCCCCACGCCCGAGGGGCCGCGCCTGCCCGTCATGACCGACGAGAAGGGCACCTACTGGTCGAAGCTCACGGTCCACGGCACACCCGGCCACGGGAGCCAGCCATTCCGCACCGACAACGCGCTCGTCACCGCCGCCGAAGTCGTGCGGCGCATCGCCGAGTACCGGCCCGCGACCCGCATCGGCGACACCTGGCGCGAGTTCGTCGAGGGCATGCACTACCCACCGGAGTTCCGCGACCCGCTGCTCAAGGCCGAGCAGCTCCGTGAGTTCGCCGACACGCTCCCGCTCGGCCTGGCGCGTCAGGTCTACTCGTGTACGCACACGACGTTCGCGCCCACGGTCGTACACGGGGGTACG
The DNA here is from genome assembly GCA_050743385.1 of Acidimicrobiia bacterium. Classification (GTDB taxonomy): domain Bacteria; phylum Actinomycetota; class Acidimicrobiia; order IMCC26256; family JACDBD01; genus JACDBD01. Next base: position 6,164 of record JBOGFJ010000180.1, read on the forward strand.
AAGACCAACGTCATTCCCGACAAGGTCGAGCTCCAGGTCGACATCCGTACCTTGCCCGGCCAGACCGCCGCCGAGGTCGACGCCATGCTGACGGAGGTGCTCGGAGACCTCGCCGACCGAGTCGACGTCGAGAGCAACGACGACCCGTCGACCACGTCGCCCACCAACACCCCGCTGTGGGATTGCCTCGGAAGGGTGTCGAGCGAGATGGTGGAGGGATCGGCGCTGGTGCCATTCGTCATGGTCGGTGGCACCGACAACCGGTACTTCCGGCGCGCCGGCTCGGTGGGGTACGGCTTCGGGTTGTTCAGCCGGCGTCTCGGCTTCGAGGACTACGCCACCATGTTCCACGGCAACGACGAGCGCGTCGATACCGAGTCGCTCGCGCTCTGCACCCAGCTGTGGGAGGCCGTCGCGCGCGACCTGCTGGTCTGAACGGGTCTCAGCGCCCCTCGCCTTCGTCGCGCAGGAACCGTTCGAGCTCGGCCGCGAGGGCGTCACCCGAGGGGATCTCGCTCTCGTCGACCTCCTGCAGCTCGGCCCGCTCTTCGAGCTTTCGTACGTACGCTCGCACGTCGTCGTCTTCGGCGACGACCTCGTCGACGCGCCGCCGCCAATCGCTGGCGAGCTCGTCCAGCTCAGCGAGCTCCAACGGGAGGCCGACGAGGCGGCCGAAACGATCGAGGAGCGCTCTCGTCGCGAGCGGGTTCGGAGGTGTGGCGACGTAGTGGGGCACCGGCGCCCACAGCGACGCCGACGCCACGCCGCCCTCACGACACGCGTCGTGCAGCACACCCACGATGCCCGTCGGCCCCTCGTAGCGCGATCTCGTGAGGTCGAGGCGGGCGACGAGATCGGGGTCGGTCGCCGCGCCGGTGATGTTGACGGGGCGCGTGTGCGGCACGTCTGCGAGGAGCGCGCCGAGCGTCACCACCAGCTCGCACCCGGTCTCGGAGGCCACCGTCAGCACCGCTCGGCAGAACGAGCGCCAGCGGTAGCTGGGCTCGATTCCGCGCAGCACGACCAGGTCACGATCGGCCCGTTCGACGCGAACCGCGAAGCAGTCGTTCGTGGGCCAGCTGATCGTGCGGGTGACGCCGTCGCTGAGCTCCACCTCGGGGCGGCGGCTCTGGTAGTCGAAGTGCGCCTCCGGGTCGATCCAGGCGAAGCGCGTCCCGCCGAACCGGTCGGTCAACCACGCGGCGGCGTCCGACGCGGCATCGCCGGCGTCGTTCCAGCCCTCGAAGCCCGCGACCAGCACCGGTCGGCGCAGCTGCGGCCGATCGTCCCAGACGAGCCCGTCGAGTTCGGTCACGGGCCGAGCTTAGGACCGGGGTCAGCCCTTCACGCCGCGCAGCTTGCTGAAGTCGACGGGGTAGCCGCCACCGGCGACGATCGCCTGTGACCATGGCTCCAGCATCCCGAAGAGCTCGTCGGCGCGGTCGCCGAGGCGCTCGACGATCTCGCGCTCGGCCCGGTCGGTCTCACGCTCGATCTCGCCTCGCAGCTCCTTGCCGGCAGGCGTGAACGCGGTGCCGGCATCGTCGAGGAGCCCGCGCGCGGTGAGCCGTTCGCAGGCGGCGTCGACCTCCGCTTCGTTCCAACCGCGCGTGTGCACGTAGCTCCGGGGCGGGATCCCCCACGCGAGCTCGGTGAGCACGGTGATCTCGGTCGAGTCGACGTGCGCGATCCAAGCGGCGACGTGACCGTCACCGCGGTGCTCGCGCACGAGGTCGGCCGCGTGCCAGAACGCGCCCCATGGTGACTCGGGGCGCGGCAGCACCGACAGGCCCGAATACAGCATCCGCCCCGAAGGGTCGACGCCGTCGGTCAGCTCGGCGAGAAGCTTGGTCGCGTGATCGACGCGCTCGTCGGCGTCACCGAGGAGGCGCTGGAGCTGCGCCTCGGCGCCGCCCAATCGGGCCGCCAGCAGCGGCTCGGGGCCGGTCTTGGCCCAACCCGCGGTCACCGCCGCCTCGACCACCGCGGGCTTGAACGCGCCGAATGCGGCGCAGATCACGCTCCACGGCGCCTTGCCGAGGCACGCGCCGCGGCTGCAGAAGTAGCCCTCGAAGTAGTCGAGGCCCTCGGCCTTGTAGCCCTCGATCGCCTCGGGCGCGAAGTAGACGCCGGCCGCGATCGGCTCGATGAGGTCGCGCAGACGGCGGGCGGTCGCATGCAGATCGGTCGTCATCCACTCAGTATGGCCGCGGCCGCGAAATCGTGCCGGTCGGGTGCGCCCCGTTCTGCGACACTCACTCCATGCCCTCGGCGCCTGACGTCCTGTGCGCCCGCGGCCTGGTGAAGCAGTACAAGCGGATCCGCGCCGTCGACGGTCTCGACCTCACGGTCGCGACCGGTGAGCGCGTCGCGCTCCTCGGTCCCAACGGCGCGGGGAAGACCACCACGTTGCTGATGCTCCTCGGCGTGGTCAGTCCGGACGCGGGCTGGATCGAGATCCTGGGGCACCGTCTGCCGCGTCATCGCAGCGAAGCGGCGGCGCAGGTCGGTTTCGCCGCCGGCTATCTGCCGTTGCCCGAACGACTGCGCGTGGGGGAGTTCCTACGACTCTTCGGCCAGCTCTACGGCCTGCGCGATCCGGCGCCGGCGGTCGACCTCGGGCTCGAACGCTTCGGAATCATGCATCTCGCAACGGCGATGGGCAACGAGCTGTCGTCGGGTCAGCGGACGCTCGTCGGCATCGTGAAGGCGACGCTGCACCGCCCCCGGCTCCTCGTGCTCGACGAGCCGACGGCGTCGCTCGACCCCGATGTCGCGCTGCGGGTGCGGACGGGCCTCAACCGGCTCTGCGCCGACGACGGCACCGCCCTGCTGGTGACGAGCCACAACATGGTCGAGGTGGAGCGGCTGTGCGAGCGGGTGGTGTTCATTTCCGGCGGACGTATCGTCGCCGACGGCCGACCGGCCGAGGTGGCGGCGCGCTTTGGCCGCGACGACCTCGAGGGAGTCTTCCTGCACCTCGCCGAGGAACGCGAGGGGGCGTAGGGCATGAGCTGGCTGCGGGTCAAAGCGGTCGCCCGGCGGCACGCCTACGTGCTGCAACGCGCGCCGCAACGCTGGTTCGACGTCGTCGTGTGGCCCGTGGTCGACGCCGTGCTCTTCGGCGCCATCGGCGTGTACTTCGCGCGCGAAGCCGACTCGGGGGCAGCGGGGGCGGGCTTCCTCCTCGCGGGGATCCTGCTGTTCCACGTCGTCTTCCAGGCCGAGGTGAGCTTGGCGACCGGTTTCATGGAGGAGACGTGGTCGCGCAACCTCCTCAACCTGTTGGTGACGCCGTTACGTGAGGTCGAATACGTCGGGGGCGTCGTGCTCTTCGGTCTCGCCAAGCTCGTCATCAGCGTGACCATCGTGGGCACGGTGGCGTTCGGCTTGTTCGCGTTCAACATCACCGATATCGGTCTGGCGCTCGTGCCGATCGTCGCGGTGCTGCTCGTGGTCGGCTGGGCCGTAGGGCTGATCGTGATCGGGCTCATCCTGCGCGTCGGCCAGGGCGCCGAGATCCTGGCGTGGGGCCTGTTGGCGATGCTGATGCCGCTCTCGGGGATCTTCTATCCGGTCGACGCGCTTCCGGGGATCCTCCAGCCCATCGGCCAGATCTTGCCGCTCACACACCTCTTCGACGCCGCCCGCGCGGTGCTCGACGGCGATCCGTTGCCGTGGGACCAGCTCGGCATCGCCGCCACCAGCAGCGCGGTCGTCGCGGTTGGCGCCGCGTTCTTCGTGGTCCGGATGCTCGCCACGTTCCGCAGCCGCGGCTACATCAGTCGCCACATGTAACCGAGACTCGAGGCCCACGGGTTCGCAATCCGGACCCTGAGGCCTCGAGACTGGGCCGGTCAGCCGCGGAGCGCCGGGATCGACGAGCGGCTCGCCTGCTCGAGCGCTCCGTCGACGAGGCGGGCGACCATCTCTCCCATCGCCTCGAAACCTTCGCCGAGGGTCTTGCCCATCCGGTAGCGGGCGGCGATCCCCTCCACGATGATGGCAAGCTTGTAGCCCGCGAACACGACGTACCAGTCGAGCTCGTCGACCCGACGACCGCTGCGCTCGGCGTAGAGCGCCACGACCTCGTCGTGGGAGAGGAAGCCGGCGTCGGTGCTGATGCCTTCGCCAGTGGCGATGACCTGGGCGTCGTTCTGGGCCCAATAGAGGAGGAAGAGGCCGACGTCGGCGAGCGGGTCGCCGAGCGTCGCCATCTCCCAGTCGAGCACCGCGACGATGCGGGTGGGATCGTCGGACGCGAGCATCGTGTTGTCGAGCCGGTAGTCGCCGTGGACGATCGTGGGCGGCCCCGACTCCGGGAGCGCGGCGCGCAGCCGGCGGGCGAGCTCGTCGATCGCGGGAAGTTCGGCCGCCTTCGACCGTTCCCACTGCTCGCCCCACCGGCGCACCTGGCGTTCGAGATAGCCCTCGGGGTGGCCGAAGTCGCCGAGCCCCACGGCCTCGTAGTCAACCGCGTGGATGCGGGCGAGCACGTCGATCAACTCCCGTGAGCACGCCGCCGCCTGCTCAGCGCGAAGCCCAGTGATGTCGTCGGCCGCGCGGAGGATCTTGCCGTCGACGCGCTCCATCACGTAGAAGGGCGCGTCGTTCACCGATTCGTCGTCGCAGAACGCGAACGTGCGCGGCACGGGTACGTCGGTGTCCGCGAGTCCGGTGAGCACCCGGTACTCACGACCCATGTCGTGCGCGGTCGGGAGCACGTGGCCGAGGGGCGGACGCCGCAGCACCCATCTGTGCTCGCCGTCGGTGATGCCATAGGTGAGGTTGGAGCGCCCGCCGGCGATGAGCTCCGCCGTCAACTTCCGATCGGCTGACGCGCCGGGAACGTGCTCGGCGAAGAATGCTCGCAATCGGTCGAGGTCGACGCCCTCGGGCGCCTCGGTCGAGGCGGAGGTCATGCGCCGGTGAGACTACCGGCGCGACGACTCAGGCGACCTGGTGGGTGCGGGGCGTGACGGGCTTGCCGTCGCCCTTCGGATAGCGCGCCACTCGCCCGACCGGCATGTCGACCCGGTAACCGGCCGCGGCGCGCTCCTCCTCGGACTCGCCGCCCCAGAAGCCGTACTCGCGGTTCTCGCGTGCCCAGTCGCGGCACTCCCGGAGGACCGCGCAGCTGGCGCAGATGGCGCGAGCCTGGGTCTCGCGCACGACGCGGGCCTCGGGACGCTCGCCCGCGGGGGCGAAGAAGTGGTCGGTCTGACCGCTACAGGCCGCGTCGGCCGTCCAGGCCAACGGCCCGCTGAACACCAGGTTGGACAGAGTCTCGACGGCCACGCTCTACCTCACTCGCCTACGGTCGCTTGGAGCTGGGAAAGGACCTCGGGGGGCCGGTGGGGGGAACCGGTCCCCCCCGAGTCGTCCTTGCTTCATGGTGGCAGCCGGGCGGTGAATCTGTCCAACGGTTAGTATTGATCGTATCCATCGGTCTTAGCGATAGCTGCTGCGGGAGCCACTCCATGGAACTCAGACACCTCGACACTCTGTTGGCGGTCGCCGAGGAAGGGTCGTTCACCGCGGCCGCCGACGTGTTGGCGACCGTGCAATCGAACGTGTCGGAGCAGGTCCGCCAGCTCGAGGACGATCTCGGAGCCCCACTGCTGCTTCGGGGCCGGCGGGGCGCGACGCCCACGGAGTTCGGGGAGGTCGTGCTCGAGCGGGCCCGGCGGGTGCGCCGCGAGCTCGACGCCATGCGGGCCGACCTCTCGATGCTCCAGGGGCTCCAGGCCGGTCACGCCAGCCTGGGCGTCGTCGGGACGGTCAGCCGCTGGCTGATCCCGGCACTGGTCGCCGACCTCCGGAGCATCGCCGTCGGCGTGCAGCTGCGGGTGAACGAGGCGGCGTCGGAGCGACTCTTCGCCGAGGTCGCCACGGGTGAGCTGGCACAGGCGGTGATCACGGAGCCCGTGACCGACCGGCGGCTCGCGCTCGAGCACCTGCTCGACGAGGAGCTCGTCGGCCTGGTCGCGGCCGAGGGCCCCGACCTCGGCCCCGAGCCCGTCGCGCTCGGCCGCCTCGCGCGAGAACCGCTCATCCTTCCGCCTCGCGACAACCCGCTGCGGCGCGAGGTCGACGCCGCGGCCGCCGCCAACGACATCGTGCTCTCGGTGCCGATCGAGGTCGAGGGAATCCGGCTCATCGCCGACCTGATCGGGGCGGGCGGTGGCGTGTCGGTGCTGCCGGAGACGGCGATCCCACCCGAGCTCCCCGGCGTCCGGCGGGTGACGCTGCGCGGCGTACCGCCCCGCCGCCTCGGCCTCGTGACCGCGCGCGATGCCCAGCTCTCGCTCGCCGACCGCGCGGTGCGCGACAGCGTGCTACGCCAGGTCAACCGCCATCGTGAGCTCGCCGCGAGCTAGCGTCTCGTCGTGGCCGATCGGACGCCGCCGGCGCAGAGCCGGATGCCATCGGCGAGGCTCATCATCGCCGGCATCGTGATCGTCCTCGTGCTGTGGTTCGCGCTCGTCAACAGCCAGCGGGTGACGATCGACTTCATCATCTTCGAGCGCAGGGCTCGCCTGATCTACGTGATCCTGGGCTCGGCAGTGCTCGGCGCGATCGCGGGTGCGCTCCTGCGCCACCGCCGTCGCGAGCGCCGCCGCGGCACCGACTAACGCGGCGCAAGCAGCAGACGCGTCCCCGCAACGAGGTGTTCGGACGCGGGCCCGTCGAGGTCGCCTTCGAGACGGTCGACACCCGGGGACACGCCCGGCCGGTGCTCGAGCTTCACCCGGCCGCCGCCCGGCCAGCCCACCTCGACCCACCCTTCACCCGCGGCGACCTCCTCTCCACCGAGAAGCCCGGCGAAGAAGCCCAACGTGGCCGGCAGTGAGGGTGTCGCGAACACGACCCGCCGGAGCAGGCCCCGTCGGTCCCCGGACGGTGGTGGCTCGGGCCACCAACGAGGGTGGCCGTCGGGGCCGTGGGCGCGCACGTGCGCCAGCAGCTCCGCTCGCGTCTCGAGCTGATGATGCGACTCGGCGAGCTGCACGACCGTGCCGTGCGCCTCGCGGGGATGGAGAAAGGCCTCCTTCCAGTCGGGGTCGGAGACGTCGATCCCCACCGGCTGGAACCCCGCCGTGCGCACGCGGTCGAGGACGGCGTCGAGGTCGGCGACTTTGAAGGTCAGGTGATGCGGTCCTTCGCCGCTCCGCACGAGGAACCGTTCGAGGAAGTCGTTGCGATCGGTGTCCCACGGCTCGAGCAGCTCGACCGTCATGCCCTCGGTCTCGTCGCCCAGTCGCACCTGCATCGGGCGGAACCCGGGCCCCTGCCCACCGAAGAGCACGAGGCCTCCCAGCTCGCCCACGAACAGGTCGAGGGCGGGAGTGACGTCGCGCGTCGCCAGCGCGACGTGATCGAGGTCCATGCCCGACTACGCGGGGACGGGCGCGCCTCGGCCGGCGCGTGTGAACGTGCGGGCGAGCCCGTAGCCGATGCCCAGGACCGCGAACCCGCCGACGGCGTCGAGCACGTAGTGGTTGCCGGTGAGGACGATCGCCATGACCGTGCCGACCGGGTACAAGGCCAGGAGCACCTTCACCCAGTCGCGCTTGGCACGCGGCACCACGACGCTGGCGCACCACAGCGCCCAGGCGCAGTGCACGCTGGGCATGGCCGCGAACTGGTTCGAGATCTTGCTGACGGCCCCCGAGTTGAACGACCAGAACGTCGGGTACTTCGCCAGTGTGTCGACGAACCCGTAGCTCTCGGGCAGCAGACGGGGCGGCATGAGGGGCCAGGTGATGAACCCGACCAGGGCCAGGCCCGTGCTGATTGCGAGAGTGTTGCGCCACCGCGGATAGTCGTCGCTCCAGCGCCGGAAGAGGAACACACCCACACCCGCGGTCACCACGAAGTGCAGCGAGCCGTAGAAGTAGTTCATCGCGATGATGAGCGGCCGGAAGTGGAGGGCCCAGTCTTGGAGGAGCTCCTCGTGGTTGATACCGAGCGCCTTCTGCCAGCCGATGAGCTCGCGGGCGTTCTCGTACGCCACGCCGGCATCGCCCTCGTTGGCGTTCCGGATGGCGGAGTAGATCATGTAGAAGGCGACGATCGCGATGATCTCGACCCACCAGTAGAGGTAGTGGCCGTCGCGCAGGCGGCGCCCTCCGGGCAGCCGGTAGCGAAGTCGTGGAGCCGTCTCGTCGGAGATGCTCACGTGCGCAGGTTCGAACGCGACGGCGGGGGCCTCTCACCCCGCTCCGACCGGGGGTGCCGGTGGCCGACCGCGAACGCAGGCGCGCCCAACATGCTCACGATCAGCATCATGGCGTACCACAGAAGCCCGACAGCGACGGCCCGTCCGCTCGACACGCCGAGCGGTTGCAGCAGGATGACCAGCATCCCTTCGCGCACGCCCAGGCCGCTCAGCGACAGCGGCAGCACTTGCGCCATGGCAACCGCGGGGGCGAACGCAAGCACGGCGGCATTCGGGATCGACACGCCCAGCGTGCGGACGGCGCAGTAGACGACCAACACCGTCGATGCTTGGTACACGAGCGCGGCGCCGAGCACGCCGGTGGCGAGGCGGGGCTGGCGCCGGAGGCGATCGATGCCGACGTGCACCGCGCCGATGAAGCGCATCCAGTTCTCGTGGTCGCGAAAGCGGCCGGCGAGACGGGGATGAGCGGCGAGGACGAGGATCACGACCAACGCGAACAGGGCGACGCCCGAGATGGCGAGGGCGATCCAGGCGTGGTCGACATCGAGCAGTGAGGGACGCAGCGCGAATCCGAGCAGGGCCAGCAGCGGGAGCGCGACGAAGCCCGTGAGACGCTCGAGCACGACCGACGCGAAGGAGATCTCGCCCGACCCGGTGGTCTTCGCTCCCCAACTGACGCGCAGGACGTCGCCCCCGATGGTCGACGGCAGGACGTTGCCCACGAACTGGCCGGCGAAGTAGTGGCTGACGAGCGTGCGCAGCGGTACATGGGTGTCGAAGACGGCGAGGGCGCGCTGCCACCGCCACGCCGAGAGCACGATCCCGAGCCCGGCCATGGCGATGCCGGCGGCGAAGAAGAACAGGGTCGATGCGTGCGGATGCTCGGGGAGCAGGTTGCCGAGGTGGATCTTCGAGACCAGGAACGCAAGCAGCGCCACGCTCACGCCGAGGCGCAGCCACAGGGTCCACGAAGCGCGCCGCGCCGGGGCAGTCTCGGTCACCGCCATCGTCGTAGCCTACCGGGGAACACCGATCCGAACGGCTGCGAGGAGGACAACGGTGCGCGTGACGGTAGACGACGGGACCAGGCTCGAAGTGCGCGAAGCGGGCCGGGGCCCGGCGGTGCTCCTGGTGCACGGGTTCGGCGGCGCCAAGGAGGATTTCGCCGACCATCTGGAGACGCTCGGTGCCCATTTCCGGGTTGTGACCTTCGACCACCGGGGCCACGGTGAGAGCGACGCCCCCGCCGACCCGGCCGCGTACTCGATCGATCGGCTCGCGGCCGACGTCGTCGGTGTCGCCGACGCTCTCGGGATCGATCGGTTCCGGCTCCTGGGCCACTCGATGGGCGGCATGGTCGCCCAGCGCGTCGTGCGCGCCCATCCGCAGCGGGTGGAGTCGCTCGTGCTCATGGACACCGCTCCCGGTCCTGTCCCCGGCCTCGATCCCGACGTCGTCGACCTTGCCGCCGCGATCTGCCGCGACGAGGGCAAGGCCGTCCTCAAGCCCCTCCTCGACGACGCGGCCACGCTCGAGACCCCGAGCAACGTGCGGTTGTTGCGGGAGCGTCCCGGCTACCGCGAGTTCTGCGACGCCAAGTGGGAGGCGTTGTCGCCGGTCATGTGGGCGACCTTGGTCGTGGAGATCGTCCACCGGGAAGACCAGCTCGCGTCGCTTGCCACGGTCGCGTGTCCGACGCTGGTCATCGTGGGCGCCGAGGACCGCCCCTTCCTCGACGCGTCGCGGTCGATGGCGGCCACCATCCCCGGAGCCGAGCTCGTCGTCGTGGCCGACGCCGGGCACTCGCCCCAGTTCGAGAATGCGCCGGCTTGGTTTGCTGCCGTCGACGGGTTCCTCCGTCGGGTCGACACGAGTACGGCCAAAGAGGCGGTGTGACCGACACGGTCGAAGGCGACGGTGGCCGGCTCGCGGCCGAGGTGTTGCGTCGCCACGACGTCGACACCGTCTTCACCCTCTCGGGGGGGCACCTCTTCCCCCTCTACGACGGATGCGTGAAGACCGACATCCGTCTCGTCGACACTCGTCACGAGCAGACGGCGACGTTCGCGGCCGAAGGGTGGGCGAAGGTGACGCGGCGGCCCGGCGTGGCCGCGTTGACCGCGGGCCCCGGCGTGACGAACGGCGTGAGCGCGATGACGGCGGCGTGGATGAACGGATCGCCGCTGCTGGTGATCGGCGGGCGCGCCCCGCAGGCTCGCTGGGGTGCGGGTTCGCTCCAGGAGCTCGACCACGTACCGATCGTCTCGTCGATCACCAAGCGCGCCGCCACCGTCACCGCTCCCGACGGCATCCCCGACGGTCTCGACCGGGCGCTGGTGAGCGCGTGCTCGCCTCATCGCGGTCCCGCGTTCGTCGATATCCCGCTCGACGCCTGGGGGATGGCCACCGCGGCCATCCCTGACGCGGCCGATCGCGCCGCGCTCGCGGGCGGCGAGCCCGACCCGGAGCAGGTACGTGCGGTCGCCCGCCTCGTGGTCGAGGCCACCCGGCCGGTCCTCGTGGTGGGCGGCGACGTGTTCTGGGCCCATGCGGAAGAGCCGCTGCGGGTCTTCGTCGAGACCGCGCGCGTACCGGCGTTCGCGAACGGCATGGGTCGCGGGCTCCTCCCCGCCGACCACGAGCTCGCGTTCTCGCGGGCGCGACGAGCCGCGCTGAAGGACGCCGATCTCGTGGTGGTTGCCGGCACGCCGCTCGACTTCCGCCTCGGGTTCGGCTCCTTCGGCGCCGGCGTCCCGGTCGTGCACCTCTGCGACGCGCCCGAGAGTGTCAGCGCCAACGTCGAGCTGGCGGCGAGCACGGCCGGTGATCTCCACCGGACGTTGGCAGGCCTGGCCGAAGCGACCGCGGTCGTGGCCGGGGGCTTCGACCACGAGGCGTGGATCGGTCGACTCCGAGAAGAGGAGGAGGCGCGGCGTGCCGCCGAAGGCGACGAGCTCGAGGCGGACGGGTCGCCGATCCGGCCGTCCCGCGTCTACGGGGAGCTCCGGCACCGCCTCGACCGCGACGCGATCGTCATCGGCGATGGCGGCGACTTCGTCTCGTACGCGGGCAAGTACATCGATACCTTCACGCCCGGCTGCTTCCTCGATCCCGGTCCGTATGGCTGCCTCGGCATGGGCGCGGGCTATGCCCTCGCCGCCGGGCTCGCTGCTCCCCGCCGCCAGGTCGTCGCGCTCTTCGGCGACGGCGCGGTCGGGTTCTCGCTCGGCGACCTCGACACCCTCGCCCGTTTCGACGTCGACGTGGTCGCGATCGTCGGCAACAACGGCATATGGGGACTCGAGAAGCACCCGATGCAGATGATCTTCGGTTACGACGTGGCGGCCGACCTGCGGCCGGGCACGCGCTACGACGAGGTGGCCACCGCACTCGGCGGTGCCGGTGAGCTCGTCACCGAGGCGGACGAGATCGGGCCCGCGCTCGATCGAGCGTTCGCAACCCGAGGACTCGCGCTCGTGAACGTGCTCACCGACCCCGCCGACGCCTATCCCCGCTCGAGCAATCTGGCATGAGGGCGCGCGCTATCCCAGCTCGCGGAAGTCGGCGTCGTCGCTGAGGCACGGCCGCCAGTCGCCATCCTCCTTGTGCAGCGGAATCTCGAAGTAGTCGTCGTCTCCGGTGCCCTCGGCATCGAAGCTGACGCGAGCGCTGTCGCCGTCGACGTCGACGTCGAACGGGTTGATCTCGTAGTTGTCGAGGAACCCCACTCCGAACAGCGTGCGGAGGTCGTCGGCGTCGAAGATGTCCTGATCGCGCGAGCACAGCTGATCGAAGGCGCTGTCGAAGTCACGGTCTTCGAGGTCGCCGAGAAAGTCGTTGGCGGCGTCGATCGGCGGCTTGATCTTCTCGACGAACAACACGGCTCCGGTCACGCCGAGGACGACGATGGCCGCGAGCAGCGCGCCGAGCACCCACGGCCAGCGGCGGCGGCGCCGCGTCGGCGCGGTCGTGCCGCCGCTCCCGAAGGGCGTGCCGTAGGCGGGTGGCGCGGGAAAGCCTGCCGGCGC
>JBOGFJ010000181.1:0-5948 GCA_050743385.1 Acidimicrobiia bacterium
TCTTCGAGGTCTCCACCGACAAGGTCGACTCCGAAGTGCCGGCGCCCAGCGCGGGCGTCGTGTCGGAGATCCTCGTGGCCGAGGGCGAGACCGCCGAGGTCGGCACCCGTCTCGCGGTGCTGTCCGACTCGGCCGGCGCCGCCGCCGGTGCCTCGGCCGGGGCCTGCGCGGCGGCGTCGGCGGAGTCGGAGAGCACCGCGAGGCGGGTGCCGACCTCCGCCGTCTCGCCCTCGGGCACGAGGATCTCCGAGACGTAACCCGCGCTCGGCGCCGGTACCTCGGAGTCGACCTTGTCGGTGGAGACCTCGAAGAGCGGCTCGTCGACCTCGACCCGCTCGCCGACCTGCTTGAGCCAGCGTGTGATCGTCCCCTCGGTCACCGTCTCGCCGAGCTGGGGCATGGTGATGTCCACGCGGTTCTCCTCTTCCTCGGGCTCGGCTCAGCCGTGGAGACCCCGGCCGGTCAGCGCCAGCGCCGACTCGCCGAAGAGCTCGCTGAGGGTCGGGTGCGGGTGGATGAGCGCGCCGAGGTCTGTGCCCGTGGCCTCCCAGTTGACGGCCAGGTAGCCCTCGGCCAGTAACTCCGTTGCCCACGGGCCGGCGATGTGCACGCCGAGCAGGGGCCCGTCGCGCTCGGCGACGATCTTCACGAGCCCATCGGTCTCGCCGATGATCACCGCCCGACTGTTACCGGCGAAGCGGTGCACCGAGGTCACGACGTCGTATCCGCGTTCGAGGGCCTGCTCTTCAGTGAGCCCGCTGAACGCGACCTCGGGATGGCAGTAGATCCCCCAGGGCACCTTGTCGTAGTCGACCGGCTCGGCCGGCTCGCCGAGGATCGTCTTGATCGCCACGATCGCCTCGGCGAAGCCCACGTGCGCGAGCTGGGGTGTGTCGACGACGTCACCGACGGCGTACACCCCGGGGACGCCGGTGCGCAGGTACTCGTCGACGCGGACGAAGCCGCGGTCGTCGATCTCGACCTCCGACATCTCCAGTCCCGCGCCCTCCGAACGAGGGCGGCGCCCGATGCTCACGATGACCTTGTCGACGACGATCGACTGCGAGCCTTCGGGAGTCTCGAACGTGACCGCGAGCTCGTGAGAGCCTTCGATGCCGGTGACCTTCACCCCCGTGTGCACCCGGATGCCCCGCTTCTTGAACGACCGCAGCACGATGTCGCCCGCGGCGGGATCGGCGCCGGGGAGGATGCCCGGGAGCGCCTCGAGCACGGTGACGTCGCTGCCGATGTCGCCGAGCAGCGACGCGAACTCGCATCCGATCGCCCCGGCACCGACGATCACGACGCGGGGCGGTACGTCGGTGAGCGTCAGCACGTGGTCGGAGGAGAGCACCCGCTCGCCGTCGAACTCCAGGCCCGGGAGCGAACGCGGCGTCGAGCCGGTGGCGATGATGAGCGCGTCGCCGGTGAGCTCGGTGCCGTCGGAGACCTGCACCTGCGCCCGGCTGGCGTCGACGACGGTGCCGGTGCCCGGCACGATCGTGACCTTTCGCCCGCCGAGGAGACCCTCGAGGCCCTTCGTCAGGCGGTCGACGACCTGCTGCTTGCGGGTCTGGCTGGTGCGCAGGTCGAGGGTCGGCTGCCCGACCTCGACGCCGAACTCCTTGGCATCACCGACGGTGCGCAGCACCTCGGCCGTCTGCAGCAGCTCCTTGGCCGGAATGCAGCCGCGGTGCAGGCACGTACCGCCGACTCGTTGCTCCTCGACGACGGCCATGTGCAGACCCGCGGCGGCGCCGTAGAGCGCGGCTGCGTAGCCACCCGGCCCACCACCCAGGACCACCACGTCGAAGTGCTCGGCCAGCGTCGCCACCTCCCGTCAGGGGTCTCGTCGCTCTGCGGTCATTCTTCCAGCATTCGCCGCATCACCTCGCCAGCAGGATCTGCACCGCGGACGCCAGCAGGATCGCCACACCGGTGACCGCCGCGAGGACGATCAGGGTCCGGGTACTCACGGCGTCATCCTTCCACGACTGTCGGCGGCGGCGGTCGAGCACTTGAGGACTGAGTCGAGCGGCTTCGGCGCTTGCAGTTATGCTCGGTCCTTCGATCAGGCCCCCTCCTCCCAGCTACGAGAGCCCGGTCGAGGCCACCGACCAGGACCCGATCGCATCCATGTCACAGCGCGCACAGCGGTTCCTCGATGCCGCCCGCAAGCCCCTGCCGGAAGGGACGTTCGCGGTCGGCGCGGGCCTCCTGGTGGCCGGCCTGACCGCCTATGCGTTCCAGATCGTGTCGTTCCGGGCGCTCAGCAAGGGTGACTACACCGCGCTGAACGGCCTGTGGGTGATCGTCTTCGTGGTCGCGCCCGGGATGTTCCTGCCCCTCGAGCAGGAAGTGGGGCGCGCGCTCGCCCACCGGCGCGCGATCGGCATCGGCGGCGGTCCGCTCGTCAAGCGGGCCGCCCTCCTGGGAGCGATCCTCACCGGCGCGCTCATCGTGGTGTCGATCGCCGCCAGCTCTCCCATCACCGACCGCCTCTTCGACGGCCACACCGCGCTGTTGATCTGCTTCGCGATCGCGCTCGCGACGTACGCGGTGCAGCACCTGACCCGTGGAACGCTGTCGGGGAACGGTCGCTTCGGCCCCTACGGGCTCCTGCTCGGGATCGAGGGCCTCATCCGTCTCGCCCCGGCGGTGATCCTGTGGATCGCGGGAGTGGAGGAGCCCTTCTACTACGGCCTGGCGTTGGCGATCCCGCCGGTGCTGTCGAGCGTCATCGCGTTGCGCGGCCAGCGCGACCTGCTGGCGCCGGGGCCCGAAGCCCCCTACTCCGAACTGTCGAGCGCGCTCGGCTACCTCCTGCTCGGGTCGCTGCTCGCCCAGACACTCGGCTACGCCGCCTTCCTGGGCGCGACCATTCTCGCGACCTCGGGCGAGCGTGACGCGGTGGCCGACTTCATCGTCGGCTTCTTCCTGGCCCGCATCCCGATCCTGTTGTTCCAAGCGGTACAGGCCGCACTGCTCCCGAAGCTGGCCGGGCTGGCAGGCGCGGGGCGCCACGACGAGTTCATCGTCGGGTTACGCCGGCTGGTCGCGGTCGTCGTCGGTATCGGTGTCATCGGCGTGGTCGCCGGCTTCACCGTCGGGCCGTGGGCGGGCGGCATCCTCTTCGGCGACAAGTTCACGCTCGGTCACCAAGACCTCGCGCTGCTCGCCGCCGGGAGCGGTGCGTTCATCCTGGCGCTGACGCTCGCGCAGGCCCTGATCGCGCTGATGGGCCATTCCCGGGCCGCAGCGGCGTGGGTGCTCGGCATCGTCGGCTTCGTGCTGGTCACCGCGGTGGGCGACGACCTGTTCCTCCGCGTAGAGCTCGGCTTCCTCGCCGGATCGGTGCTCGCCACGCTCACCATGGGCGCGCTGCTCGTGCAGCGAATCCGTGCCGGCGTGCCCGACAGCCTCGTACCCCTGGTCCAAGCGCTCGAGCACGAACCGCTCGAGATCTGACTTTCTGGTCGCGCTCGCTCCGCACGCAGCTCCGTGCGAGCTCAGTACCCCATCTGCTGGGCGACGACGGCGCGGATCTGATCCATCCGGTTGATCACCTGCGTGCCCGGGCACTCGGTGAATCCCGTGTAGCCGTGGTACGTGATCGGCGGAACGGTGACACCAGAGTTCTTCGCCCACTTCTCGTTGCCGGACGTCGTGTACTGGACGTTCGCCTTGGGATTGATGCCGTGCACGCCGAGCTTCCACGCCAGCACCCGCTCGAGTGCCGCGATCGCGGGGTCGGGCGGCACGGCCGTTCGGAAGTCGCCGATCAACGCGATGCCGGTGCTCGACGTGTTGAACCCGAGCGCGTGGGCGCCCATCACCGCGTTGCCCGCGCCGCCGTAGCGGCCTTCGTAGACGTTGCCGTAGCGGTCGATCAGGAAGTTGTACGCGATGTCGCAGTAGCCGAGCGACTGCGTGTGGTACCCGTAGATGCCTCGCAGGAGCTGCGGACCCTGGCTCGCCGCGTAGGAGTTGGAGTTGACGGTGTGGTGTACGACGGCGAACCTCACCGAGGACATGTAGTCGGGGCCACCGGGGCAGTTCGCCGTACGGAGGCCCTCGTTGGCTCCCCACGCGGCGCGCGTGATCATGCCGTCGGGCGCCGATCCGGTGGGCGGCGGCGGGGGCGCGGCGACGCAGGCGCCGAGACCCAGCGACGCGACCGCCACTGCTCCGACCAGACGTCGACGACGTCGCGGCGACGGACGAGGCGAGTGGGTGAGCGCGAGCGCGAGCCCCAGCCCGGCGGCCGCGAGCACGACCAGTGCGATCAGGCGGGGTGCGCCATCGACGCCCTCGCCGACGAGGATCGGGCCGCCGGCCGCGACGGCACTGCCGTCGGGTGCGCCCGCCGGCGGGGAATCGACCGCGTGGAGATCGACGTCGGCCGCGGTGCCGGCGTCGAGGTGTACCCGCACGCCGGTGACGTCGTCACCGACCCAGAGCGGTTCGCTCACGTTGGCGGCCGGCCGATTGGCGGCGTCGGCCGAACCTTCGTCGGGCCCCTCGTCGCGAGGCTGGGCCTCGACGGTGCCGGCGGGGGACCACGCCCCCGATTGGTCGCGGGTCTCGATCGTGAACGAGGCCTGCGCTTCGCCCTGCCATTCGATCCCCACGAGCTCGGGATCGACGTCGGCCTCACCGGTCCAACCCGGCGCCAGCGGCACGGCGGGCTGCGCCAGATCGATCGCTTCCGCGGTCACCTCGGGCGGTGGCCCCTCCTGTCCGGGCATGGCCACCACCGCGGTCGCGGCAACGACCGCCAGCGCACCGAGAGCGGGGACGCGGACGAGCGCCCGAAAGCGCCCGGCGGCACGATGGGGCGCGCTCATCGCCGAGTTCTTCCGGGGCACCTTCGTGTCTCGGCGGACCGGGTTCCCGACTTGAGTCTCGTGGTGCGACCGGACCTTCGTAGGATCGCCCTCGACGTGAACGACGAGCGACCACTGCGGGTGGCCGTCGACGGGACGGCGCTGCTCGGGCGACGCACCGGCGTAGGCCACATGATCGGCGGCATGGTAGACGCGCTCATTCCCCGCCGCGACGTCGAGCTGGTGACGTTCGCGGTCACATGGCGGGGTCGCAAGGATCTCGCGCGGCTCCTACCGCCGGGTACGGGCGCCGCCACCGCCCGGGTCCCGGCCCGGCTGGCGCGGTTGCTCTGGACCCGCGCCGACGTCCCCAGGGTCGAGCACTGGACCGGTGCGGTCGACGTCGTGCACGCGCCGAACTTCGTCGCGCCACCGGCGCGGGCACCGGTCGTGCTGACCATCCACGACCTCACGTTCGTGCGCTATCCGGAGATGTGCACCGCCGACGCGCTGCAGTACCCGCGCCTCATCCGGCGCGCGCTGGCGCGGGGAGCGACCGTGCACGCGGTGAGCGAGTTCGTAGGCAGCGAGGTGCGGGAGGAGTTCGGGCTCCCACCGGATCGGGTCGTGAGCGTGTACTCCGGTCTGCGGGCGAGCGCCGGCGGCGATGCGATCGCCGGTCAGCGCCGCGCCGGCACGACGCGGTACGTGCTCGCGCTCGGCACGATCGAGCCCCGCAAGAACCTGCCGACGCTCGTCCGGGCGTTCGACGCCGTCGCCGACGACCACCGCGACGTCGGGCTCGTCGTGGCCGGTCCCGACGGTTGGGACGCGGACGCGTTCGCGTCGGCGTGCGCGTCGGCGCGCCACCGGAGCCGCATCCGCCGCCTCGGCTACCTGTCGGAACCCGACCGCCGCGATCTCGTCGCGGGCGCGACATTGTTCGCCTATCCCTCGTTGTACGAGGGCTTCGGGCATCCGCCGCTCGAGGCGATGGCCGCCGGCGTGCCGGTGGTCGCCGCCCGCGCTGGTGCACTCCCCGAGGTACTGGGCGACGCCGCCCTCTTGATCGACCCCCGCGACGAAGACGAGCTCGCCGCCGGCCTCGCGACCGCCCTCGAC
>JBOGFJ010000182.1:0-9530 GCA_050743385.1 Acidimicrobiia bacterium
ATCGTCGAGGCGTCCGTGATCGCGGCCGACACCGAGGTCGTGCGGATGACCGCGCTGCGGCTGCGGGAGGTCGAGCTCGCGCTGCCGGACCTGTCGGACGGCGGCCGGCTCGAGCCCGGGCCCACGGCTGGGGAGCACTACGAGGACACCGGGGCGCTCGACTTCGGCCACGCGATGGACATCTCGCACGCCCGGGGATCGTTCGAGACGAGAGGACCGGCCGCGGTCTGGTTCCGCCTCAACGTGCCGGTGGTGGCGGGGGAGCCGGCGTCGCCGTTGTCGCGGGTCGCCGCCGCGGCCGACTTCGGCAACGGCATCAGCGCGCCGCTCGACTGGAACCAGGGCTGGACCTTCATCAATCCCGATCTGACCGTGTACCTGCACCGGCTCCCCGAGGGGGAGTGGGTCGGCCTCGACGCCGTCACCTGGCCCGAGGGGAGTGGCGTCGCCGTCGCCGAGGCGGCGCTCCACGACGAACGAGGTCGGATCGGCCGCTCGGTCCAGAGCCTGCTCCTCGACCGCCGGAGTTGATCCGGAAAATCCGGATATCTATTATCCGGATAATGCGACTCTCCGAAGGCGTCGAGTGGGGGCTGCACTGCGCCACCCTCCTGTCGTTCGTGCCGGAGGGGCACGCGCTGCCCGCCGCGCGCCTGGCGGAGTACCACGGTGTCCCGGGCGCGTACCTCGCCAAGAACCTCCAGGCCCTGTCGCGGGCCGGCATCGTCGAGACCGTGCCCGGTGCGCGCGGCGGCTATCGCCTGGCGCGGCCACCGGCCGCGATCTCGATGCTGGCGGTCGTCGAAGCGCTCGACGGCGACGAGTCGGCCTTCCGGTGCACCGAGATCCGGCGCCGCGGCCCCACGGCGGTGCCGGCGCGGGAGTACCGGGCTCCGTGCGCCATCCACGCGGTGATGGACCGCGCCGATGCGGCCTGGCGGGCCGAGCTGGCCGCGGTCTCGATCGCCGACGTCGTCACGATGCTCGGCCAGAGCGCGCCGTCCCGCGCGCTGAGGAAGGGCGGCAAATGGTTCCAGGAGGTGCTGCGATGAAGATCTTCATGACCGGTGCGACGGGTGTGGTCGGCCCGGGAGCCGCGCGGGCGCTGGTCGCCGCCGGGCACGACGTGCGCGCCGTCGCGCGCGGCGACGCCAAGGCGGCACTGGTGCGGGAGCTCGGCGCGGAACCGGTGGCGGTCGACCTCTTCGACGCCGACGCGGTGCGCAGCGCGGTCGCGGGCAGCGAGGCCGTGTTGCACCTCGCCACGAACGTCCCGCCGATCAAGACGGCGGCGAAGGCGTCGGCGTGGGCCACGCACAATGCCCTCCGCACGACCGCGACCGGGCACCTGGTGGCCGCGGCGCGAGAGGCCGGCGCCCGCATCTTCGTGAAGGAGTCGGTGTCGTTCGTCTATCCGGATCGCGGCGACGCCTGGATCGACGAGGACGTCGCCGCCGACGAGTCGATCGGGATGCTGCAACCCACTCTCGAGGGCGAACGGATCGCGCTCGGGTTCGCCGGCGACGACCGTACCTCGGTCGTGCTCCGTTTCGGGCTCTTCTACGGTCCGAACACCCGTCACACCGAGGAAGCGCTGCGAATGGCGCGATGGCGCCTGTCGACGGTGGCCGGAAAACGCAACAGCTACATGTCGTCGCTGCACACCGACGACGCCTCCTCGGCCGTCGCTGCCGCGGTGCGGGCTCCGACCGGCGTCTACAACATCTGCGACGACGAGCCCCTCACGCGGCGGGCGTACCTCGACGCGTTCTCGGCCGGGCTGGGGCTCCACAAGCTGATCCTCAACCCGTCATGGTTGCTGCGACTGGTAGCCGGCCGGGCGTCCCGCGTGCTCACGCCCTCCCAGCGGTGCTCGAACCGGCGCTTCCGCGACGTCACCGGCTGGGCGCCGGCGTTCCCCAGTGCCCGCGAGGGCTGGACGGCCGCGGGCGCGTCCCGGGCGCGCGCCGCGACGAACGGGACTCGCAGCCGTGCATGAGCGCCTGGCGCGGATCGTGCTCGCCGTCCTGGCGGTGAGTGGCGCCATCGTCGGCCTGTGGGCCACGTTCGCACCGCGGTCGTTCTACGACGACTTCCCCGGAGGTGGGCGGTCGTGGGTCGCACCCGACGGGCCGTTCAACGAGCACCTCGTACGTGACGTCGGTTCACTGAACCTGGCCCTGACCGTGTTGACGGTCGCGGCGGCGGTGCTGTTGGTGCGATCTCTGGTCGTGGTGGCAGCGCTGGGCTGGCTCGCCTACGGCATTCCCCACCTCGTGTACCACCTGCGCCACCGCGACGTGTACGACACCGGCGACCAGGTGGCATCCCTCACGAGCCTCGCGCTCGTGCCGGTGCTGGCGGTCGTGGCGCTCGTCGTCGGTGCCAAGATGCCGTCATCAGCCAACCGCTCTTCGGTTTCGAGCACGTCGGGGTAGCGGGCCCGCACGGGCCACTGCTCGTCGACGTCGACGGATCACTGCCCGACGAGGGGGTGAGCGTCGTCGTCGGGCCGTCGGGCTCGGGTAAGTCGACGCTGCTCCGACTGTGCAACCGGCTCGAGGCCCCGACCTCGGGCACGGTGCGTTTCCACGGCGACGACGTTGCCGCGCTCGAGCCCCTCCGCCTGCGGCGGCGCGTAGGCATGGTCTTCCAGCAGCCGGCAACGTTCGGCGGAACGGTGCGCGACAACCTGCGGGTCGCCGATCACAGGCTTTCCGAAGCCGACGCGCTGCACGCGCTCGGTCGCGCCGACCTCGACGGTGGTTTCCTCGACCGGCCTGCGAGCGAGCTGTCGGGCGGCGAGGCCCAGCGGGTGTGCCTCGCGCGCACGCTCGTGACCGAGCCCGAGGTGCTGCTCATGGACGAGCCCACCTCATCGGTCGACGCTCGCTCGCGTCGAGCGCTGGAGGACATGACGGCCGGGCTCGCACGCGATGGCGTGCGCATCGTGTGGGTGACACACGACCTCGCGCAGGCGCGACGGCTGGCCGAGTACCTGCTGGTGCTCTCCGAGGGCCGCGTCGAGTACGCCGGGCACCCGGACCAGGCTGGGGGTCTCCTCGATGACCGCTGACATCGGCTGGAGTGGCCTCGCGATCTCGTTGGTCCTGGTCGCGGTGGCGATCGCACTGTCGTTCTGGCGGCGCCTCGACCTCGAGCGCAGCATCGGGTGGGCGACCGCGCGTGCCCTCGTGCAGCTCCTCGCGGTCGGCGTCGCCCTCGACCTCGTGCTCGATCCGGGTCGCACGCTCGCGTGGTCGTGGTTGTGGGTCCTCGCGATGGTCGTGATCGCCGCGCTCGTGGTACGAGCGCGCACTCCCGAGGTGCCGCAGGTGTTCGCGCTGGCCTTGGCGGCTTTCGCCGCCGCCGCCATCGTCACATTGGGCGTCCTCTTCGGGCTCGGTGTGTTCGAGCTCGACGGCCGGACGCTCATCCCACTCGCCGGGTTGATGATCGGCAACTCGATGGCCGCCACCATCCTGGTCGCGCGGCGCGTCTACGAGGAGCTACGCGACAAGCGCGGCGAGGTCGAGGCTCGGCTCGCGCTCGGTCAGAGCTCGCTCGAGGCCTCCCGACAGCTCGTCCGTAACGCGCTGCGGACCGCCCTGATCCCCCAGGTCGAGACCACCAAGGCCGTAGGTCTCGTGGTGCTGCCCGGCGCCATGACGGGCTTGATCCTGGCCGGCGCCGAACCCCTCGATGCCGTGCGCGTCCAGGCGGCGGTGATGTTCCTCGTGCTCGGCGCGGTGGCGACGACGACGGTGGTCGTGGCGTTGGGCGTGCGGCGCCGCCTGTTCACGCCCGACCACCGCTTGGTGCGGCTGGAGCGCCCGGCCGAGGGCTAAAAGGAAGCTGCCATCCCTCGCCGAGGGGACGGGCTTCGCCCGCACCCGGGCCGCCGGCTGCGTGCGGGAGCGGCGAGCGAAGCGAGCGCGACCAGAGGCGCCGGCTCAGCTGCGACGGCCGGCGTTGGGCCGGCGGCCGTGGTTGGCCTTGTTGCGCTTGGCCCGGAGCTTGCGCTTCTTCGTCTTCTTCGACATGGAGCCGCCGAGGGTAGCCCAGCGACGGCCCGGTACCCTGACCGCGAGTGGAGCACTTGGGACTTGTCGGCCTGCCGGACTCCGGGCACGGGCAACTCTTCGCCGCGCTCACCGGTCTCGACGCGCCCTCCGGGTTCGAGCCCGTGAAGGGCGTGGCCCCGCTGCCAGACGAGCGTGTCGACCGGCTGGGGGAGATGTCGAAGTCGAAGAAGCTCGTGCACGCGAGCTTCGAGATCGACTACATCCCCGGGGTCGCGCCCGGTGGGAAGGCGGGAGAGGGCCTCGGGAGCAAGTTGCTGGGGCAGCTGCGCGACTGCGACGCCATCCTGTTCGTGCTGCGCGCGGCCGGCGTTGATCCTGCCGACGACCTCGCGACGCTCGAGTACGAGCTCGTGCTTGCCGACCTCGTGTCGGTCGAGGCCCGTCTCGAGCGGCAGCGGCGGGCCATGAAGGGTGACAAATCGTTGGCGGCGGAGGTAGAGGCGCTCGAGCATGCCGAGGCCGAGCTCGCCGACGGCACCCCCGTCTACCGTTCCGAGCTTCCGTCCGGGCGTCGCGAACTGCTCGCGCCCGTGTTCCTCCTCACGAACAAGCCCGTGTTGTCGGTGGTGAATGTCGCGGAGGATCGCCGCGACGACGCCGCCGAGGCCGCGGCTCCATTCGGCGACGACGCCCTGGGCGTGTGCGTCGAGCTCGAAGCGCAGATCGCGGGGCTTGACCCCGGCGAGCGGGCCGAGTGGCTCGAGAGCTACGGCATCACGGAGAGCGTGCTGCCCCGGCTCGCGCGCAGCGCGTACCAGCTTCTCGGCCGGCGAACCTTCCTCACCACCGGCGACACCGAGACCCGCGCGTGGTCGTGCCGCGCGGGCGCGCGGGCACCCGAATGCGCCGGCGTGATCCACTCCGATCTCGAACGCGGCTTCATCCGGGCCGAGGTGATCGACTGGCGCGAACTGCTCGAGATCGGGTCGTGGGCGAAGGCGAAGGAGCTCGGACGGCTGCGGATCGAGGGAAAGGACTACGAGGTGGCCGACGGTGACGTTCTCGAGATCCGGTTCAACGTGTAGGAAGGGTAAGGGACTCACGGCAGATGCCATGGCTCGTGCGTGAAGGCGACGTGCTGGCGGCCGCGGAGGTCGCCGAGAGCCGCCGCGCCCGCCGGCAGGGGCTGCGTCGGCGCGACCGGCTCGAAGGGGCGCTGGTGCTGCGGCCGTGCCGCAACGTGCACAGCGTCGGCATGCGCTTCGCCATCGACGTCGCCTTCTGCGACGGCGACGGAATCGTGCTCAAGACGTGCTGCCTGCGGCCGTGGCGCCTCTCGCCCTTCGTCCCCCGCGCGGCGTTCGCGATCGAGGCGCCGTCGGGCGCGTTCGAGCGCTGGTCGCTACGGGTGGGCGACAAGGTCGAGGTGAAGGCGTGAGCGACCACGAGGGTGCGCTCGTGCTCGTCGGCACGCCGATCGGCAACCTCGGTGACCTCTCGCCGCGTGCGATCGATGCACTCCGAGACGCCGACGTCATTGCCGCCGAAGACACTCGCCGCACGCGCGCGTTGCTCTCGCACGCCGGAGTGCCCGCCGGCCGGCGCCTGCGCGCCGTACACGGTCACAACGAACGCCGGCTCGCGGCCGCGATCGTCGAGGAGGTACGGGCCGGTGCCCGCGTCGTCTACGCCACCGACGCCGGGATGCCCGGGATCTCCGATCCGGGGGAGCGGCTGGTGCGCGCCTGTGTCGACGCCGGACTGGCGGTCGAGATCGTGCCCGGCCCCAGCGCGCTCCTGACCGGGCTGGTGGTGTCGGGCCTTCCGACGCAACGGTTCGTCTTCGAGGGCTTCCTGCCGCGGAAGGGCAAGCTCCGGGCCGAACGGCTCGCGGTCATCGCGGCCGAGCCCCGCACCGTCGTGTTCTACGAGTCGCCGATTCGGATCGCGGGCACCCTCGCCGACCTGGCCGCCGTGTGCGGCCCCGACCGGGAGGTGGCGGTCGCCCGCGAGCTCACCAAGCGCTTCGAGGAGGTGTGGCGGGGCCGGCTCGGCAACGCCGCCGCCGATCCCGCGGTGGTCGGCACCCGGGGTGAGTTCGTGGTCGTCGTCGCGCCCGCGCCGGAAGCGACCGAGGCGGTGGGCGACGAGGGTCTCGAGGCAGCCGTCGACGCCGCCCTCGACACCGGGCTCTCCGCTCGGGACGCGGCCGCGCGGGTGGCTGCAGACCTGGCCGTCCCCAAGCGCCGGGCCTACGACGCCGCTACCCGGCGCTCCCGGGCACGCGCGCGTTCCTGAGGCCGGCAACGCATCCCTCGCACACGAGCTTGCCCGAGTACTCCACGAGCGTGGTGCTGTCGCCACAGAACACGCACCGCTGCTCGAGCTTGGTGAGCACGATGCTGGCGCCGTCGACCGCGATCTCGACCAGGTCACCCTCGCGGATGCCGAACACCCGGCGCATCTCCGCCGGGAGCACGACCCTCCCGAGGGAGTCGACCTTGCGGGTCATGCCGGTCGCGTGCACGCGCCACCCCTCGCGGAATCGGCCCGGCCTCTCCAGGGCCGCTCGATATCGTAGGCCGCAGTCCCCGACCCGGGTGCGGTGAGATGACCCGCCATCTGATCACGAGCGCGCTGCCCTACATCAACGGGGTCAAGCACCTGGGCACCCTGGTCGGCTCGATGCTTCCGGCGGACGTGTACGCGCGCTATCTCCGTCTCCGCGGGGAGGAGGTCCTCTTCATCTGCGCGACCGACGAGCACGGCACTCCGGCGGAGCTCGCCGCGCTCGAGGAGGGTCTCGACGTCGCCGAGTACTGCCGGCGCCAGCACGCCGTCCAGCGCGACCTGGGGGACCGGTTCCAGCTCTCGTGGGAGCACTTCGGGCGGAGCTCCTCGGAGCAGAACAAGGAGCTGACCCAGCACTTCGCCCGCCGCCTCGAGGACGAGGGTTTCATCGAGGAGCGCGTCACCGAGCAGGTGTACTCGGTCGACGACGGCCGCTTCCTCCCCGACCGGTACATCATCGGCACCTGCCCCCACTGCGGCTACGAGGCTGCCCGCGGCGACCAGTGCGAGAACTGCACCCGGCTGCTCGAGCCGACCGACCTCATCGAGCCCCGCTCTGCGGTCAGCGGGAGCACCAACCTGGAGATCCGGGAGAGCCGCCACCTCTTCCTCGAGCAGTCGCTGCTGGCCGACGAGGTGCGGGCCTGGATCGACAAGCAGGAGGGCTGGCCCGTGCTGACCACGTCGATCGCGTACAAGTGGCTCGACGAAGGACTCCGCGACCGCGGGATCACCCGCGAGCTGGAATGGGGTGTCCCGGTCGACCGTCCCGGCTTCGAGGACAAGGTCTTCTACGTGTGGTTCGACGCACCGATCGAGTACATCGCCTCCACCAAGGAATGGGCCGACGTCGACCCCGACCACCGCGACTGGCGGAGCTGGTGGTACGACGCCGACGACGTGACGTACACGCAGTTCATGGGGAAGGACAACGTCCCGTTCCACACCGTCTCGTTCCCGTGCACGATCATCGGCTCGCGCGAGCCCTGGAAGCTGGCGAGCTACATCAAGGCGTTCAACTGGCTCGACTACTACGGCGGCAAGTTCTCCACGAGCAGGGGCGTCGGCGTGTTCATGGACGACGCCCTCGAGGTCCTGCCGGCCGACTACTGGCGCTACTTCCTGATGGCCAATGCCCCCGAGTCGTCCGACAGCAGCTTCACCTGGGAGGCGTTCGCCGGCGCCGTCAACAAGGACCTCGCCGACACCTTCGGCAACTTCGTGAACCGCTGCCTGACGTTCACCGAGCGGGCCGTCGGCCCGCAGGTGCCGGGCGGCGGCGGCGACGGTGACGCCGAACGGGCGCTGGCTGCCCAGCTGACCGCTCGCGTCGACGCCTACGGCGAGCACCTGGCCGACCGGCAGTTCCGGAAGGCCACCGCCGAGCTGCGCGCGATCTGGGCTGCCGGGAACGCCTACTGGGAGCAGGCCGAGCCATGGAAGGCCGTGAAGTCCGATCCCGACCGCGCCGCCGTGATCATGCGCACGGGCGTCAACCTCGTCCGGCTGTTCGCGCTGCTGGCTTCGCCGATCATCCCCGCCAGCGCCGAGCGGGTTCTCGACGCGGTCGCGCCCGGCGCGGCCCCGCGCTGGCCCGACGACGTCGGTGCCGCCCTGCACGCCCTCGAGCCCGGGGCCGCGTTCTCGGTCCCCGAGGTCCTGTTCCGCAAGCTCGCCGACGACGACATCACCGCCTGGACCGAGCGCTTCGGGGGCCCCGAGGAAGCGAAATCGGCCTGATTCCTCCGAACCTGCGCGCTCAGCGCGCCGGAATCGGCGCGCTCGGCGCGCAAGAACGGGGGCTCCGAGGGTGACGGGTTGGGTGGACAGCCACTGCCATCTCCAGTCGGTCTCGGGTGACCCGGCCGAGGTGCTGGCGCGGGCACGGGACGCGGGGGTCGAGTGGCTGGTGTGCGTCGGGACGGACCTGGCGACCTCTCGCGAAGCGGTCGACCTCGCACGCGCGTATCCGCAGCAGGTGCGGGCAACGGTGGGGCTCCATCCGCATGAGGCTTCGCGGCTCGACGACGAGTGGGATGCGCTCGTCGACCTGACTCGCGCCGACGGGGTCGTGGCGGTGGGCGAGTGCGGGTTCGACCTCCACTACGAGCACTCACCCCGCTCCAGCCAGGAGGACGCCTTCCGGGCCCAGATCCGCCTGGCGCACGAGCGCCACCTTCCCCTCGTCATCCACTCTCGCGACGCATGGGACGACACCTTCCGCGTGCTTCGCGAGGAGAGCCCGCCCCCACGCACGGTGTTCCACTGCTTCACCGGCGGGGCCGACGAGGCCCGCACCGCGCTCGGGCTCGGTGGCGCCCTCTCGTTCAGCGGCATCGTCTCGTTCCCGAACGCCGACGACCTGCGGGCGGCGGCTGCGGTCACGCCCCCCGACGGCCTCCTCGTCGAGACCGACGCCCCCTATCTCGCGCCGGTGCCGCACCGCGGCCGGGAGAACGAGCCCTCCCTCGTCGGGGCAGTGGGCGCGGCCCTGGCCTCGGCCCGGGGGGAGCCGGTGGAGTGGGTGGCGGCCGCCACCGCCGCCACCGCCGGTCGGATCTTCTGCCCCGCTTGAGATCGCAGGATTTCGTCCGTTTCGGGGCATTTCTGCCCACGTTGCGACCCGGGTAGCCGCTTGGCTAGCGTTCGGGCACCCCAGC
Organism: Acidimicrobiia bacterium; assembly: GCA_050743385.1. Lineage (GTDB taxonomy): Bacteria > Actinomycetota > Acidimicrobiia > IMCC26256 > JACDBD01 > JACDBD01. Next base: position 9,257 of record JBOGFJ010000182.1, read on the forward strand.
CGGCCATGCGACACGGTCACGGACCGGCTTCGAGCTCGAACCCTCGGGAGGGCGGACCCGATCGCCGAGCACAGCCCTCGTACGGCGCCGCGGCAGTCGGCGCACCGGGCCGATCAGCGCTCGCGTCGCTACGCGCGTGCCGTCAAGCCCTCGCCGGCGCGGGCGCGTCCGCACGACGCCCGGTCGTGGCTCCCGCTGCCCGACCTCGAAGCCCTGCTCCCGATCGACGACCTGATCGAGGAGCGCGCCCCGGCAGCCGCGCCCACCGCCGGGC
>JBOGFJ010000183.1:0-8251 GCA_050743385.1 Acidimicrobiia bacterium
GCCGGAGGGAGCTGCCAGCGCGAAGCGAGGGGGTCGGCTTGGCCGGCCCCCGGCCCGCCAGGATTGCGCCGGAGCGGCGAGCGAAGCGAGCGCCCCCAGGCCAGATGGAGCTGCCAGCGCGAAGCGAGGGGGCCGGCTTGGCCGGCCCCCGGCCCGCCGGGATTGCGCCGGAGCGGCGAGCGAAGCGAGCGCGACCGGAACGTCGGATCTTGAAGGATCGAGAAGTACTGGCGCCGGCGTCGGTCTCGAAATCCCCGTGCGCCGAGCCGGGCGTCGCCGCATCGACGTTCGTCGTGTACTTGCCCTCCGCGTAAGCTCGGTGCATGTGCCGAAACATCACCGAGCTCCGCGGCCTCGAACCTCCGGCGACACGCGAGGAGATCGAGGCCGCCGCCCGTCAGTACGTCCGCAAAGTCACCGGGGTCAGCCGCCCGAACGCCGCGCTCGCCGACAGGATGGACGCGTCGGCACTCGAGGTGGCGGCGATCACCGAGGACCTGCTGGCCGAGTTGCCGGCGCGCCGCCAGCCACCCAAGACCGTTCCACCTCTGCGCCGTCCTGAAGTGCGGCAGCGCCTGGGACTCCAACCGCTCTCGTCCTGATCGGTGCGCCGGCGGCACATGAGCCGGTGGCGGAGATGCCGCCTGGCGGGTGTTACAGTGATTCACAGTTTCTGACGTGCCTTTGCTCCGCCGCTCGGGTCGGTTCGCGGCCCAGTCCGTGTCTTCAGCGCACGATCCGGAACGTCATGTCGGGTTTCGGAGAACGAGCGCATGAGTGGCAAACGGCAGCGAACGACTTTCGCCAAGAATCAACGTGAGAAAGCGCGGATGGACAAGGCCGCGCTGAAGCGAGCGCGCCGCCAAGCCCGCAAGCAAGGATCGGATGCCCCCGAGAACCTCGGTGAGGGCTCCCACGACTCGCCCACACTGCCCGCGGATCGAGACGAGCCGCAGTCGGGATAGGCGATAACCGCACCAGGGCGATCCCGTCGGGGTGCGAACGTACAAACAAAACAAAGGAAAGCGTGTGACCCAAGGAACCGTGAAATTTTTCAATGCCGAGAAGGGCTACGGCTTCATCTCGCGTGACCAGGGGGACGACGTCTTCGTCCACTTCTCCCAGATCCAGGGCGACGGCTACAAGACGCTCGAAGACGGCCAGCGCGTCGAGTTCGACGTGGCACCCGGCCGGAAGGGCGAGGAAGCCCAGAACGTCCGTCCCGTCTAGGCACGCCGAGCTCGGGATCGCCGCAGGGCGGTCCCGAGCACGGTTTGTTCGAAAGGATCGAGATGTACGTCGCCCAGTTCACCCTGCGCGCCAAGCCGGGCCACTACGCGGAGGTCGCAGCGCTCTACTCCGCCTTCGCCGACGAGTTCCTCTCGAACCATCCCGCGCTGGAGACCGTGTTGGTGCTCGGCGACGAGGGCAGCGGCCTGGTGCGGGGCGTGGGCGTGTACACCGACCGCCCGGCGGCCGACAGCGTCAACAGCGACCCGGAGTTCGCCGCGTTCAACGACGCGGTTGCGTCGTGGCTCGCCGACCCGCCCGAGCGGGCCGAGCTCGAGCTGCTCCATCTCTTCAGCCGGAGCTGAGCTCCACGAGCTTGGTCACGACCTTCCAGGTCCGGACGGTGGCGGGTGTGCCCAGCGTGCGCTCGAAGAGCGCCGTGCTCATCTTGGAGCGGGCGACACCGTCTGGATACCGGAGGTAGAGCTCCGTGCCTCGGAGCGCGAACTGGTCGCGACCGACGTCGTAGCCGGCGAGGGCTCGCGTAGCTGCGGCAGATGGTCGGGATTTGAGAAAGGCAACGTGCAGTTTGGTGACGTCTCCGCCGCGTTGCACGAGAGGATTCGTCTTCGCGATCTTCGCCAGATCACCGGCCGTGCGGACCATGACGTCGACCTCGATCTCGAAGTCGCGCTGCAGCAGCTGTTCGACGGCGCGCTCGACCGCGTCTGGTCTGCGGGTGCGGCTCGAGAAGACGACGTTCCCGCTCTGGAGGTGCGTCGTCACCTCGCCGTAGCCCGCATCGGCCACCGTGGCACGCAGCTCGGCCATGGGGACGCGCCGGTGCTTGCCGAGTTTGATCGCCCGCAGGAACGCGATGAAGGTGGTCACCGTCGTAGTTTCTCGCAACTCGGCTCCGAGGCGGCTCCGGCGATCGTGGAACGGGCATGACGACGGGCTTCGACCTTCTGGCGTCAACAGGCGGCGTGGAGCGCCGGTTACTGACGCCAGAACGGGGGAGGCCTCGCGCGATTCGAGGCACGCGGGCTCGAACCGAGCGTGCCGGCCGGCGGGGTGGAGTGGTAGACCCGTCCTCGTTGGGCGAAGGGAGGACCGATGATCCCCGCCCATGGCAGCGAGATGCCCGCGGGTGCGACCCCGGTCGCGTACATCACCGGGTTCGTCGTGATCACGGCGGCCCTGCATCTCGCCGGCTACTCGGTCGGAGCACGACTGCGCCGGCTCCCGTCTCTCCGCGTCGCTACGGGCGTCGGGATCGCAGCGGCCGGTGTGAGCTCGTTGGTGATCGGCTGAGGCGCATCAACTGACGCAATCCCACGGGTGTGGGAGTGTGCGCCACATGCTGCTCGGGCTCGTTCACGTGAACATGGGTTCGATGACCCGGCCCGACGATGTCGTCGCGGGCGCGCGCGCCGCCGAGGCGGCCGGCTTCGACTCGATATGGGCCGGTGAGCACGTCGTGCTGCCCGACCCGCAGGCGCCACCCTCGCCGATGGCGCCGCAGGACCCGGCGCTCGACTCGCTGCTCGCGTTGACGTGGGCGGCCGCGCACACGACGACGATCCGCCTCGCGACCGGGATCGTCATCCTCCCGCAACGCAATCCCGCTGTGCTCGCCAAGGAGGTCGCCACGCTCGACGTGCTCTCCGGCGGACGGGTCATGCTCGGCGTCGGCGTCGGATACCTCGAGGCCGAGTTCCGCGCGCTCGGCGCCAACTTCGAGGAGCGGGGTGCAGTGACCGACGAGTACCTGGATGCCATGGAGCGGCTCTGGTACGACGAGCATCCCGAGTACCACGGTCGCTTCGTCGACTTCGGCGGGATCGACGCCTACCCGCGCCCCGTCCAACAGCCGATTCCGCTCGTGGTCGCGGGGCACAGCGCGCCCGCATACCGCCGGGTGGTCGCACGTGCCCGCGGTTGGTACGGCTACTGGCTGACGCCCGAAGATGTCGCCGGGTCTCTGAGTGGGCTGCGCGAGGCGGCCGCTCGGGTCGAACGCCCGGCCGCGCTGGGGGAGCTCGAGATCAGCGTCACGCCGCGAGGCCGGATGACGCCGGAGCGAGCGGCGGCGTTCGCCGAGCTGGGGGTGCACCGGCTCGTGCCCTTGGCGCTCGGCACCCCCGATGGCTTGGCCACGACGATCGAGGCGGCGGTCGCGGCGGTCGCCGACCTCTGAAGCACGAACCAACGACGGAGGTCAGGCCGTGCGGGACTCGGCGACCAGCTCGTCAGGAATGCCGTCGACGTAGACGACCTGGTTGGTGCGGATCGCGGGGATGGCCGCGCCGGGCGTGATCGCGCCGACCAGGTTGAGGGGGTCGCTTGCGTTCACGGTGACGCGCTCGCCCGTTCGGGGCAGCTTGCGCACGTGGGCGAGCTGCTCGGCCGCGATCGGGAGGGCGTACTGCTCGCCGCTGACGCCGGTGACGAAACGGCCGCCGCGCACCAGGCCGCGGTCTTCCAGACGGCGCAGCGCCCGTTGCACGTCTCGCCACGGGAAGCGGATCGACTCCCGCAGCGCCAGGTCGCGGAACACCACGCCCCACCGGTTGAGGAGCAGCTCGGCAACGGCTTCGGCCAGCTCGTCCCGGTCGACGGCGGCAACACCGCCGGAATCCGACGGTTGTCCCGTCGTGGGCACGAGCGACCAACGGCCCGCGGCCGCACCGCGCACGCGGGCGTTGCGCATCAGGCGGGAGAGCCGGGCGGCGTCACCCCGGCGCCGGTCGGGTGCGCCGACGCGTGCCCGGATGGCGCCGAAGCCGTCGGAGGTGAGCAGGCCCCGGGCGACACCGTCCCACAGAGCCCGCTCGATGTCCTCGGGCAGCCGGTTGGTCGCCTCGCCGAGCTCGCCGGCGAAGCACGCGCCCCGGGCCCGGAGCACCTCGAGGATCTCGGCCGTCGCACCGGTGGTGGGCTCGGCGGGATCGTCGCCGCCGCGGGCGGCCTCGAGCAGCCACCAGAGGTCGTCGCGGAACACGACCGAGATCGGCGTGGCCTTGTTGGGCGCGCCCGCGGGAGCGTCGACGTCGCGTGGGCTCGGGCTCACGCGGAGCCAGCCGACCTCACCGGCGTGGCAGAGTCGGTCGAGGGCGCCGGGGTCGTACTGGCGCAGCCGACGACCGAGCAACTCGGGTTCCCACGCGGCCGCGGCCGCTTCCCATCCCTGCAGCCGGCTGATCACCGTCGCCAGCCCTTCGTCGCCCGAGAGCTGGGTGCCGGGCGCGAGATGCTGCCACCGGAGCAGGAACCGCATCAGGTCCTGCGCGGTGGCCGGCTCGACACCCCGACGCCGCACCCGCCGTGAGTACGAGTGCATGCGGGCGAGCAGGCGCCGCGCCACCCACTCCGTACCAGCCGGATCGTCGGTGTAACGGCCCTGGAGGGCGAAACCCTCGCCTTCGAGCATGGCGAGCGCCGATGCAACCCGGCCGGCAGGCAGGTCGACCGCGACTGCGACGTCGTCGACGGTCGTGATCCCGGACAACTCGAGACGGCCCCGCACGACCGCGACCACGGCGGCGTCGTCGCCCGCGAACGCCCGCCGAGCCTCGTCGACGGTCTCGGTCGCGCACCACAGCTCGCGGCCGTCGCGCTCGATCGCCTGAGCACGACCCCGTGCGACGAGCTCGGCCCACAATTCGCGCCACTCGTCGCGGGGCTGCGTGATCACGAACGAGCACAGCAGGTCGTGGAGCTCGTCGCTGGTCTCGGGCACGGGTGTGATCTCTTCCTGCACCCGTTCGATCGCGTCGGCGTCGAGCTTGCCGATCGAGCTCAGGTCGACGGTGAGCCCGCGGCTCAGGCTGACGGCGTTGGTGCGACGGTTCTGGAGCTCCTCGTCGTCGAGGAACGCGTACGGGCGGGCGGTGAGGATCTCGTGCGAGAGCACCGACGGCTCGGTGGTGTCGACCGTGTGGACGGCGACCTCGCCCGCTTCGATCGCCTCGAGCAGCGCCCGGAGCCCGTCGACGTCGAGCGCCTCGCGGAGCGTGTCGTCGACGGTCTGGCGCACGATCACCTGGTCGGGGATCTCGATCGGCCCCACCTGGTTGTCCTGGCAGGCGGCCGCCTGAGGGAACATCGCCGCCATGAGGTCATCGGCTTCCATGCGCTGGATCGGTGGCGGGTTGCGACGCCCGCCCCTGAACCGCAGCACGAGCAACGCTCGGTTCAGGTTCCAGCGCCAGCGCGACAGGAACATCGGCGCGTCGAGGATCGCCTGCTCGAGGGTCTCCTCGACCGTGCGGCTGTTGACGTAGCGCGCCACCTCGTCGAGCGGGAAGCTGTGGTGCGGGCCCAACGACAGCACGACCGCGTTGTCGGTGGCGGCGGCTTGGAGCTCGAAGTTGAACGTACGGCAGAACTTCTTGCGCAGCGCGAGCCCGAACGCCCGGTTGATGCGGCCGCCGTAGGGGGAGTGGAGCACCAGCTGCATGCCGCCGGTCTCGTCGAAGAACCGCTCGAGCACGAGCGCGTCCAACGTGGGGATGGCGCCGAGAATGGCGCGGCCGACGGCCAGGTAATCGACCAGCATCGTCACTGCTTCCGGCCCCGCACCGGTCGTGTCGGTGAGCCACTTGCGGGCGCCGTCGGGGTCGTGCTCGGCGAGGAAGGCGTCGACCCGGGCCCGGAGGTTGGACACCTCCTCCGACAACTCGGCTGTGCGCGCCGGGGCCTCGCCCATCCAGAAGGGGATGGTCGGCGGCGCGTTGCCCGCGTCGCGTACCCGAACGACGCCGGCTTCGACGCGCCGGATCTGCCACGAGTGGGTGCCGAGGAGGAAGATGTCGCCCGCCATCGACTCGACCGCCCAGTCTTCGTTGACGGTGCCGATGAACAGGTCGTCCGGTTCGGCGACCACGCGGTAGTCGCCGATCTCGGGGATGGCGCCGCCGGACGTGAGGGCGGCGAGACGGGCGCCCTTTCGCCCGCGCACCTCGCCGTTGACCGCGTCGTGGTACACGTACCGGCCCCGCGGGCCGCGCCCGGTCTCGACCCCGTGCGCCACCAGGTCGATCACCTCGTCGAACTGGGACCGGGTCAGGTCGTTGTAGGGAGCCGCCCGGCGCACCCGCGCGTAGAGGTCGTCGGTGCGCCACTCCTTCGCCCCGACCTCGGCGACGATCTGCTGGGCGAGGATGTCGAGCGGCGGTGGCGGGAGCGTGATGGCGTCGAGACGCCCCGCGCGCACCGCGCCGAGGAGAGCGGCGCACTCGACGAGCTCGTCGCGGGTGAGGGGATAGAGGCGGCCTTTGGGCACGCCGGCACGCGAGTGGTTCGACCGGCCCACTCGCTGGAGGAACGTGGCGATGCTGCGCGGCGAGCCGATCTGGCACACCAACTCGACCGGTCCGATGTCGATGCCGAGCTCGAGCGATGCGGTCGCCACCAGCGCGCGCAGGTCGCCGGCGCGCAGTCGGGTCTCGATGCGGTACCGACGGTCCTTGGACAGGCTCCCGTGGTGGGCGGCGACGACGTCGTCGCCCAGCCGTTCGCCGAGGAGGTGGGCGAAGCGCTCGGCGGAGCTGCGGGTGTTGACGAAGACGAGCGTGGTGCGGTGCTCGCGGACGTGCTCGGCGATGCGGTCGAGCACGTCGGACATCTGCTCGGCGCTGGTGACCGCCTCGAGCTCACCCTCCGGCAGCTCGACCGCGATGTCGAGATCGCGCTGGTGGCCGGCGTCGACGATCGCGGGGAGCGGCCGGTCGCCGACGAGGAGCCGGGCGACGGTCTCGATCGGCCGTTGCGTAGCGGACAAGCCGATCCGCGTCGGTGGTGCGTCGCATAGCGCCTCGAGCCGCTCGAGCGTCAGCGCCAGATGCGAGCCCCGCTTGTCGCGTGCGACGGCATGGATCTCGTCGAGGATGATCGTGTCGACCGTGCGGAGGGCCTCGCGACCGCTGGCGCTCGTGACCAGGAGATAGAGCGACTCGGGCGTGGTGATCACGAAGCTCGGCGGCTTGCGCACCATGCGGGCGCGCTCGGTGCTCGTCGTGTCGCCGGTGCGCACTGCGACCTTGATGTCGGGTGCGTCGAGCCCGAGCTCCGTCGCGATCGTGGCGATCTCGGCGAGCGGCCGGTGGAGGTTCTCGGCGATGTCGACTGCCAGTGCCTTCAACGGCGAGACGTACACCACACGCGCGATGCCGTCGATGGGCTCGCCGGCTTCGTGGGCGCGGTAGAGGCGGTCGATGCAGACGAGGAACCCGGCGAGCGTCTTGCCCGAACCGGTGGGCGCGGCGATGAGGGTGTCGCGGCCCGCGGCGATGTGGGGCCAGCCGTCGCGCTGGGGTGCCGTGGGGCCGTCGGGAAACCGCCGCCCGAACCAGGTCGCGACCGCGGGATGGAGCTGGTCGATCGAGTCGGCGACGGGGAGGGTCGTGGCGAACACTCGTTCGTCAGGATACCGCACCGCTCCGGCCGCGGTCACGAGGCATTCGTCACGTGCCTGTGACCGCGGGCACGACCCCGAGCTGCTGGAGGAGGCCGAGGGCGTCGTACTGCACCCACGACTCCACGATCCGGCCGTCGACGACGCGGTTGACGTCGATGCCGGTGTACGAGATCGACTTGCCGGTCGGGGCCGCGCCCAGGAAGGGACCCAGGTGCGTACCCCGGGCCGAGAACCGGGTCATGACGAGGTCACGCTCGGCCATGTCGTCGTCGATCGAGTACTGCAGATCGGGAAAGGCGGCGCGGAACAGCGTGACGGCCGCCTTCAGACCGCCCGGCCCCTGCACCTGCTCGGGTTCGGGGCCGCGGGCCACGTGGTCGATGTAGTCGGGGGCGTACAGCTCGTCGGCCAGCTCGAGGCGTCCCCGGCTCCAGATCTCGAGCAGCACGCGGTGCCCGATCAGCTTGTTGGCGTCGAGAGTCGCCTGGTCGGTCATCCGGTTCTCCAGCGCGCGGGGTCGGGAAGCGGAAATTACCCTCCGGGGCATGTCGCCGGGCCCGACCGATCGCCGCGTCGGCGACCGGCTCCGGTGGCTGAGCG
>JBOGFJ010000184.1:0-20835 GCA_050743385.1 Acidimicrobiia bacterium
TCGATGACGTGCGAGAGCGCCTGTGGGCGCACGCGGCGCTGCCTGTCGCCTGGTGGCCGGAGGCGCATCGGCTGCGCGCCGAGGAGAACGGCCGCGGCGACGGCGACGGGCTCGTGCACCTCGTCGAGGGCCCCGACCACATGCTCGTGTTCGTCTGCGGCGGCCTCGCCAACCTGCACGCGCTCGCTCTGCACAGCTTCGGGCCGACGCGCGCGGTCACCCGGGCGTTCTGAGGAGTGAGCGCACCGAGCGCGGTCGTCGTCGGCACCGGCTTCGGCGGGAGGGTACACGTTCCCGCCCTGCGGGCCGCCGGGTTCAACGTCGCGGCACTCGTTGGACGGGACGCCGATCGCACCCGCCGCCGTGCGGAACGTCTCGACGTGCCACACGCCGTCACCGCGCTCGACGACGCGCTCGCGTTGCCCGGCGTGGCGGCGGTCACGATCGCGTCACCGCCGGCGACCCACCGCGAGCTCACGTTGGCCGCACTCGCGGCGGGGAAGCACGTCCTCTGCGAGAAGCCGCTCGCGCTCGACGCACCCGAGGGCGGGGTCATGCTGAGCGCGGCCGAGGCGGCCGGGGTGACCCATCTCGTCGGCCACGAGTTCCGCTGGGCTGTCGATCGAGCCGTCGTCGGGCGTGCCATCACCGCCGGTGAGATCGGCGAGCCCCGGCTGGCGACACTGGTGCACCATGTCGACCTGGTCGCCGACCCGGGCGTACGGATGCCGGCGTGGTGGTTCGACCCCGGCGCCGGCGGCGGGTGGCTGGGCGCATCGGGATCGCACGCGATCGACCAACTGCGCACCTGGCTGGGCGAGATCGAGTCGGTCAGTGCGGCGCTCGCGCTCCTCTCCGACCGGTCGGCCGGGAGCGCCGACGACACCTTCACCACGCGGCTCCGGTTCGCGTCCGGCGCCGAGGGCGTGCTGCAGCAGACGGCGGGAGCGTGGGGCCCGAGCGTCGCCGTCAGCCGTGTCGCCGGCAGCAAGGGCACCGTATGGCTCGACGACGGTGCCGCCTGGATCGCCGACGCGTCCGGCACCCGTCGGTTGCCGGTGCCCGACGACCTGGAGCTGCCGTCTCCGCCCGAGGTCAGCGACGATCCCCGCCATCGCTTCACGCATCTCGAGCTCGGGCCGTACATTCGCCTGGCAGAGGTGCTGCGCGCGGGCGTCGAGGGCGAGCCGCTGGGGGCCGCGGTCCCCGTGCCGACCTTCGCCGACGGGCTTGCGTGCATGCGGGTGCTCGACGCCGTCCGGCAGTCGGCGGCGCGTGGCGGCACGGTGGTTCCGGTCTGACTTCGTTGCGGGTGCTGCTACCAGTCCCGGCCGAACAACTCGCGATACGCGTGCTCCGACACCGGCTCGCGTCGCGGTGGCGCCAGCGGCTGCGCGGGACGGCCGAGGGGGACGACCGCGACCGGCTGGACATGGTCGGGCAGTGCCACGAGTGCGCGGAGCTCGTCGGTGTGGGCGGTGGTCAAGGTGGTCAGCGCCGACCCCAGCCCGAGCGCGCCCGCCGCCAGCAGGAGGTTCTGCACGGCGGGGAAGATCGAAGAGGCGACCGTGGCCTCGAGGCAACGGTCGAGGTCGGCGCCCACGACGACCAGCACCGGCGCCGCGCTGATCCCGCCGGTCGCGCCCCGGTCGACCTCCGCGAGCAACGATGCATCGAGACGGCGTTCTGCGAACGCCCGCCCACCGGCCTCCCACGCAGCGCGGGTGAGCTCGCCGATACCGTCGCGAGTCGCAGCGTCGCGTACCACCACGAAGACCCACGGCTGGCGGTTCTCGGCACTGGGAGCGAACGTCGCCGCTTCGAGGACGCGTTCGACCAGCTCGTCGGACACCGGTTCGTCGGTGAACGACCGGCAGGCCCGTTGCGACCTGACCAGTTCGAAGAACGCGTCGTTCACGCCACACGCTCGCCGAGGCGACGGAAGGAGTTGACGTACATGATCCGGAGCTCGGGTGTGTTGGCCCAGCGGTCCCACGCTTCGGTACCCGGCGCGCCGAGCAGTTTCGTGACGAGCGGCGTCATCGCCTTGAACGATGCTTCGGGGTCGTCGGTGTCGATCTCGTAGAGGTGCATGAAGCGCGGGTCGCCGCCCGTGACGTTCTCGTAGGGCGTGATCATCGAGTAGCCGGGGACGCCGACCTCGGCGATATGGCGAATGTGCACGAAGTCGCCCCAGTCGCGCAACGCCTGAGCCTGCTCGGGCGCGCGTGGACTGATCAGCACGAGGGAGAGCCCGATCGTCGGCCGCCCGGTGAGCCGCCCCTGGCCCGGCCGGGGCGTGCGGCGGAAGTGACAACCGCTCACGTCGTCGGGTGTCGCGGGCGCCCGGAAGGCATCGCCCACCTCGTACACACCCAGGAGCCCGAACTCGGGTAGTCGCCGGGGCAGGTCGTCACGGTCGCGGCAGACGTTCTCCCACCAGGTGGAGCGCTCGACACCCGTGAGCGCGAGCACCTCGGGCACGCGCTCGTCGACATAGGCGTCGACTGGCAGATCGCTCATCTCGAGGTACAAGCCGGGTGTCAGGCGATCCTCCATCTACGGCCTGTCGAGCCCGAGGAGGGCAAGGGGGTTGGTGCACGCCATGCGGCGGACATCAGCTTCGTCGAGGCCGGCTGCGACCAGGGCGTCGGCGTAGGTCTGGAAGCCGGTCGCAGGGCGGGCGTTGGCTCGTTGCCCGTAGTCCGTCGCGAGGGTGCAGCGATCCACGCCGATGGCGTCGGCAGCGGCGGCCATGTCGGCCGGATCGCGGGTCGCGAGCGCGCCGATGCACGTGAGCGCGCACAGCTCGATGTTCGCTCCGAGATCACCGAGCTCGATGCAGTCCGCGACCGAGAGGTTCGGGCCCGCGAGCTCCTCGAGCGCGTGCGTGACCAGGACCTTCCCCCGGCCGCCGAAGGCGCGCGTGACCGCGAGATGCTCGTCGCGGGTGACATGGCCGGTCGCCAGGATCGCGTCGTGCTCGGCAACGAGGTCGAGCACCGCGAGGGTCTCGGGGAGCAGCGCACCACCCTCGTCGACCACCGAGATCCCGGGCCCCGGAATGCCCAACGCGGGCCCGACGCCGTTGAGCTGGTCTTGGTGGCTCGAGAGCGTGGGGAGCCACACGATCTTGGCGCCGATGCGGAGCGCGGCCTCGACCGCCGCCGGATTCACACCGCCGACCTCGCGGTCACAGCAGATGCCTCCGAACACGCGCACACCGTCGACGACACGGTCGACGATGGTGGCGAGCGCGGCCGTGGGGTAGTCGTGCGACTTCAGCACGACGGCGGCGTGCCCCGCGGACGCCGCGTCGCGAGCCGCCTCGAGCGCGTCGACGGAGCGTTCGCGGTGGGCGTCGGGACCGAAATGGCAGTGGAGGTCGGCGGCGCCGGTGAGGTCGACGGAAGCCATCAGTCGTCGAGGCGGAACCCGATCTTCATCCCGACCTGGAAGTGCCCGACCGCACCGTCCTTGATCCACCCGCGAATCTCCGTCACCTCGAACCACTCGAGGTTCCGTAGCGTCTGGTTGGCGCGGTCGACGCCGTTGCGCACCGCCTCCTGGATGCTGGCTTCCGACGTGCCGACCACCTCGGTGACCCGGTACGTGTGCGGACCTTCGGGCATGGAGCGCCTCCTTGTCTCGGGCGTCCCACGCTAGGCGAGAGGTGCTCTCCGAGGTCTTGTGACCGGAGATGACCGATGCGGTCGGCTCGGGTCACGAAACGCCGAGCCGGGCCTCCCGGTAACGTTGACGTGCGTGTCAGCCAACCGGGTTCGCGCCGCCCCCGCCCCCGGGCAGGCGCCGATGCCGGCAGCGAACGCGGCCGCTCTCCTGCGCGGCAACGCCGCCGACGCCGCCGTTCGTGACCGCCCGGCGGTGAAGTTCGGCGACCGGGTGTGGACCCACGCCGAATACGTTGCCGAGTCGTGCCGGTGGGCGAACCTGTTCCTGGCCCACCGCGCCGCGGGCCCGCAGCCCCTGCACGTCGGCGTGCTCCTCGACAACACGCCCGACTACCTCTTCGCGTTCGGCGGGGCGGCGTTGTCGGGCTCGGCCGTCGTCGGGCTCAACCACACCCGCCGGGGCGAGCACCTGGCGCGTGACGTCGAGCACACCCATGTCGGGCTCGTGATCACGGAGCCGCGCCACCAGGCGCTGCTCGATCCGATCGCAGACGGGCTACCCCCGGTACTCGTGTCGAACCGTCATCCCGAGCCCGGCGATCCGGCGCAGGCGCTGGGAGGAGATCTCGATGCCGCGCTCGATCGCGTCGATGCCGATGATCCCGGCCTCGAGCCCGAGCCCGACACCATCTGGGGGCTGATCTTCACGTCGGGCACGTCGGACGCGCCCAAGGCCGTCATCTGCACCCAACGGCGGTTCATGGTCACCGGAAACCGCATGGGGATGATCATGGGCCTCGACGCCGACGACGTTGGCTACGTGTGCATGCCCCTGTTCCACTCGAACGCGGTGATGGTCGGTTGGGCGCCCTCGATCGTGTACGGCGCCGCGGTCGGGCTCGGCCGGCGCTTCAGCGCCTCCCGCTGGCTGGGTGACGTTCGACGGTACGGAGCGACCTGGTTCAACTACACCGGCAAGCCCCTCGCCTACCTCCTGGCGACACCGGAGCAGCCCGACGACGCCGACAATCCGCTGCGGGTGGCGTTCGGCAACGAGGGCTCTCCGGAGATCGTCGACGCCTTCGCCCGCCGCTTCGACGTCGAGGTGATCGACGCCTACGGCGCCACCGAGGGCGGGGTCGCGGTCAACCGGGATGCCGAGGAGCGGCCGGGTGCGCTCGGCCAGGCCGGACCGGCCGTGAAGATCGTCGACGAAGACGGCCGTGAGCTCGCTGCCGCCCGCGTCGAGCGCGCCACCGGACGTGTGCTCAATCCCGAGGAATGCGTGGGTGAGATCGTGAACACCGCGGGGGTCGGGCCGTTCGAGGGCTACTACAACAATCCCGAGGCGAACGAGCGCACGATGCGCTTCGGCTGGTACTGGACAGGCGATCTCGGTTACCTCGACGCCGACCGCTACCTCTACTTCGCCGGTCGCAACGCCGACTGGATCCGCGTCGACGGCGAGAACTTTCTCGCCGCACCGATCGAGGCGATCGTCGCGCGGCATCCCGACGTCGTACTGGCGAGCGTCTACGGCGTCCCCGATGCCGAAGCCGGCGACCAGGTGATGGCGGGTGTCGTCCTGCGCCCGGGCGTACCCTTCGAGCCCGACGCGTTCGCCGGCTGGCTCGACGCCCGAGGCGACATCGGACCCAAGTGGCGGCCGCGGTACGTGCGCGTGCTGCTCGATCCGCCGACCACCGGCACCAACAAGATCGTCAAGCGCGCGCTCGTGCATCAGAAGTGGCGACGCGACCAGGTCGGTGGCGACCCCGTGTTCGTCCGTCTCCGCGGCGACGAGCGCTACCGCGCGTTCACCGAAGCCGACGAGCGTGCGCTCTACGAATCGTTCGTCCAGAACCGTCGCGAGCGGTTCTGGGACTTGTGATCCCCGAACCTGCGCGCCAGACGCGCCGTTTTCGGCGCGATGAGCGCGCAAGAACGGGCTTGGGGACGGGATAGGGAGATGGATCTCAGCTTCACCGCCGAGGAGGAGGCGTTCGCCGCGGAGGTGCGGACGTGGCTCGGCGCGAACCTCGAGCTCCCGCCTCGCTTCGACTCGCTCGACGACGAGATCGAGTGGGGACGCGCCTGGCAGGCGAAGCTGGCCGCGAGTCGGTGGGTCGGCATCCATTGGCCCGCCGAGTACGGCGGACGGGGCGCGTCACCCGTCCAGGTCGCGATCTTCAACATGGAGTACGCGCGCTCGCGGGCCCTCCAGCCCGTCAACCGCGTCGGCATCAATCTCGCCGGCCCGACCCTGCTCGCCCACGGCACCGAGGAGCAGAAGCAGCGCTGGCTCCCGCCCATCCTCGACGCACGCGAGCTGTGGTGCCAGCTGTTCAGCGAGCCCGGTGCGGGCTCCGACCTGGCGTCGCTGCGGACCCGCGCGGTGCGGGCCGAGCGCGGGTGGCTCCTGTCGGGCCAGAAGGTCTGGACGAGCTATGCGCGTCAGGCCCGCTGGGGGATCTGCCTGGCCCGTACCGACGCCGAGGCGCCACGGCACCGGGGAATCTCGTACCTCGTGATCGACATGGAGGCCTCCGGGATCGAGGTGCGTCCGCTGGTTCAGATCACGGGCGAGGCCGAGTTCAACGAAGTGTTCCTCGACGAGGTCTTCGTTCCCGACGACCATCTCGTCGGCGAGATCGACCACGGATGGGCCGTCGCCAACACCACGCTCGCCCACGAGCGGGGCACGTCGTTCCCCTTCAAGGAACAGGTCGTGCACGAGGTGTATCTCGACGAGGTCTACGCCCTGGCCGCGGCGCGCGCCGTCCTCGACCATGCCGCAATCTCGGATGCGCTCGCGCAGGCATTCGTCGAGCTCCGGGTGCTACGGCTCCACAACTGGCGCACGCTTTCCCGGCTCGCGCGCGGGATCGATCCCGGTCCGGAGTCGAGCTGGGTGAAGCTCGCCTGGACTGCCATGACCCAGCACCTGTCGGACACCGCGCTCGATGTGGTGGAATCGGCCGCCCCTCTCTGGATGGACGCAGCCGGCAATCCCGCAGACGGAAAGTGGCAACGCCAATGGCTCTGGAGCAAGGCGGCATCGATCGCCGGTGGCACGTCGGAGATCCAGCGCACCATCATCGGTGAGCGGATCCTCGGCCTGCCCCGCGGATAGGTTCCAACCGATGCAGCTGCGACCGACCAGCCTCGACCACGTCGTGCTCACCGTCGCCGACGTCGAGCGTTCGTTGGCCTGGTACGCCGGCAAGCTCGGCCTCGTTGGCGAGAGATTGGACGAGTGGCGTCGCGGCGAGGTGCCGTTCCCTTCGGTTCGTATCGACTCGACGACGATCATCGACCTGGTGCAAGGCGAGCGCAGCGGACAGAACGTCGACCATCTCTGCCTCGTCGTCGAGCCCGTCGACCTCGACGCGGTCGCGGCTTCGGGAGACTTCGACGTCGTCGGTGGCCCGGGCACGCGCTTCGGCGCCCGCGGCGACGGTGTCAGCCTCTACGTCCTCGATCCCGACGGAAACATGATCGAGCTGCGTCACTACGCGTGACAGCGCGGCGACCTGAGTGGCGCCGGGGTCGGTCGACACTGGTACGGTGCCCCCTGCACAGGCGGGTCCGTGCCCAACCGGCGCTCCCGCACCACGAGCAAGGTAAGGGAGCAAGGCGTTGGCGACAGGCACCGTGAAGTGGTTCAACGCGGAGAAGGGCTACGGCTTCATCTCCCGCGAGGATGGCCCCGACGTGTTCGTCCACTATTCGGCCATCAACATGCCCGGGTACCGGTCCCTCGAAGAGGGTCAAGCCGTCGAGTTCGACGTGGGCCCGGGCCGCAAGGGTGAAGAGGCGCAGAACGTCCGCGTCGTCTAGCCCGTCTGGTCGCGCTCGCTTCGCTCGCCACTCCCGCTCGGTCCTGGCGGTCCGGGGCCGGGGACCCGGCCCTCGTCGTGCGATGGCAGCTCCTCCCGATGCGCTCAGCGCGACCCGCCCCACAGTGTGAATCGGGTCACCGGCAGATATCCCATCCGCTCGTACACCGGGCGACCGTCGTCGCTCGCGATGAGCATCGCCGGCACTGTCGGATCGGACAACGTCGCGCGCCATGTGACCGCCTCGCCGTAGCCGCGTCCCCGCCACTCGGGTCTGGTCGCGACCAACTCGACGTGCTGGAGGCGCGCGCCCACGTGTGCCGACGCGGTCGTGACAGGCTCGTCACCGCGATAGCCGACGAAGATGCGATAGTCGTCGAGCGCGAGCGCACCCGTCCCGAATGTGGGCCCCTCGCCGAGGTCGGGAAGCGGGAACCCGAGGATCACGGCGCGGTCGAAGTCGGCAAGCCCCTGCGGGTCGGCGACCTCCTCGATGCGAAGCCCGGTCGGCGCGGGCCGGGGGGCGCCTCCGGCTGGTCGCAGCATGAACGGTGGATGGCCGACGAGCTCGAACCCACGGGCCCGGAGATCGGGCATCGGCCAGGCGTTGAACCACACGTACCCGCTCCCGGTGCCGGCGCCGAAGAACCTCGCCACCCGGTCCACGAGGTCGTCGATGTCGGTGGCATCGGGCGGTTGCAGCGACAGCGCGCTGTTCAGGAACATGCTCGACGACCCCAGATCGGAGAGCACCACGTCGTCATGGCGTTCTGCTCGTCCGCCGCACTGGCGCGCGAGATCCTCCAGCCATTGCGCCCACATGGTCAGGTAGTCACGCAGCACGGTGTCCCCGGCCGGCGTGGTCGGCTCCCATCCGGTCCCGAGTGGCTGCTCGACCGCCATCGCTAGAGAAGGCGGCGCAGCCAGCGCTCCTTGCGCCGGCTGTACGGCGGATAGGCGAGGCGCGGATCGATACGAGTCGACTTCGCCAGCACGGCTTTGCGGTGACTGAACGTCTCGAAGCCGGCGCGGCCGTGGTATGCGCCCATGCCGCTCCCACCGACACCGCCGAACGGCAGGTCGGGCACCGCGGTCTGGAGCACGGTTGCGTTGACGCCGACGCCGCCCGACGTCGTACCGGTCAGCACGCGCTCCCGCACCGCGTCCGATCCGGAGAACAAGTACAGGGCCAACGCATGCGCGCGCGTGTTGACGAACCCGACCGCTTCGTCGACGTCGCTCACGGGGATGATCGGAAGGAGGGGCCCGAAGATCTCGTCTGCCATCACGGGCGCATCGGCGGCGACGTCGTCGAGCACGGTCGGTGCGATGTAGCGCTGCTCGGGGTCGGTCTGGCCACCGACCGCGGGCGTGCCGTCGGCGAGGAGCTCCGCAAGCCGACGGAAGTGGCGCTCGTTGACGATGCGGGCGTAGTCGGGGCTGCTCTTCGGATCGTCCCCGTAGAACTCTGTGATCGACCGGGCGATCCCTTCGACCAGAGGGGCGTGCACGCGGCGTGCCACGAGGAGGTAGTCGGGTGCAACGCAGGTCTGGCCCGCATTCAGGAACTTGCCCCAGGTGATGCGTCGGGCGGCGATGTCGAGGTCGGCGTCTTCGGCGACGATCACCGGGCTCTTGCCACCGAGCTCGAGCGTGACGGGGGTGAGGTGCTTCGCCGCCGCTTCCATCACCACTTGTCCGACGCGCGCGTTGCCGGTGTAGAAGACGTGGTCGAAGCGTTGCGCGAGGAGCGCCTCGGTCTCGGTGGCACCGCCCTCGACGATCGCGACGCATTCGGGATCGAGGTACTGGGGGACGAGCCGGGCCAGCGTCGCCGAGGTGTGGGCCGACACCTCCGACGGTTTGCCGAGCACGCAGTTGCCGGCCGCGATCGCGCCCATCATCGGGAGCAACACCAAGTGCACGGGGTAGTTCCACGGCGCGATGACGAGCACCACCCCGAGCGGCTCGCGGTAGACACGTGCGCGCCCGGGACGCTGAACGAGGGGGAGGCGGACCTTCTCGGGCTTGCTCCAGCGCTTCAGCCTGCGAAGCGCATGGTCGATCTCGCTCACGACGACGCCGAGATCGGTTGCCCACGCTTCGACCCGGGGTTTGCCGAGGTCGGCCGCGAGCGCGGCGACGAGCTCCTCCTCGTGCTCCACCAGCAGGGCCCGGAGGCGCCGGAGTTGCTGTTGGCGCCATGCCAGTGGCCGCGTCTGGCCGGAGTCGAATCGGGCGCGCAACCGGTCGACGACGACGGCGGCGGAGGACGTGGTGTCGGCCGACATGGTCTGCATGGCTGCCCTTCCCTGTGCGGACGAACCGGACGCTATTCGACCCCCGCCCGGTGCGCCCGGGACGCTCGAGGAGCTGCCATTCACCGACGAGGGGAACGTCACACGAGCTCGAGCACGCCGCGGAGGTCGCGGAGCACGGCCACCGCACCGGCGCCGCCTTCGCGAGGCGCGCCCGGGTCGGGCCAGTGCTCATCTCGGGACAGATACGCAGGCGTCATCCCGACTGCTCGGGGACCCTCGACGTCGGGGCCCCAGGTGTCGCCGACGAACAGGGTGTCGTCTGCGCTGACACCAACCTTGTCGAGGGTGTGACGAAAAATGCGGGGATGGGGCTTGCGAGCGCCTGCCCACGCCGACGACACCTGGGCGTCGACGAGCTCGCTCAGGCCGGCCTCGTCGACCGCCTCGGCGAGGTCCCAGTCCCAGTTGGAGCAGATGGCGAGCCGCAACCCTCGCGTCCGCAACTCGCGCAGCGTGTCGGGTACTTCCGGGTACGCCTCCAGCACGCGCTGTGACGAACCCGCGCGCAACTTCTCGAGGATCATCTCGTACTCGCCGGGGTGCACATCGGTTTCTGCCAGCATCGCCAGCAGCCGTTCCTGTTGCCACCTGACATAGTGATCGCGACTCTGTGAGTGTTCGACGTGCTCGATGCCGTCGACGCCCTCGTTCCACCAACGATGTAACGCTTCCTGCGGCAATTCGTAGCCGTGCTCGGCCAGCACGTCGTCGATCGACACCCAGTGCGTAGCGCGCGCGAGGGTGCCGTAGAAGTCGAGGAGAACGGCGCTCGACGACACGCTGACATGGTGGCACGCGGCGGGGTACGGTCTCCGCGTGGGTCGAGTCGGGGTAGGGCTGGCCGTGCTCGCGATGTTGGTCGCCGCGTGCGGTGGCGACGGTGACGACAGCGCTCCCGCACCGTCGCGCACGCCGGCCGAGTCGACCGCGGGTGCCGACGCATCGTTCTCGCTGACAAGCCCCGCGTTCGGCGACGGTGACGCGATGCCGGAGCAGTTCACTTGCGACGGCGCCAATGCGTCGCCGCCGTTGGAGTGGTCGGGCGTTCCGGTCGACACCCGGGAGCTGGCACTGACCGTCGACGATCCTGACGCGCCCGGCGGAACGTTCGTGCACTGGGTGGCATGGGGCATCGACCCGGCGGCAGCAGGGCTGACCCAGGGAAGCGTCCCGCCCGGCATGGTGCAGGGCGCGAACGGCGCCGGCGAGACCGCGTACGCCGGACCGTGCCCGCCCGGCGGGCCGGCACACCGGTACGTCTTCACGCTCTACGCACTCTCGGCGCCGGTACCGCTGGCGCCGGGTGCCGACGAGACAGAGCTCCTCGCCGCGATCGCGGGGATCGAGCTTGCCGAGGCGCAGCTCACCGGCACCTACGGCCGCGCCTGACTCCCGGGTGCCTCAGCGCTCGTCGGTGTCGTCGTCGGGCGCGCCGATGCTCATCGCCCGCCCTCCTGGCCGCCGCGCTCGATGAGCGCGCCGAGATCGAGCTCACCTTTCCGGGTCTGCGCCCCGAGCGCCAGCGCACCGTCCATGCGGGCGTCGAGGGCGGGGTCGGCCAGCGTCCGGTTGAACTGGTACGCCTCTTCGATCAGGCCGGCGGTGTTGGCCGGGCTGGCGGCGTCGACCGCGAGCTTTGCGCGGCGCACGGCGTCGGGCGGGAACGCGGCGATGCGGCGAGCGAGCCGCTCCACGAACGGGCCGAGCTCGTCGGGCGGGAACGCGCGGTCGACCCATCCGTAGCGCTCGGCTGTGTCGGCATCGAAATCGGCGCACCCGAGCACGATCTCGAGTGCCCGCCCCCGGCCGACGAGGTGCGGCAGGCGCTGCGTACCGCCGCCACCGGGGATGATGCCAACCGATACCTCGGGCTGGCTCAAGACGGCCCGGCCCCGTGCCGCGAAGCGGGCGTCGAGCGAGAGCACGAGCTCGCTGCCACCGCCGCGGGCCCGTCCCTCGATCTGGGCGATCGTCATCTGCGGAAGCGTGCGCCACCGCTCCATGAACTGATGGATGACGGCCAGCTCCGTCCCCCGCTCTGTGACATCGCGGGGGAGTCCCTGGATCAGCCGGAGGTCGGCGTGGGCGATGAAGAACTCGGGGTCCGCGCTGCGGACGATGACCACGCGCACGGTGCCGTCATCCGCAAGCAGGTTCGCCACGCTCCAGAGATCGCCGATCATCGTGGCGTCGAGCAGGTTCACGGGCGGGTGGTCGAGCGTGACGTACGCGACCCCGGCATCGACGTCGAACCGCAGCGCTTCGTAGTCGGCGGACACGTCAGCCCCGTACCAGCTCGTGGTCGGTGAACCGGATCATGGAGCACTCGAGGCAGAACACGACGTCGATCATGCGCGCAGCATGCCAGGCGGGCGCACCCGGTGCTCAAGCTCGTGGCGGTCGCTCCGAGCGCAGCGGTTCGAGACCGGCCAGCTCCCGGGACGCGCGGATTGTCAGCGCGACCAGCGTGAGCGTGGGGCCGTACCCGGCCGACGTGGGAAACACGGACGAGTCGGTGCAGACCATGTTCTCGACGTCGTGGAAGCGGCTCCACCGGTCGACGACGCTCGCGTGCGGGTCGTCGCCCATCCGGCATGTCCCCATGACGTGACGTGACACCGGCGCGAGCCCGAGTGCGCCGCCGCCGCCGTCGCCGTCGCCGTCGCCCTCGACCGGCGGCGAAGTGGTCGTGATCGTCCACTCCGCGCCCGCCTCCGTCAGGATGGCCTCCAGCCGGGGCGCCACGTAGGTCGAGCAGGCGACCTCGTGGCGGTGGGGGGCGTAGGTCACGCGGCCGGCGGGGAAACCCCACACGTCGCGTACCGCGGGGTCGAGGTCGACCCGGTTGGCGGTCTGGGGAAGATCCTCGCCCTGCACCGTGAATACCCACAGGCGGTCGCGGAGCGACGACTCCAGCATGAGCTGCGAGTGGAGCTCGCCCGGCGGGAGATGCACCGCTTCCATGAGCGGGCCCGCGGCCCCGCCGTGCTCGACGATCCCCGCCCGGAAATAGGGGAGGCCGGCCTCTCGAGCGGCGGCGCGGCTGTCATCGGTCACGAGCATGTGGTCGTCGTGGAGGTGGGTCACCGCACGGCCACGATGGCCGTGCAGCCGGAACGGGAACGATCCGACCACCAAGGTCTGGAAATGGAACATCAGGTACCGGCCGACGAGGCCCGACGAGTTGCCGACGCCGCATCGAAGGAGCAGCCGGGGTGTCTCGAACGCGCCCGCGGCCAACACGACATGGTCGGCCGACACCTCCCGTGTGCCTCCGTCGGCGTCGACGTAGCGCACCCCGCGCGCTCGGCGACCGCTGCCGTCGAGCACGATCTCGCTCACGTGCGCCTCCGGCCGGACGTCGCAGCGTCCGGTGCGCAGCGCGTGGCGGAGGGGCGCCACGGGGTCGCCTTTGGCATCGACCGGGCAGCCGAAGAACCCGCAGAAGCCGCAGTTGTTGCAGGCCGGGCGCCCGTCGTAGGGCACGCTGTTGACGCCGGTGGGGGCACGGTACGGGTGGTAGCCGAGCCTCCCGGCCGCTTCGCTCGACAGGATCGCGCCGTACATGTCCGGTCCCGGGGGCATCGGATACGGCCCGGAGCGCCACGCCGCGAACGGGTTGGCGTCGGCCTCACCGGCCACGCCGACGACGCGTTCCGCCTCGGCGTAGTAGGGCTCGAGCTCGTCGTAGTCGAGTGGCCAGTCGACGATGTCGGCGCCGTCGATGGGTCCGAGCTCGGAGCGGGCGCGGAAGTCGACTTCGCGAAAGCGCGGCAGCTTCCCGTCGGCGTGGAACCCGCCGCCGCCGACCCCCGACGGGAGGTTGTTCACGTCGCCGGTGAGCACGCGGTCACCGTCGGCCTCGGTACGCCGGAACGTGCGCGGTTCGAGGAAGGGGTCGGGCCCGAGGAAGTGGCGGAACATGAACTTGAGCTCGTCGTTCGAGAGCTCACCAGTAGGCCCGAACGGGGGGTCGAGAGACAGCAGGTGGTTGCGGCCCTTCTCGAGGATGAGCACCGACCAGCCGGCCTCGGTGAGTACGTGCGCCGCGGTGGCACCACCCGGGCCGCTGCCGACGATCACCGCGTCGCAGTCAGTCACGCCCCGAGACCTCGGCGTCGGTGTAGCCGCGCGGCTGGACGTCGCCGGGGAACCGCACCGCCCGCCAGGCGGCGCCGCCGCGGTTGCCTCCGTACTCGGGCGCGGCGTACGCCCCCTCGCAGGCGTGCTGGTAGAGCAACGCCTTGAACCGGGGAAGCGCGCCGAGACGCTCGTCCTGCTCGTCGGGGGACAGACCGGGAAAGTCGGCTCCGAGGGCGGCGATCCCGCGCCGGTACGTCTCCTGCCAGCCCACGACCGATCCGTTGAACTCACGGTCGGGCAGGCCCTGGGAGCCCTCGATCCGGGTGCGCCAGGCCAGCTCGTCGAGCGGGGAGAGGGCCAGGAAACGATCGAACGAAGCGGCGCCGCCGAACCGTCCCGAGAACGGGCCCCCGGCCCAGATCCGGGGTGGGTCGACGGCGAACGCACCGAGGAGCCCGTCGACGTAGTCGGCGACCCCGAGCGCCCGGGCGCCGGGGTGATCGCCGTGAGCAGGGATGAGCCGCTCGCACGCGGCCTCCACCACCAGGTACTGCGCGTCCGTCAACCACACCGTCACGGGGGACCTTTCCTGTTCTTGTGTGCGGAGGCGACCGGAACGGTCACCTCAGGACACGAAAACGGCGTAGTTGCCGAACTCGTCGACCCGGGCCGTAGAGCCGGGCGGGAGCACGACCACCGTGAACGGCTCCTCCACGAGCGCGGGACCGGCGATCTCGGCGCCGGGGCCGAGCGCGCCGCCGTCGTAGACGGCCGCGTCGACGAAGCCACTCCCGATCAGCTCGGGCCCGAAGTACGCCGGGCGCGTCCCCCGCCGCGCGTCCTCGGGGTCGGTCACGGTACCCAGGTGGGCGAGCCGGGCCGGCTTGGGTGTGTGGCCACGGCTGATCAGGCGCACACCCCGCAAGAGCGGCTGCTGGTTGCGGAAGCAGAACCCCCGCTCATGCTCGTGCTGGTCGTGGAAGCGCTCGGCGAGGTCGAGCAGCCCCGGTTCGTCGAGCGCGCCCCCCTCGGGCACGGGCACGCTCATGTCGAAGTTCTGTCCCGGGTAGCACATCTGGGCGTAGAGGACGACGTCGACCTGATCGGGGGCGAGCCCCGTGGGCTCCAGCTCCTTGCGTGCCTCGTCGCCGAGGTCGTCCATCAGCCCGTGGAGACGCGTCAGGTCGACCTGCGACAGCGGTACCACGTAGGCGCGCACCAGATCGACGACGTAGTCGGCGACGAGCACTCCGAGGGCGGAGAATGCCGGCGCCTCCTTGGGCACGAGGAAGCGGTCGACGCCGAGCTCGGCCGCGATCGCCCACGCGTGCACGGCGCCGTTGCCGCCGTACGCGATCAGCGCGAGCTCCCGAGGGTCGGCACCGTGGCCAGCGAGCACCCGGCGCGTCGCGTTCGCCATGTTGGCGTTGACGATCCGCACGATTCCCCACGCGGCCTCGATGACGTCGAGACCCAGGCGGGTACCGACATCGCGTTCGATCGCGCGGCGGGATGCGTCGACGTCGAGGGTCATGCGCCCGTCGGCGAACCCGTCGACGGGGAGATAGCCGAGGACCGCGTCGGCGTCGGTCACGGTCGGTTGTTCGCCGCCCCGTCCGTAACATACGGGGCCCGGCTGCGAGCCGGCGCTCTCGGGCCCCACGAGCAACGCCCCCTGACGCACGCGCGCGATGGAGCCACCGCCGGCGCCCACGCTCTGGACGTCGACCATCGGGAGGCCGATGTAGTAGCGGTAGCGCCAGTTCCAGTCGGTCTTGATCTCGGGCCGGCCGCCGCGCACGAGGCAGACGTCGAAGCTGGTACCACCCATGTCGATCGACACGAAGTCGGGGATCCCGACCCTCTCCGCCGCCAGGGCCGCTCCCATCACCCCGCCCGTCGGGCCGGAGGCGAGGAGGGAGACGGCGCGTCGTGCGACGTAGTCGGGCGGCATCACGCCCCCGGTCGACTGCATGATGAGGAGCGGGCCGGCGTAGCCGGCGAGGCGGAGCTTCTCTTGGAGCTGGGTGACGTACGAGGCGATGCGGGGCGCGACGTAGGCGTTCACCAGTGTCGTGGAGGTGCGCTCGAACTCGGGACCGCGTGCCATGACCTCGTGCGAGAGCGAGACATGGTCGACGCCGGGGAACTCCTCTCGGATGATCTCGGCGGCGCGACGCTCGTGCTCGGGGTTCACGAAGCTGAAGAGGAACATGACCGCGATCGAGCGCACACCGAGCTTGCGAAGCCGCTGCACGCCCCGGCGCACCGCCTCCTCGTCGAGTGGCGCGAGCACGTCGCCCTGGAAGCTCATCCGCTCGGGGACGGGGATCCGGGCGCGGCGCCGGGCGATCGGCGGCGGCGCCGGGTAGGAGGGGTCCCAGATCTCTTCCTTGTGGACCCGCCGCATCTCGATCTCGTCGCGATGGCCGGCGGTCACGAGGAGGCCGGTGGCGGCGCCGTTCATCTCGATCATGGTGTTGTCGGCGGTGGTGGTGCCGTGCACGAGAATGTCGAGCTGAGCGCAGAACTCGGCCAGCGGCGTGTCGAACCGGCCGGCGAGCTCGGCGAGCCCGTTCATCACGGCGGTCGACTGGTCGTCGAGCGTCGTGGGTGTCTTGTCGAGGACGACATCGCCGTCGGGTGTGACGCAGATGAGGTCAGTGAACGTCCCCCCGACGTCGACCCCTATGCGATAGCCCATCAGCGCGTCGTCCGAAGCTCCGAGCGCAGTCTCGCGGTGGCCTCGTCGTCGACGGCCAGGGTCAGGTCTTCGAGCGAGCCCGTCAGCACCACGCCGTAGTCGCGCTCGGCTCCGCCGACGCTGACGTACTCGTCGAGCACGTCGTCGAGCACGGCTTGCGGCTCACGGTCGAGCGGGTTGCCCCAGCCGCCGCCTCCGCCATAGTCGTACATGATCCGCTCACCTGCGCTGATGGGTACCCATTCGGCAGTGTGCTGCACGACGAACGGATCGTCGGAGCCGTATCGGATCACCATCTTGTTGGGATCGCCGGGTGCCCCGCCGGCGATCCCGGGCATCGGGTACTTCATCCCGACGACGTACGTGTAGACCTTGGCATCGACGCGCACTTCCTTCTCGTAGTGGCTCCCGCAGAGACCCCGCCACTCGCCCGCGCCACCGGAGTCGGTTCGGTAGTCACGGCACCACTGCACGTGCGGGTACAGGCTCTCGTTGATCTCCGCGGTGGCCTTCCAGAGGTTCCCGAAGGACGCGTTCTGCGCGCCCCACGCGTCCATGCCCTTGGCGGCGTTGCACCAGCCCGCGTACACCTCGGCGGAGTGGTCGGTGAACTTCTGGCCCGTGCGGGGGTCGACCCCGACGATGATGGTGGGGATGCCCGTCTTGTAGGTCTGGGGCACGGCCTTCGCGGGCAGCACGCCCTGCATCGCCACCGCAATGACCTCGCCGACGTCGGCACCCGGATGGTGCGTGCCCGCGCTCACGGGTCGGTCGGCGTGCGGGTTGAGCACGCAGCCCTCGGGCACGATCAGCTTGATCTGGTCGAAGAAGCCCTCGTTCTTCGGGATCTCCGGGTCCATCATCGAGGCGATCTGTCCGATCGTGTACCCGCGGGTGTTGCCGAACGTCGACCACGCCTGGATCTCCTGGCGCGTGTCGCTCCCCGTGTAGTCGATCGTCAGGTCGTCGCCGTCGACGGTGATCTTCACGTGGAGATGGATGTCGGGATTGCCGAGGGGATCGTGGTCGACGTACGCGTCGCCCTCGTAGACGCCATCGGGCCAGGCCGCGACCTCCTCGCGAAAGCGCTTGGCGGCGTAGTCGATCATCGAGTCGACGCTCTGCTCCACCGTGTCGGCACCCCAGCGGTCGAGAAGGTCGCCGAGGCGCTTGGCCGCGAGCTGCGCGGCACCGATCTGCGCGCGCAGGTCGCCGACGTAATCGGGCAGGCGGTTGTTGGCCTGCATCGCATACAAGACGTCACGGCGCTCGACACCGCGGTCGACGACCTTGACAGCCGGCCAGCGCGCGCCTTCGCCCCAGATGTCGGTGGCGGTGACGTTGTACCCGCCGGGCACACCGCCGCCGGTGTCGCCGTGGTGGCACTGGATGCTCGCGATGAGCACCATGCGCCGGTTGCCGCTCCCATCCCCGCTCACGGGATCGGGGGCGAAGATCGGTGCGAAGACGTTGTAGTCGGGGAGATGGCCGCCGCCGTGGTACGGGTCGTTGCCGACGAAGACGTCGCCCTCGTGGAACTCGTCGGCGCCGAAGAACTCGAGCGCGAACCGCACCGGCAGCGTCGACGTCAGCATGAACTGCGGAATGCCCACCGAGAGGGCGGCGAGGCGGCCCTTGGCGTCGAGGATGGTGGCGTTGCGCTCGTTGCTCTGGTTGAGAATGGGCGTGGTGGCGGTGCGCGAGACGTAGGTCGCCATCTCGAAGCACACCGTCTCCATCGCGCCCCGGATCACCTCGGCGGTCACGGGGTCGACCGTGGGCTGCTCGGCGAGCCGCCCCCGGTGCCCGGCCAGCTGGACGAGATCCACGTTCACGGGCGGCCCCCTCTGCTGTGCCGGCAACCTGACGCCGACGTCATGAAAAGTCTACCTCCGGGGGCCGGCGCGCCGCTCCTGCTCGGCGATCTCGTCTCGGAGTGCGTAGAGGGTCGGGAGGGTCTCGTGGTCCTTGGGGCGATTTGCTGCCTCCTTCGAGCGGATGACGTCGCTGAGCGATGCCACCGCCACCTTGAAGTCTCCGACCTGCATCTCGACGGCATGCTCGGTGAGATCGGCATAGCCGTCGGTTCCCGCGGGTTGCTTCGAGATGTCGAGCGCGCCGAAGCGCGTGCGCAGATTGACGATCTCCATGCGAGCCAGGAACTGAGCGTCGCATCGGAAGGGGATCCGCCCCGGTTCACCCTCAACGCGGAGCCCTGCATCCATCGACCTCAGCGCGGCGGCGAGACGAGCGAGATTCGCAGGGGCCGGAGCAGGGCAGATGTCGGCGTCGCCCGTGCGCACGGGCGATCCGTGGAGCGTGGCGGCAAGCCCGCCGATCAACACGTACTCGACCTCGTGCTCGGCGAGGTGCCGCAGCACTTCAGTGGGTCGGAAGCGCACGGCGTCAGCCATGGGCCGGCGCCGGCGTCGCGTTGTGAGCAAGCTCCTCGAACTCGAGCATGCCTTCGAGTGCGTCGAGCCGCGCCCCGGGCGAGAGGCCGAGGTGCATGGCGATCAGGCTCCGGTCTTCGTCGTCGCGTCCGCGGAGTACCAAGTCGGCCTCGAAGCCGCACGCCCGGAGGATCCGAGCGAGCGTGTCGACTCGCGGCGTCTCCTTCCCGCGCTCCCAGGCGGAGACTGCCGACTGCGTCGTGCCGACGCGCGTGGCGAGCTCCGCCTGTGTGAGCCCGGCGTCGCGCCGGGCTTCCCTGATCAGCAGGCCGGTCCGGAGCCGGCTGAGCACATGACGGCGCTGCATGTTGCATAGGGTAACCCCTATGTAGAGAGTAGGTATTCCCTATACCATGACCAGCTCGGCCAGGCGGTCGAGGTGCTCCCCGCGGGTCCCGAGCCAGTGCTCGGCGCCGTAGGCCCGGCGGATGAAGAGGTGGAGGTCGTGCTCCCACGTGTAACCGATGCCGCCGTGGATCTGGATGCCGTCCTTGGCCGCCCGGGTGGCGGCGGCGCCGGCGGCCGCCTTGGCGACGTGGGTGGCGCGGTGACGTTCGGCATCGTCGGCATCGATCGTCATCGCCGCGTACTGCACCGCGCTGGTGGCGCGCTCGAGCTCGAGGGCTGATTCGGCGAGCTTGTGCTGGATCGCTTGAAACGAGCCGATGGGGGCGTCGAACTGGATGCGCGTCTTGGCGTAGGCGAGCGTCATGTCGAAGAGTCGCCGGGCCGTTCCCACCATCTCGGCCGCGAGCCCGACCGTGGCGCGTTCCACCACCGCCTCCACCACGTCGGCGTCGACGGCGACGGAGTCGCGGCCGACCATTCCGCTCGTATCGACCTCGAAGAGACGTCGTGAGGGATCGATCGTGGCGACCGGCCGGCTCGCGGGCGAGGCCAGGAGCGTGAGTGTCGGACCGCCCGACACCACCGCGACCCAGTCGACGCGATCAGCTTCGGCGACGAAGGTCTTCACGGGGTCGTCGTTCGGCATCCAGACACCGTCGTCACCCGCCAGCGCGACGGTGCCCGTGACGTCGCCGTCGAGCACGGAGGGCGCGAGGTCGTGGTCGATCGCCTGCAGGAGCGGGGCGAACAGCGCGGTCGTCGGGAAGAACGAGCCGGGTGCGGCGACGTAGCCCGTTTCCTCGAGGAACAGGTGCAGGTCGGTGAGCGGCCCGCCGCCGAGCGCGGCGTATGCGCGCAGGTGCTGCCACAGCGCGTCGGCGGCCGTGGGATCGTCCATATGCGCTCGCACGAGCGCCGGCGGGCACTCGCGCGCGAGCAGGCTGCGCGCCGTCGCGCGCAGCAGCTCTTGGTCGGCCGTGGGGGTGAAGTCGATCGCTAGCTCCTGGGCAGCCCCAGCACGCGCTGGGCGATGATGTTGCGCTGGATCTCCGATGATCCCCCGGCGATCGTGCTGGCGAAGCTCACGAAGAAGCTGTGAGCCCATCGGCCCTGTTCCTCGCCCCGCTCGGTGTCGACCACCGCCCCGTACGCTCCCTGGAGCTCCATTCCGAGCTCGAAGCACGCCTGGCCGAGCTCGGACGTGCCCATCTTCATGTAGGAATGCTCCGGCGCGGCGCTGCCCTGGGCGTAGCTGGCGAAGCCCTTGTAGCCAAGGGCGCGCAGGCTCGCGGCCCGTTCGTACACCTCGGCGAGGCGGCGGCGGACGACCGGGTCATGGTCGACGCCGCAGCGTTGCGCCAGCGCGATCAGGGAACCGACCGTGTGCTCGAGGCGGGTCACGCTCTCGACCCAGAGGCCGGCGCGCTCGTGCGCGAGCGAGCCCTGGGTCAGGCG
>JBOGFJ010000185.1:0-7821 GCA_050743385.1 Acidimicrobiia bacterium
CTCCAGGAGGGACTGGCGGCCTTCGGCGAGAAGCGCACCCCGCGTTTCGAGGGCCGCTGACAGATCTTCCGCCGTCGGGCATGCTTTCTCCAGCGGAACAGGGACCAGGAGGTCGCCATGCCACGACGGTTCTCGATCCGGCCGACGCTCACGCTACGGGGCCGTTCGTTCAAGGGGCTCCGGGGCTTCTCGGGTAAGCCGTTCCACCCGCCGCTCACCGACTTTCCGGTGGCGGCGTACATCCTGGCGATGGTGTTCGACGTGATCTCGATCGTCGCCGGCGACGACTCGACCCTCGGACGCGAGTTCTTCGTGTCGGCCACGCACGTGGTCATCGCCGGCGCGGCCGTGTCGCTGCTGACGGCGGCCACGGGCTTCTGGGACTGGCTGCGGTCCACCGAGCCGGGCACACAGGCACGGCGCACGGCCAACTGGCACATGGCGGTGATGATCACGGTGACGCTGATCGTGCTGGCCGACATCGCCGTTCGGTTGGCGCAGTGGGACGACGGCGCCACCAGCGCGGCGGTGCTCGCGCTCTCGGTCGCAGCCGGATTGCTGGTCGGCTTCGGCTCTGCCTTCGGTGGCGCGCTCGTGTTCGAGTACGGGTTCAACGTGGACACCGCCGGCGACAGCCCGGTGTGGCACAAGTCGGAGCGGGACGTGCTCCCCGGCGAGCAGCCCGCTCCCTCCCCGTAGATCAGTCGCCCGGCGGTCGCTCGCTCGCCTGGTGGGCGGCGAGCGTGCGATCGACGTGCGCGAGCATCTCGTCGACGCGTTCCTCCCAGGTTGCCGCGGGTGGTTCGGCCGGGCCGCGTCCCTTGACGATCGCACGGTCGAGCGCGGCGAGGAACTCGTCGGTCCCCGCGGCGAGCTCCACTCTCGGTGCCAACGCCCTGACTTCAGGGATGTCGACGGAGACCACGGGCAGCCCGTAGGCGAGGTACTCGTGCACCTTCAACGGACTCGAGACTTCGATGGCAGGAGTCAGCCGATAGGGCACGATGGCAGCGTCGAACGACGCGAGGAACCCATGGACCTCGTCGTAGTCACGTTCACCCGCGAGGACCACGTTGGGCATCGCCCGCAACCCGGAAAGCGGCACGCGCGCGGGTCCGACCATGACGAACGACCATCGGGGCCGCGCGCGTGCCAGCTCGGTCACCAGCTCGAGATCGGTGAACTCGGTGATGCTGCCGACGAAGCCGACGGTGGGGTGCCGGTCGGCGTCAGCGTCGGGATTCGGCGGCGACGCGTCCCTCGCCCGGGGCGCACCGTGGGGCAGTACCACCGCGTTGGGGCGCGCCGCGGTGCGCCGCCGCAGGAGCTCGGCCGAAGCGACGAACACGAGATCAGCCGCCGTCAGCATCGTCTCCTCCCACGCTGCCACCCGCCGCCGTTGGGCAGGGCTGGCACCGACCATGTGTGCCGACGCGTCGTCGGCCCAGTCGTAGACGAGGAGATCGGCGTCGAGCATGCGCGCCACGTCCCTGATGATCGGCATGGGCAGGTACGTCCAGACGATGCGGGGTCGATCACCGGGCCTTGACCTCAATCGGCGTCGGATCCGGCGAGCGAGGAGAGACCTGGAGAGCGCGCGGACCCAAGGCCAGTGCTGCAGCGATGGGACGAGCGGCGCGTCGACGACGATCCGCGGCGCGACCTCGTGACCGTGCACCGGAGCCGAGGCCCAGGCCCACCGTTGCACCTTGGCTGCGACCCGCCGCAGCTCGCCGAGATGAGGAAGGCGGGTGCCCAGGTTCTCGACGAAGAGGACGTTGGCGCCCCGTCGTGCCAGCTCGGTCGCGACCCAGTGCGGCCGCTGACGGTGGGAGCTCCACTCCTTGCTGGCGAAGAACACCACGTCGAAGGGGAGATCCATAGGCCTCTCGGGATGCTACAAGCGCCCGCGTCCGAGCCCCCTTGTACCCTCCGCGCATGGCCACCGTCGTCTCGGCTGTCGACCGCCCCGGATACGTGTGACTGCGACGGTGTCGGTGAAGCCCACATCCCGCCCCCTGCTCGCATGCCTCCTTCCTGTTCGGAACGGCGCCGCCCACATCGGTGGCTGGATCGAGTCGGTCGAGAGGTTCGCCGATGTCGTGGTTGCGCTCGACGACGGCAGCACGGACGACACTGGCGAGCGCCTGGCGGCCAGCCCCGTCGTCGCCCGCCTGCTCGACAACCCCGCGCGCCCGACGTACCGGGGCTGGAACGACGCCCACAACCGGAGCCGCCTGCTCGACGCGGCCGCGTCCCTCGACCCCCGATGGGTGATGTTCCTCGACGCCGATGAGCGCATCCCGCCCGACGATGCTGCTGCCTTGCGCAGCTTCCTCGAGAACGATGCCGACCCGGACGACGCCTACCTGTTCAGGGTCTACCGGATGATCGACGATCTGGCCCACTACGACCAGGCGCATCTTTGGGTTGGTCGATTGTTCGCCTACCGATCGGGGCTCCGGCTGCCCGACCAGGCTCTGCACCTCGTGCCGCTCCCCACGTCGATCCCTGTGAGTCGCCGGCGCCGCACCACCATCCGCATCCAGCACCTCGGGAGCCTGAACGACGAGGAGCGGCGAGCTCGGTTCGAGAAGTATCGGGAGGCCGACCCTGATCGCACACAGCAGGCCGAGTACTCGAGCCTGTTGGCACCGGCCGGTCGGGTGAGGGCTTGGTGGCCGCGCTCACGTCACCTCCCCGTGCTCGCCCACGATCCGGTTCCCGATCCGCCCGGCACCGTCGGCAACGCGGATCCGTTCCTCTCCGTCGTCGTCATCGCGCAGGACGACGAAGCGCGGATCGAGCAGGTCGTGCGGGCCATCTCGACTCAGGAATGCGCCGAGAGCTTCGAGATCATCGTCGTGACCAGCGGTCGCGATCGCACCGCCGCCATCGTGCGAGACCGCTTCCCTCACGTCGACGTCGTCGCGCTCGACCATGCGGCGCTGCCGGGTGAGGCAAGGAACGCCGGGCTCCGCCGGGCTCGAGGCCGGTACGTCACGTTTCCCGGGTCCCACGTCCAGGTCCAACCGGGAAGCCTCGCCGCGCAGAATCGCGCTCACGGGCGCGGGTACGCGATGGTCATGGGCTCGATGCTCAACGGCACCCAGACCAAGGCGGGTTGGGCGTCGTACTTCCTTGACCATTCCAGCGCACTTCCCAACCGTCCTTCACAACCCCTCTCCGTCGCACCCGCTCGCTGCTCGTACCTGCGCGAAGCGCTCCTGGAGCTCGGTGGCTTCCCCGAAGACCTGCGCGCCGGCGAAGACACCGTCTGCAACATCGAGCTCTTCGAGCGCGGCTACAGCGCTTGCCGCGCGCAAGACATGATCTTTGTACATCGAAGCCCATGCTCAACGATTCGAACGCTCATCGCCCACCACTTCGTACGCGGGAAGGCCATGGGGCGAATTCTCTTCGACGACGCGGTGAGCCGAGGGCGTCTTTCAAGCCGACGCGTGGTGCGGTTCGTCCTCTACGTCAGCACGGCAGCTCGGCTGGTGAGGACATCCGGCTTCGTTCTTGCGTGGGGTGCCGGGCTCCGTGGCCTGTACGTGCGCACCTTCCCGCTGGTCGTGCTCGCCGCCACCAGCTCGTGGCTGGGTGGGTGCTCGGAGCTGGCCCGCCTGCGCATACGCGTGGGCCGCAGAAAGCGGTCCACTGATCGCAAGCACGGAGGGGGCCGGTGGTGAGCATTGAGTAGCGTCCAGCGTCATGGGCGCGCTGTCTGACGACGCCGAGCGCTTCTTCGCCCTGGATCTGCCGCCGGTGTTCGTGGTGGGTGCGGCGCGGTCGGGTACGACGTGGGTCTACGACGTCCTCGCCGCGCACCCGCAGGTCGCCGGAGTGTTCGAGTCCTTCCTCTTCACCACGGGACGCGGGATCGGCGGGCTGGTCAGCCTGATCGACCGACCGGGGTCCCCAGCCGGGATGAGGCGGTTCGTCCCCACTGACGACCTGGTTCGAGAAGCGCGCCAGTTCGCGGCTGGCCTGCTCGGGCGCAGCGTGGTGCCCGGCCGCGCTGTGCTGGTCGAGAAGTCCGGTACGCATGCATGCTCGATGCACGGCATCTGGCGCCTGTTCCCCGACGCCCGCTTCGTCCACGTGTTGCGCGACGGTCGCGACGTCGTCGTCTCCGCCCTCGCTGCCCAACGAAGCTGGGCGCCGACGTGGCCGCGGTCCACCTACCGCGCTGCCCGCGAGTGGGTCGTAAACGCGCAGTCTGCGACCGACAGCGGCGCAGCCCGGCCAGACCAGTTTCTCGAGATTCGCTACGAGAACCTGCGCGCTGACGCTGCCGCGGGCTACCGGACCCTCTACGACTTCTGCGGCCTGCCATTCGATGACGGCCTTCTCGCCGAGGTGGTCGATCGTAACGACTTCGACCGGCATCACGCGGGCGGGGAGGACGAGTTCCGCCGCGGCGGGCGCGTGGGCGACTGGCGGACGCGCTTCAGCCGGGCCGATGTCGTGCAGTTCTCCGCCGCTGCCGGCCGGACGCTGGTCCGGCTCGGTTACGAGCCCGACCACCGGTGGGCAGTCCGCCGATTCGCCATCGGCGGCTGGGCGAGCGGCGGGGTAAGATAGACCTCCTCTTGGAACTCGCGTCTCGACGGATCGCGCTCTCGATCGTCGTCCTCGCCGACGACGCGGTAGCCCTGGCGGAGACGCTGGAGTCGATCGAGGGCCAGGACACCCCGGAGCTGATCGAGACCATCGTGGTGCTGAGGCCCGGCGTCGACGCGCACGACCTCCTTACGGGGCGCTTCCCCGGAATCCGGTATATCGAGGCCGACGGCTCTTGGTCGTCGGGGGTTGCTCGGAATGCGGGTGCGGCTGTGGCAGAGGGCGACGTTGTCGCGTTTCTCGAGCCGCGATCGCGTGTGCTGCCGGGATGGGTTCGAGCACGGCTCGACAGCCACCGTCGCGGTCACTCCGTTGTGGCCGGTGCGGTCCGCCCCGCGAAATGGTGTTCGCCCGCCACACTCGGCCTCCACTACCTGACCGCGGCGGCCAACCTCGCCACCCGCCCTTCCGGTGCCGCCGCGATCGACGACCACGTCCGGGAGTCGTCGTTCGCCCGCGCCGCGCTCGAGCGGATCGGCGCCTTCGCCGAGCACCCGGGCGCGGACCCGGAACTGGCGATGATCGCGCGGGCCGGCCAACTGGGATACGAGGTCTGGTTCAACCCATCGATCGTGGTCGAGCGTTCGCGGCCCTGCACCACGTTCGAGCTCCTACGGCTCCAACACCGCCG
Source organism: Acidimicrobiia bacterium (assembly GCA_050743385.1). Lineage (GTDB taxonomy): Bacteria > Actinomycetota > Acidimicrobiia > IMCC26256 > JACDBD01 > JACDBD01. The sequence continues at coordinate 5,261 of JBOGFJ010000185.1, forward strand.
GGGTGCACAGGCATTCTTCGGCTCGGACGGCGCCCGTGACCGCGGTGCGAGCTCATTGCGCTCGATCATGACCGACGCCTGGCGATGGAGCGGGTATCGGCGCTGGAAGGTCGTCTTGGCCTCACCGTGGATCGCCGCCGGCGCCTGGGCACGCCGGATCGGATGGGCCCGGGCGCGCGCCGCGACGCCCCCCGGCCGCCGGACCGAGATCGGCCTCTCCTATCCGACGTCGGCGCGCAACGAGCCCCGTTACGGCTACGCCCGTCGATCGCACACGCAACTGGAAGAGTTGCTCGCGAAGCATGTACCGACCTACCGGGCCGCGTTGGCCCGTATCGCGACCTACGCGGCTGATCTCGCCGCCATCCCTGCGAGGGGACCCGCAGCACACTGGGACAACCCTTGGATCACAGGGCTCGACGCCGCGAGCCTGTACGCGTTCCTCCGAGATAGGCGACCGGCGCGCTATATCGAGGTCGGGTCGGGACACTCGACCTGGTTTGCGGCTCGCGCCCGTGTCGACGGATCACTCGCAACGGACATCATCTCCATCGATCCGTCACCGCGGCGCGACGTCGTCGAAGTGTGCGATGCGTTGATGTGCACGCCGCTCGAGGATGCCGACCTATCGATATTCGACGACTTGCAGGCGGGCGACCTCGTCTTCATCGACAGCTCTCATCGCGTGTTCATGAACTCCGACGTGGTTGCGTTCTATCTCGATGTACTACCGCGCCTGCGGTCCGGAGTTCTGGTCGGTGTCCACGACATCTACTGGCCCGACGACTACCCCTCGCATCTCGCTCCTGCCTACCTCTCCGAGCAGTACCTCCTCGGGGCCTACCTGCTGGCCGAGACACCGTGGATCCGGCCCGTCTTCGCCTGTCACTTCGTGACGACGCGCCCCGAGCTCCGCGATGCGGTCGACGCAGTATGGGCCGGCGGGGGAATGCCGGCGGTCGACCGCGGCGGCTCGGCGTTCTGGTTCGCCGTCGATCACGAACGCGCCGGCTGACGGGCGACCCGTCGGCGCGGCATCAGTAGTTGGCGGGCAGCACCCGCTCGAGGAAGAAGTAGAAGACGAAGAGCACCACCACGAACGGGATCGCGCCCGCGATCCACGTCGTCCAGCGGCTGTAGCGATGGAACACGAGCCACCACAGAAGCCCCACGGCGGCGACGACCAGACCCCACAGCACGGTCGCCGTTCGCGACGTGTGCTCACCGGAGAGCCCGGCGTCGATGCTCACGATGTTGCGGGTCTCGGGGGGCGGCGCCTGCGGCTGGGGTTGGTTGGCGCGCACGTCGTACTCCGCCTGCACGATCAGTCGCTGGCGCGCCGAGTACTTCGGGTTGCAGGTCGTGAGCGTGAGCGTGGCCTCGGTGGGCGTATCGGTGAGCACAGCGGTATCGCTCGGGTCGACGACGAACACGCCGTCCTGCTCACCATCACCGTCCTCGTCGCCACGAACGACGTAGTCGAACGTGCCCGACAGCGTCTCGACCTGGATGAGGTCGCCGGGGATGAGCTGGTCGAGGTCGGCGAAGGGGGCCCCGTAGGTGGTGCGGTGACCGGCGATGGCGGCGTTGCCGATCTGCCCCGGCAGCGAGGTGCCGGCGTAGTGCCCCGGGCCCTTGCGCAGATCGGCGGTGGTGGTGCCCTCGACCACCACCTTGTCGACGCCGATCTTCGGGATCCTGATGATGGCGACGGGCTCGCCGGTGGCGGGGATCGGGGCGGGTGGTGGCGCGGTCGTGGTCGTCGTCGTCGTGCTGACCGTCGGGTCGTCGCTCGTCGACGACGTCTCCGGCTCCGACCCGAGCTGGCTCTCGAAGTCGCGGCGGAGGTCGTCCTGGGCCCGGGCCTCGAGGATGTTGGTGCCCCAGAGCTCGTAGGCGACGAACAAGAGGATGAGGACGCCGGCCGTGACGAACACACGGCCGACTCCCCCGACGACGCGGCGCATCCGCAGCAGGCTAGGCGAGGATGCCCGGCAGACCCCCTCACGCGGCGAGCGTTTCGACCACCTGACCTGGCCCTTCGTACACTCGCGACGCTCGATCTCCGGGTCCGGAGGCTCCGTGTCCCTCGCCGTCCGCCTGCGCTCCGCCGTGTGCCTGCTGGGCCGATATCCCGCCCTCGCCGGGGCCGATCTCGACGTTCGCGACGGTGAGATCGTGCTGCTCTCGGGCGCGAACGGCGCCGGGAAGACGACCCTTCTCCGGGTGATCGCCGGGCTGGCGCCGCTGTACTCGGGGACCGGTGAGGTGCTCGGCCACGATCTCACGCGGGATCGTCGGAGCGCGCGCCCGGCGCTTGCCCTCGTCGGGCACGAGACCTTCTGTTACGACGACCTCACCGTGCGCGAGAACCTGCGGTTCGCGTCCCGTGCCGCCGGACGACCGGTCGTGGCGGGCGACGTTGCCATCGAGCGCGTCGGGCTGACCCGGCAGAGCGGCGTGACCCACGGCCGCCTCTCGGCCGGCCAGCGGCGGCGCCTGGCTCTGGCGGTGGCGCTGGCGCGCGAACCCCGCCTCCTCCTGCTCGACGAGCCCCACGC
>JBOGFJ010000186.1:0-3660 GCA_050743385.1 Acidimicrobiia bacterium
TCTCGGCCATGAGCACGCCGTCGCTCAGGAAGAGCATCGGGTACACGGCGGCGATCCCCGCGGCCACGAACCCCACCATCTGGCCGCCGACGCGCCGCCCGAGTAGGCCGATGGCCACGACCGTGCCCGTCCCGACGAGCGTCATGGCGAGGCGTTGCCCCTCGACGCTCTTCACCCCGACGAACGAGACGATCGAGACGAGCGCGGGGAACAGCGGCGGGTACTCCGCCGTCGGCCGTACGCGCTCGAGCAGCTCGAAGTCGAACGGGCGGATGTAGCCGCGGCCGTCGGCGAGGTTGTTGGCGAGGAGGTGGTACGCGCTGGCGTCCCCGACCCGGGGCACCGTCGGATCGACGACGACCACGAACAGAACGCGCACGAGGAGGGCCGCACCCGCGATTGCGAGGAGGCCGGCGGGGAACATCCGGGCGCGGGAACGAAGCGCGCGAGCCGTCGTGGGCGAGACGGCTTCGGGCATGGATTCGGACTCTAATCCCGTTACGCTCACGGGCCATGACCCGGGCGGGGGCCCTACGCACGCGGTTCACCGCGCTCTACGCGCGCCTCGGCGCCACCGCGCGCTGCACTCGTGCACAACGTGCGTGGCTGCTTGCGATCGTCGGCGTCGCGTTCGTGGTGCGCCTCGCCTGGGTGCTCTACGCGGCACGACCGACCGAGGGACTGCAAGACCCGGCGCTCTACCTCTTCTTCGCCAGGCAGATCGCCGGAGGCGAGGGCTACGTGCTCCTCGGCGGCGACCCGACGGCGTACTACCCGGTCGGATATCCCGCCGTGCTGGGAGGGGTGTTCTGGCTCGTCGATCACACGCCGATCCCCGACGATTACGAGATGGCCGCAGGCATGCTCAATCTCGTGGTCGGTACCGCCACGGTCGCGCTCGTCTTCGACGTCGCCCGCCGTCTCTTCGACAACCGGATAGGTCTCGTGTCGGCTGCCGTGCTGGCGGTGTTCCCCAACCTCGTGTTCCACACCGCGGTTGCGCTCACCGAGACCCTGTTCAACTTCCTCGTGTTGGCGGCGTTGCTCGTGCTCGTGTCGGCGTCGTGGCGCGAGCGCACCATCGGCTGGCGTCGCCTGGCCGTGTTCGGCGTGCTCCTCGCGCTGTCGGCGTTCGTGCGCCCGATCTCGCTCGCCTTCCTCCCGGTGCTGCTGGGGGTTTGGCTGGTGGCCGGGTGGGGCTGGCGCCCGGCGCTGCGCCAGCTCGCAATCGTCTGCATCGCGATCGCGGTGGTGATCGCACCGTGGACGATCCGCAACATCGTCGTGATGAACTCGCCGGTCGTCATGTCGACCAACATCGGCGACAACCTCTGCATGAGCCGGCATGCCGGCGGCACTGGCGCGTTCCAGCTCGAAGCCGAGTGTCTCCAAGGCTACGAGGGAATCGAGCGTCCGGAATACGAGATCCGGCGGAACAACGACGGCATCCGGGCGGCGGTCGAGTTCGTCGTGGAGCACCCACTCGACGAAGCTCGGCTCATTCTCTGGCGCGCCTACTACACGCTCCAGAACGACCACGACGGACTCGACGCCTCCGAGTCGTACCACCGCAACCAGTTCATACCGGAACGCTGGCGCAGCGTGCTGGCGACGCTCGCCGACGCCTACTTCTTCGCCGCGCTCGTCCTGGGTCTGCTCGCCATCCCGGCATTCTGGCGAGAGTCCCGGCGGCGGTTCTTCCTCCTCGCGATGGCCGCGATGGCGGTGCAACCGCTCATCTTCTTCGGCGACGTCCGCTTCCACGTTCCGGTGCTGCCGTTCCTGGCCGTAGGCACCGCGGTGACGCTCGTGCGGCTCCGATCCGCCGCGCCCGCGGGCGCGTCAGCTTCGACGGGGTGAGCGAGCGACCGCGAAGAGCACGGGTGTCGTGGGCACGATCTCGTCGGTCATGAACAGGTGGGTGTGGTCGAGGCCCGAGCCCACGCCAGATGTCGATCGGCCCAGCAGGCGGTAGACCACGGGGAGCGCCCGCTCGTACATCCAGACGTACCACCGCCGAGGCATGCGATGCCGCAGGCGCAGGAAGTCGAGCCTGAGGATGCGTTCGCCGCTGGCGCGGCGGGCGGCGAAGTCGGCCTCGAGCTCGGCGTCGCCCTGAAGGCCGCGCATCTCGACGTCGTGGAAGAAGAGGCGCAGCAACGACACGAGCTCGGGCGCCTCGAAGAGGTACACGTGGAAGGGATTCTCGAAGTCGGCGGGCCGGTTGGGGGTGATGACGAACGCGGTGCCGTCGTCGGCGAGCACCCGGGCCAGCTCGGCCACGTGTGTCTCCGGCATGGTGAAGTGCTCGATGATGTGCGACGAGCACACCCAGTCGAAGGCTCCCGTGCGCGCGCCGAGCCGGGCGCCGTCCATTCCTGCGAACAGCACCTTCGCCCCGCGGCGCCCCCCTGCGCCCCATTCGGCGCCGGCGGCGACGGCGGTGCCGGCGTCGTAGTCGACGCCTACGACGAGGCGGTCGTCGCCGGCGAGACGAGCCGTCTCGTCACCGACGCCGCAGCCGACATCGAGCACGGCGCCCGGTCCGAGGCGGTCGACGACCTCCCGGTAGCCGGCGTCGTGGAGGGCGAGCAGCGAGTCGGGGGTCGCCCCCTGCATCGGTCGCTCACCGGTCAGTCTCACGCCAAGCGAGCCTAGGCCGCCCTCGCGTTCCCCGACCCACACTCGCGGCGTGCGCTCACCTACCATTCTTGCGGTCATGGAGTCCGCCGCCGAGCCGTCGCGCGCCCCACGGGGCGACCGGGCGACGCAGATCGCCAAGCTCGGCGACCTCGCCGCCGAGGCGGGGTTGCAGCGGGTGAGCGTGCTCGCCTGGCGCGATCTCGACGACCCGGAGGCGGGAGGCTCCGAGGTCCACGCCTCGACCGTTGCCAAGCTCTGGGGTGAGGCCGGCATCGAGGTGACCATGCGGACGTCGTACGCGGCCGGTCACCCCCAGATCAGCTGGCGAGACGGTTATCGCGTGGTCCGCAAGGCCGGCCGCTACATGGTGTTTCCGCGGGGCGCGTTCAGTGAATGGATGGGCTGGCACGGTGCGCGCGACGGGCTGGTCGAGATCTGGAACGGGATGCCGTGGTTCTCGCCCGTGTGGGCGGCCGGGCCCCGAATCTGCTTCCTGCACCACCATCACGCCGAGATGTGGGACATGACGCTGCCGCCGCGCATGGCCCGCATGGGGCGGCTGCTCGAATCGCGGGTCGCGCCACCGTTCTACCGCCGCACTCCGATCGTCACCCTCTCGCATTCGTCGAAGCGCGAGCTCGTCGACGAGATGGGGTTCAAGGAGAAGCGGATCACCGTCGTTCCGCCGGGCGTCGATCCGCGGTTCTCGCCGGCCGGCGAGAAGTCGCCCACTCCGCTGGTCGTCGCCGCCGGCCGGCTGGTGCCGGTGAAGCGCTACGACTACCTCGTCGAGGTGCTCGTCGAGCTGAAGCGGCGCCACCCCGAGCTCGAGGCGGTCATCGTGGGGGAGGGCTACAAGCGCGAGGACCTCGAGGCCCAGCGGCACGAAGCCGGCGCCGAACACTGGATCCACCTCCCCGGTCGCATCGAGGACGACGAGCTGCTCTCGCTCTATCGGCGGGCGTGGGTCGTCGCCGGCGCCGCCGCCCGCGAGGGTTGGGGCATGACGCTCACCGA
>JBOGFJ010000187.1:0-5448 GCA_050743385.1 Acidimicrobiia bacterium
GGACCACCTCCTTCCTCTGGTACCGCTCTTGTAGCACGCGGCGCGGGGGTATGGGGGACGCATTCAGGAGGAGGGCTCGTCGCCACCGCACCCCGGCGGCGCCGGCGGCCCCACCGCGCCGATGGCCCGCAGGTAGCGGAGCTGGGTATCGATCACGGCGTGGACCTGCTCGGGGAGATAGCCCTCGCCGGTGGCTGCGGCCCGCTCGATGATGTAGTCGACGGTCTCGGCGCCGCCGATGATCACGTCCCCGACGGGCGTCTTGCTGGAGCCGTTGCCCGAAACGCCCTTGCGCTCGAAGAACTCGACCTGGAGGTCGAGGATCCTGCGCACGTCGTCGGGGGTGAGGGTGGCCGCCACGTCGTCGGGCACGTGGGCGACCACCCACTCGTACGCCTCCTCGAAGTCGAAGATCGGCGGCGGCGGCTCCTTGGCCAGCCGACCCGCCTCGCGAACGACGATGACCGCCGCAATGGCGATCACGAGCCCGACCACGAGCATCGCGACGACGACCGCCATCGGATCAGGTCGTCGACGTCGGCTGTGGCGTCGCGGTGGTGGTGGTGGTGGTGGTGGTGGTGGTCGTCGTGGTCGTCGGCGGCTTCGTGGTCGGGGGCGGTGGTTGCGTGGTGGGTGGCGGAGGAGGAGCCGGAGGCCCGGTCAGGAGGCAACCGGTGATGTGGCCGGCGGTGGAGTTGTCACGCAGCTCCGGGCCGCCGCAACCGAGGGAGAAGAGAGGCGGAGGCTCACAGAACGAGAGGCGGCACGCGATCGGCCCGACGGCGACGTGCGCGTTGCACTGCCCGTAGCGGAAGTAGTTGCAGTACACCCTGCGGTTGTCGCAGCTCGGCCCGCACCGGCACTCGGAGCAGCCCTGGCAGAGACCGTCGCCCCGAGCCGGGCCGCAGCACGTCTGGTTGCAGTCGACGTAGTAGCGCGGGCCGCCGTGGCACCAGTGCGAGGAGTCGGCCTTCCACCAGCCCGCCGGGATCGAGTCGCCGGGGCACTGGTTGTAACCACCGTTGATCGAGCAGCAGAACTCGGTGTAGCCGTCGCCGCGGCACATGGAGTTGGGGGCGCAGTCGGTCAGGCGCTGGTAGGCCGGGCCCTTCTTCGTGGCGTAGCCGCAGCCCGCGACCGCGAACGCCGATCCCGCCATCGCACTGCGCACGAGGAAGCCGCGCCGGGACGTTCGCGACGAGAGGAAACCGGTGACCGCGCTGGTGAGCCAGTTGCCGATGGCGACGCCCTTGCTCGGGCGGAGGTCGCCACCCGGCTCGGTCATGCCTGCTACCGCCGGTTCGGGAGTGCGGCCAAGGTGCGCGGGAGCAGCGTGAGCACGAGGAACGTGAGGTACACGCCCGCCGCCACGAGCACCAGGAACGGGAGGCCGAGGAGCGGCTGGTCCGCGGCCACGTCGGCGATTCCGCCGACCGGATCGATTGCGACGCCGACTGCAGCCAGGGCCGCGGCCGAGTTGACGACGATGTGCGTCACGCTCGGCGGCGTGTCGGCCTTGCCGAAGCAGCCACACGAGCTGATCGGGGCGCCGCGGCGGAGCGCGAGCGCGACGAAGGCGACGAAGCCTGCGTAGGAGGCCGCGACGAGAACCGCGAACACCCGGGTCCCGTAGACCAGCGCGCTGATGCCGATCACGAGTTCGGCGATGCCGCCCGCCCGAACCAGGAACCTCGACCCCGGGAGCCCGAGCGTGTGAAGCGCACCGGCAGTGTCGGACGGCTGCACCGCCTTGGCCGCGCCGCCGAGCGCGAGCAGCGCGGCCGCGATCGCGAACGGGCCGGCCAGTGCGGTCACGCCGGCATGCTATTCGGGGCCGGGCGCCAGCGGCGCGACCTGCACGCTCGCGAGGACCTCGTCGACGCGAGGCACGACGTCGTGACGGCGGGCATACGAGCCGAGCACGACGTAGAGGCAGAGGGCCCGGCCCTGCTCCGAGAAGAACCGCTGCAGGCCCGCCTGGCCGGGGACGCTGCGTTGGAGCGTCGTCGGGCTGAAGAGCTCGGGATCGAGCGAGCGCGGGACGCCCTGCGCCGTGAACAGTGTGGTTCCCGCGCTGGCAGGGTCGTACTCGACGAGCGCGACGAAGGCGTCGTCGGGACCGAGGTCTTCGACGACGTCGGCGCCGAAGTCGGCCATGTCGCCCGGCAGGGCGATGCTGGCGACGTGGGTGACCGGTCGGGTGCTGAACCCGGGGGTGGCCGGCGGGGCGTCGGCGGTCGCGACGCTGACGTCGCCGTGCTCGGGGCGGCGGGTGATCCGCCCGTCCCAACCCGGGGGGACGTCGACGACGAGCCCGTGGGCGCGGAGCTCACCCAAGAGGAGCCCCCGTCCAGATCGCCACCACCGCGACGCTACCGGCGACGGCGAGCAGCGCGAACGACCCGCGCTGGGCGACGGGTGCCCAGCCGTTGATGCGCCGGAAGAGTCGCCGAAGCTGGTCGGGGTCGTAGACCCGCGCCACCAACAGCATCGGGAGGGCACGCACGAACCCGAAGATCGCCCCGATGAGCAGTCCGGCCTGCCACGCGCCGGTGAGGGCGGCGAGCGCGAAGGTGAGGTACACCGTGGAAGTCGTGACGATCGTGACGACCCCGAGCCCGAGCTGGAACCCGAAGCTCGAGCCGTAGACCCACTCGCGGTACTCGTGGAGCATGTCTTCGTTCACCTGGCGACGGAAGGTGGGAACGCGGAGCCCGGCGACGCCCGCGTCGAGCACGAGCGCGACCACGACCGCGACGACGACCGCGCCGGCCGCCGCCGCAGTGCTCCACGGCGCGATCGCGTGAAGGCCTGCGCCTACGAGACCGAGCAGCGAACCCGCGGCGGCTCCGCCCGCGACCGAGCCGGCGAGGTAGGCCGTGAGCGTGATCGCGAATCGGCTGTTCCGGCTCCGCTCCCCGAGCGGATTGATGCTCGCCAGCATCGACTCCCCTCAGGGTGACCAGCTCGACCGCAGCCCCGCCACGACGGCGACGACCACCGCGACGACGGTGACGGCCGCCGTGCTCACGGTTCGCCGTTGTCGGCGGCCGCGTCCGGCTGCGGGCTGGTCTGGCGGCTGGGGTAGAACGCGGGGTCGCCCGGGCGCAGGCCGGCGGCCAGGAGGTCGCGGTCGATACGGGCCTCGCGCGCCGCTCCGCTACGCGCCCGCCGACGGCCACGCCGCCCGCCCGTGTCTCCCTCGAGACCGGCGTCCTCGATCGCCTGGGTGAGCAACGACACGACGTGGGCCCAGGTGGTCGCGGCACCCTCGCCCACGACCTTCCCCGAGCTCCCGTCGACGTACACGAAGTAGGGGGCGACAGGAGTGTCGTAGGCCTCCCATGCTGCGTTCGACATGACGACGGTCAGGTCGGGCGCGGCGAGCTTCTGGACCTGGGCGACGACCTCGTTGGTGGGCGACTTCGTGACCACGACGAGACGGGCATCGCCGGGCACCGTGAGGGTGTCGGGGTCGGCGAAGGCCTCCCAGAACCCCGCGCACGTCGTGCACCCGCTGGTGAGGAAGGCGAGCAGCGTCGCGTGCGGGGCACCGGTCACGCCGATGCTGACCGCGTCGCCCTCCGGGGTCTCTCCCGTGACGTCGGCGGCGGTACGAGGAACGCTCCGCGACGGGCGCGCCGCCGCTTGCGCCGGCCGGCGGCGGGCAGAGTCGGGGTCGAGATCAGCGCCGAGCTCGTGCAGCGCCCGGACGATCTCGGCGTGACTGCGCAACAGCCCCGCGACGAGCACCGCCAGCAGCGCCACCACCACCGCCAGGATCGTGACGAGAGCGACCATCCGTCACGATTCTGGCACTCCCCTTGCAACCTGCGCGCCCTTCGCGGCGACAACCAGCGCGCGGGCGCGCCCGCCATGAGTAGCGCTGCCGTCGGGTTCCGCCCCCCGCGAGGGCGGCGTCAGCGACGAGGGACGAGCCGGCGCACAAGCCGCAGGATCGGGAGCAGGGCGTCGTGGGCCCGCCAGGTCGTCGTGGCGCGCAGCGCCCGCCGATCGTTCTCGGCGACCTCGAGTTGGGCCGCCAACTCCCCGGCGCGCGCCCGCTCCGCGTCGAGCGCGGCGGAAAGGTCGTGTGCTCGTCTGCGCTCGATGTCGAGCGCGGCGGCCAGCTCACCGGCGGCCTGCTGCTGATCGCCGGCGACGCGGCCGACGAGCTCGAGGGCGTCGGCCTCGGCCCACTCGATGAATCCGGGATCCTCCGCCCCGCCGGCCCACAACCCCGCCCGTCGCGACGAGCCGGGATCGTCGGAGTCGATCCGATTGCCGGGGCGCGCCTCGCCGGCTGCGGGCGCCAGCACCGATACCGCCTCCGACGTCGTGCACCAGCGCAAGCGCCGTGCGATGGGATGCCGGCACAGCTCGGCGACGTTGGCCTCGAACGACGACCACTGGGCTTGCAGAGGCAGGTCGCTGCGGATGGCAAAGGCGAGGTGGGTGACGGCGGGGCCGGCCAGGAATCGCAGCAACCGAGCACGGAACCTCGCCGGCTCGTCCCAGAGGGTCAGCGTGGCCCAGCGGCCCGACGGCCGGACGCGATCGGGCCGGGCGACGGCTTCGATGTCGAGGGCGCGGGTCAGGGGGATCATCAGCAATCCATCACGCCGGTCAGGGTCGGGAACACGGAAGTCGTCGCCCGCCGGGCGGTACGGCACGGTCGGCGCGGTCACCGTGGCCTCGATCCAGCCGGTGGCGTCTTCCTCCGGAACGAGGCCCAGCGACCCGGGGAGGCCGGGCTCGACGGTGAGGTCGGCGACGACGCCGGCCTCGTCGAGGAGGCGCGCCAGCGCGGTGCTCATCGCCCGGTCACCCTGGCGATACGAAGCACACGGGCGACCGAACGATTCGCGATAGGCGTCGAGCGCGAGGTGGGCACACGAGGCCACCCACTCCGGGTCGCCCTGGTCGGAGATCCACCGTCGCGGCACCGCATCCCATCGCCACGGGTGCGGGTGCAGCCCGAGCTCGTCGCCAGTGCCCGTCAGCTCGGTCCAGTCCTTCTCGTAGGCCTGGGCCAGCCAGCCCGGGCTCCCCGACGTCTCGGCCACCTGGGGATCCATCCGCAGGAACCACGTGAAGCGGGCGGGCGCGCCGGTGACGGCACCGAGGGTGTCGCGGAGGCGTTCGACTTCCGGGCGGAGCTTCTCGAATCCGGCCCACGCGTCGGTGAGCGAGGGGTCCACCTCGCGTGCATCGGGCTCGACGTCGATGCACAGGACGGCCGGGATCGACGCTCCCGCCTCACTCGGCGCCACGGACACGAAACCTTCGCTCAGATCCCGATGCGCTGCGCCAGGAGCTCGCGGTGGTAGGTGGCGTCGCCGAGGAGGATCTCGGAGCTCTTCGCCCGCTTGAAGTACAGGTGGGCGTCGTGCTCCCACGTGAACCCGATCCCGCCGTGGATCTGGATGTTCTCGGCGGCGGCGTGGA
>JBOGFJ010000188.1:0-41613 GCA_050743385.1 Acidimicrobiia bacterium
TCTACATCTCCCAGCCCGACACCGGTGAGCAGGCGCTCGAGATCGCCGACATGCTCATCCGCTCGAATGCACTCGACGTGATCGCGATCGACTCGGTGGCCGCGCTCGTGCCCCGGGCCGAGATCGAAGGTGACATGGGCGATCCCCACATGGGTCTCCAGGCCCGGCTCATGAGCCAGGCCCTGCGCAAGCTCACCGCCAACCTCAACCGGTCCCGCACGATCTGCATCTTCATCAACCAGCTGCGGGAGAAGATCGGGGTCGTCTTCGGAAATCCTGAGACGACCCCCGGTGGGCGGGCTCTGAAGTTCTACTCGTCGGTGCGGCTCGACATCCGGCGGGTGGAGGCGATCAAGGACGGTCTCGAGGTCATCGGCAACCGCACGCGCGTCAAGGTCGTGAAGAACAAGTGCGTCGCGGCAGGCACCAAGGTGTTCGACCCGACCACCGGTCTCACGCACAACATCGAGGACGTCGTGCATGGCGACGCGGCTGGCTCCGTGGTCGCGGCCGACAAGGCCGGCAAGCTCCACAACCGGCCGATCGTCGACCGGTTCGACCAGGGCGAGCGCGAGGTCATCGGCCTGAAGCTGCGTGACGGTACGAAGCTGAAGGTCACGCCTGACCACAAGGTGCTGACTGATCGCGGCTGGCGCGAGGCGGGCGATCTGGTTGTCGGCGACCGAGTGGCTCGACCTCGTCGAGTCGGTGGCTTCGGTGACGTCGAGCCCGTGCCGCCCGATCACGCCCGGTTGCTCGGGTACCTGATCGGCGACGGCTACGTCGGTGGCAAGACCCCGATCTCGTTCATCAATGTCCAGGACTCGCTCCAGAAGGATGCGGGGTTGATCGCGGCGACGCTCGGCTGTGACGCCCATCCACGCGGGAGGGATGGCATCGAACTCGCGTTCTCGCACCGGAAGGGCGAGAAGAACGGTGTGCTCGAGCTCGCCCGATGGGCCGGTATCCACGGCCACCTGGCGCCGGGCAAGCGCATTCCGCCTCCGTTCTTTGCTCCCGCCGTCTCCGCGGAGGCCGTCGCGAACCTGCTGTTCGGCTTGTGGGAGAGCGATGGCTGGGTGAGCCGGGAGCAGACCGGCGGGATCCGGTGCGGCTTCACCACGACATCGGAGCAACTTGCCCATCAGATCCACTGGCTTCTGCTCCGGTTCGGGATGTGGAGCTCGGTTCGGGTCTACGACCCCACGAGCCAGCGGCCGAGCATCATCAACGGTCGAAGGGTCCAGGGGAAGCTCCCGTGCTGGGAAGTGCGGATCAGCGGCATCGACAACGCCACCCGCTTCGCGGATGCGATCCCGATGTGGGGTCCGCGGGGTCGAGTGCTCACCGAGGAGCTTGCACGCCCAGAGCTGCGGAAACACCGTGGCTCGCAGACCAATTACCTGGCGGCGAACCAGACCGAGCCGGTCCTCGCGTACCTGCGAGGTCTGGGCGTCACCCCGCAGTTCGTGGCGCAGCTCGTCGGCGAAGGGGCAGGTGATCCGGTAGGTGGGCTCAAGCAGGTGCTCGGTCACAGTCGCCTGCGCCGTGATCGCCTCGAGCGGTTGGCAGACGCACTCGAGAGCGACTTCCTGCATGGTGTGCTCGACGAGGACGTCTGGTACGACCGTATCGTCGCGGTGGCCGCGCCCGAGCGTGCCCCAGTGTTCGACATCGAGGTGGACGAGCTGCACACGTTCGTGGCCGGAGACGTCGTGATCCACAACTGCGCCAGCCCATTCCGCCAGGCGGAGTTCGACATCATGTACGGGAAGGGCATCAGCCGCGAGGGCTCGCTGCTCGACGTGGGTGTCGACCTCGGCATCGTGAAGAAGTCGGGCGCGTGGTTCACCTACGAGGGCGAGCAGCTCGGTCAGGGGCGTGAGAACGCCAAGCAGTTCCTCACCGAGAACCTCGACCTCATGTTCGAGATCAGCGACAAGATCCGAGCCGAGGTCGGCATCGAAGACCCGGCCGAGTCGGACGAGCCCGGCGACCAGCCCGAGGTCGATCTCGCGGCGGCCGACGAGGGCGCGGCGGCGAAGAACGGCAAGGGTACGAAGGCGCGCAAGCGCGACGACGAGGCCCTCGAGATCGAGGGCTGACCAGCGGCGGCACGGCACCCCGCCCGCCGGTGTCCGGCCCCCGACCCCTCGCCGGGGGCCGGGCGCCCCGGGTGTGGCCGGCCGCTAATCGGTGGCGCGCTGCGTCTCCCATTGCACGCGTGTGATCGCGTACACCCACACCAGCAGCTGGTTGTGGGGCAGCACGGTCTCGAGATCGAACGTGAGACCGTTCTTCTCCATCACCCGACGTGATGCCACGTTCGCCGGCTGGTGGATCGAGACGATCCGGTCGAGCCCGAGCTCCTCGAAGCCGAAGCTGATGCTCTCGGCCGCGCCCTCCGTTGCGAGGCCCCCGCCCCAGTAGGAGCGGTCGAGACGCCAGCCGACCTCGACGCCGGGGAACCACGCGTGCGTGCTCAGGCCGATGAAGCCGATGAAGCGGTCGCCGTCGAGGAGGTCGACTGCCCAGAGCCCGAAGCCGTGCTCGTCCCAGTGGTCCATGAAGCCGCGCATCTGCCGGTCGCTCTCCTCGCGGGTGTAGGGCTTTCCGCCGAGATGGCGCATCACCTCGGGATCGGCGCAGATGCGCGCGTAGCCATCGAGATCCTCGTCGCGCCACCTGCGGAGGCGCAGCCGGGCGGTCCGGAGCTCGCTCACCCCGCGATGCCGCGGACGATCGCCACGACCGCCGTCGCCCCCGAGAAGGCCAGCACCGCCGGGCGGAGCCACCCGCCGTCGAGCCGCCCGATCGCGAAGCGGCTGAGCGCCAGCCCCAGCCCGAGCGGGGGCAGCAGCGCCGCCGCCAGGGCGACGTGCCAGAGGTCGATGACACCGCCCGCCAGCAGCCCGGCGATCGACAGCACGCTCCCGATCGCGAACGCGACCGCGAGCGTGGACCGCAGCACCGCACCTTCGTGGTGCTGGTAGAGCAGCGCCAGCGGCGGTCCACCGATCGCCGTGGCCGTGCCCATGGCACCGGAGGCGAAGCCGGCACTCGTCGTGGTCGTGCGGTTGACCGCGACGGGCCCGGTGAACGCACTCATCCCCACGGCGATGAGCACGCCGCTGCCGAGCAGCACCGACAGGGTCGACGCGGACACGATCGCCACCACCCACGCACCGAGCACGGTGCCGGGAACGCGCCCGATGGTGATCCATGTGACGCCGGGGCGGTCGACGGCGTGGCGCTCGCGGATTGCCATCACGAACACCAGTGGCACGACCACGAGCGACAGTGTCGCCGGCAGGGCCTCCGGGTTCGCGAGCGCCAGCACCGGCACCCCCACGAGGTTGCTCCCGAACCCGATCGAACCCTGCACGAAGGCGCCCGTGGCGACAGCCAGGGCCACGAGCGCGAATTCGAGCGCGGACAGATGGATCGGACGCTCCTTCGAGGCGAAGGGCAAGACCTTAGCGACACGTACACTGGTCAGCCGTGAGCACGCCCCGGCGCTTCTACATCCGCACGTTCGGGTGCCAGATGAACGAGCACGACTCCGAGCGGATCGCGGGGTTGCTCGGCGAACGGGGGATGGAGCCCACCGACGACGTGGAGCGCGCCGACGTCGTCGTGCTCAATACGTGCTGCATCCGTGAGAACGCCGACAACAAGCTCTACGGGCACCTCGGGCGACTGAAGGCCCTCAAGGAGAGCCGCCCCGACCTCCAGATCGCGGTGGGCGGCTGCCTCGCCCAGAAGGACCGCGAGGTCGTCGTCGAGCGCGCCGGTCACGTCGACGTCGTCTTCGGCACCCACAACCTCGCCCACGCGCCCGCCCTCCTGGAGCGAGCCCGGCTCGAGGGACCGATCGTCGAGATCCTCGAGGAGCACGAGGCCTACCCGTCGGCGCTGCCGGCGCGGCGCGACGCCGGCCACTCCGCGTGGGTCACGATCCAGATCGGCTGCGACAACTCGTGCACGTTCTGCATCGTGCCGGCGGTGAGGGGCAAGGAGGTCAGCCGCCGGGTCGGCGACGTCGTCTACGAGGTGGAGCAGCTGGCGGCCGACGGCGTGAGCGAGATCACGCTCCTGGGCCAGAACGTCAACTCGTACGGCCGCGATCTCGGCGCCGGCCGGTACCGGCCCCGTTTCGCCGATCTGCTGCGCGAAGTCGCCGCCGTCGACGGCATCCGGCGGGTTCGCTACACGTCGCCGCATCCCAAGGATCTGCGCCCCGAGACGATCGCGGCCATGGCCGAGTGCGACGCCGTGTGCGAGCAGCTGCACCTTCCCCTCCAGGCCGGAAGCGACCGCACCCTGGCACGGATGCACCGCGGGTACACGGCCGAGCGCTACCTCGAGCGCGTGGCGGGGGCGCGCGCCGCGATCCCCGACCTGGCCGTCACCACGGACCTGATCGTGGGGTTCCCCGGTGAGACCGACACCGATTTCGAGCAAACGCTCGCGGTCGTCGACGAAGCGTCGTACGACGCCGCCTACACCTTCGTGTTCTCGCCCCGGCCGGGTACCAGGGCGGCCGAGATGACCGACGAGTTCGTCGCGCCCGACGTGGCGCGGGCGCGGATGGAGCGGCTCGTCGCGGTGGTCGAGCGTCATGCGCTCGCCCATCACGGCGCGCGCGTGGGCAAGGTCGAGGAGGTGCTCGTCGACGGGCCGTCGAAGACCGACCCCGACGTTCTCTCGGGCAGGACGCGCCAGGGCAAGCTGGTGCACTTCGAGCCGCTCGACACCGAGGGTGTCGACGGGGTGACACCGGGTGCCTACGTCGACGTGCGCGTCACGGGCGCCGCCCCCCATTGGCTACGGGGGGAGCACCTTGCGACCACCGCCGCGCCCCGCCGCACCCGGAGCCGGATCCCCGTCACGGCCGTGTGACCACGACGCATCTCGCCCTGGTCGGACCGACCGCTTCCGGCAAGACCCGGCTCGCCCTCGCAGTGGCCGCATGCCTCGGCGACGTCGAGATCGTCTCGGTCGACTCCATGCAGGTGTACCGCGGTCTCGACGTCGGCACCGCCAAGCCGTCGCCGGCGGAACGCGCCGCGGTGCCCCACCATCTCATCGACGTCGCCGACCCGTCGGAGCAGTGGTCGGTGGCGCGCTTCCAGGCGGCCGCGCGCGACGCGGTCGGTGCGATCGAAGCGCGCGGGCGGCGCGCGCTCCTCGTAGGGGGTACGGGCCTGTACGTGCACGCCGTCGTCGACGATCTCCGGTTCCCGGGAGAAGACCTCGGCCTGCGGGCCGAGCTCGAGGCCTGGACGAGCGAGCCCGGTGGCGTCGCCGCTGCCCACGCCGAGCTCACCGAGCGCGACCCCGACGCCGCCGCCCGCATCGACCCGCACAACGCCCGTCGGATCGTGCGGGCGCTCGAAGTGGTCCGGCTGACAGGACAGCCGTTCTCGTCGTTCGGCAGCGGCCTGGGCCACTTCGGGCCCACGGCC
Organism: Acidimicrobiia bacterium; assembly: GCA_050743385.1. Taxonomy (GTDB): domain Bacteria; phylum Actinomycetota; class Acidimicrobiia; order IMCC26256; family JACDBD01; genus JACDBD01. Next base: position 5,469 of record JBOGFJ010000188.1, read on the forward strand.
TTCCCGATCCGGATGGCCGGCGTATGGCTGCCGCGGGCGGTGCTGGCCGAGCGGATCGCGATGCGCTTCGAGCAGATGCGCCGATCCGGGCTCGTGGACGAGGTCCGCCGGCTGGCCGGCGCGAACGGTGGGCTCGCGCGCACCGCCCGGCAGGCGATCGGGTACAAGGAGGTGTTGGCCCATCTCGAAGGCGCCGAACCCTCGCTCGACGCCGCCCTCGACACGGCGGTACGCCGCACCCGCTCGTTTGCGCGACGCCAGCGGATGTGGTTCCGCCGTGACCCGCGCATCAGCTGGTTCGCGGCCACGAATCCGGCATCGGTCGAGCCCGCCCTCCTGGCAAGCTGGTCCCGATGAGCGCCATCCGCCTCTCGAAGCTCCACGGAGCGGGCAACGACTTCCTGGTGTCGTCCGGCGACCCCGGGCTCGACCCCCGGGCTGTTGCCGCGCTCTGCGACCGCCATCGAGGTGTCGGCGCCGACGGTCTCATCATCCTCGGACCCGGCCACGACGGCGCCGACTGCTCCATGACCATCTTCAACGCCGACGGCAAGGCGGCCGAGATGAGCGGCAACGGCATCCGCTGCCTCGCATGGGTGGCGAACCGTGGCGGCTTGGGCGACGGCAAGCGCCTCGTCGTCGACACCGCCGCCGGCCGCCGCGACCTCGAGCTGGAGCTCGACGGCACGGAGGAGGTGGTGGCGGCCACCGTCGACATGGGGCCCGTCACGTTCGAGCCCGCGGAGATTCCCCTCGACGCCGCGAGCCCGTTCGACCTCGAAGCCACGTTCCACGGCGTCACCTACCGGGGCGATGCCGCCGGCATGGGGAACCCGCATCTCGTCCTCTTCGTCGACGACCCCGCGGTCGCGAGGGTGACGCAGCACGGTCCCCGGTTGGAGCACGACGAGCGCTTCCCCAACGGCACCAACGTCGAATTCGCCGCGGTGACCGGGGGCGACGAGCTCACGATGCGAGTCTGGGAACGGGGTGTCGGCGAGACGCTGTCGTGCGGTACGGGCGTGTGCGCGACCGCGGCGGTCGCGCACCGGCGCGGTCTGGTGAGTGAGAGCGCCGTCGTGCAGGTACCCGGTGGCGAGCACCGCGTCGAGCTGGGCGAGACCGTCCGCCTGCACGGGCCCGTCGTCCACGTCTTCGACACCCAGGTCGAGATCTGATGCCGCGAGGAGGAGAAGGACGCCAGCGCCGCCGCCTCACCGCCACCGAGGTCGATCTCGGTGTCGTCCGTCAGCGCGCCCTCCTCATCGGCACCGGAGCGGGCACCCACACCGTCGCCGACGCCGAAGCGAGCCTCTCGGAGCTCGCGCTGCTCACCGATACCGCCGGCGCCGACCCCGTGGAGTCGGTGCTGCAGCGACGAGACACCCCTGATCCGGCGACCTATATCGGTTCGGGCAAGGCCGAGGAGCTGCGGGGCCTCGCCGACGCGCTCGACGCCGACGTCGTCGTCTTCGACGACGAGCTCACCCCCGCGCAGCAACGCAACCTGGAGAAGCTGTTCGGTCGCGACGTCGTCGACCGGGTCGCGCTGATCCTCGACATCTTCGCCCAGCATGCAACCAGCCAGGAGGGCATGGTCCAGGTAGAGCTCGCACAGCTGCGCTACCGGCTGCCCCGGTTGCGGGGGAAGGGCCGCGAGCTCAGCCAGCAGGCAGGCGGGATCGGCACCCGCCGCGGCCCGGGCGAGACTCAGCTCGAGGTCGATCGTCGGCGCATCCAACGGCGGGTGACGAAGCTCGAAGCGGAGCTCGAGCGGCTGGCGCGCACCCGCGCGACTCAGCGCAAGGCGCGTCGTCGCCGGGAGCTCGTCACCGTCGCGCTCGTCGGTTACACGAACGCGGGGAAGTCGACCCTGCTGAACCGGCTCACGAACGCCGCCGCGGTGGTCGAGGACCGTCTCTTCTCCACGCTCGACCCGACCACCCGGCGGCTCCGGCTGCCGGGCGGCGAGACCGTGCTGCTCTCCGACACCGTGGGCTTCGTTCGCAAGCTTCCGCACCAGCTGGTCGAGGCGTTCCACTCCACGTTGGACGACGTCGTCGACGCCGACCTGCTCGTCCATGTCGTCGACGGCGCTTCGCCCACGGCGGCACAGCAGATCGACGCCGTGCGCGATGTGCTCGGAGAGATCGGCGCCGCCGACTTGCCCGAGCTGCTCGTTGTCAACAAGCTCGACGTCGCCGACCCCGACGCGATCGACGACCTCTTCGGCGCGAATGCGGGTGCGGTGGCGGTCTCGGCGGCCTCCGGCGAAGGTGTCGACAAGTTCCGGGAGGTCCTCTCCGACCGGCTGCGCGCCCTCGATCGGATCATCGAGCTGTCCGTCCCCTACGAGCGCGGCGATGTCATGGCGGCTCTGCACCGAGCCGGCGAAGTGCTCGTCGAGGTGCACGGCGATGCCGAGACCCGGGTGCGGGCACGGATCCCCGATGCCGGTCTCAGCCGCTTCGCCGAGTTCGTGGTGGGATCGCCCCCGTGACCACCACGGGCTTCGTCCCACCGCCCTATCCCCAGGACCGTCTCGACGACCTGCGCGCACGCGCCGCCGAGGTGACCGGTGGGTGCGTCGACACTTCGATCGGCACCCCGGTCGATCCGATGCCGGCGGTCGCGGTACGGGTGCTCGCGGACGCGGCGGCCGGTGCCACCGGCTACCCGCCGTCGGTGGGTACGCCTGCCCTCCGGGAAGCGGCAGCCGGGTGGATGGAACGCCGTTTCGGGGCGGGCGTGCCGGCCGACCGCGTGATCGCGTGCGTCGGCACCAAGGAGGTCGTGGCGTCGCTGCCGCACCTCCTCTCGCTCCGCGACCCGGGCCGCGACACCGTGCTCTACCCGGCGGTGTCGTACCCGACCTACGAGATGGGCGCCCGACTCGCGGGGTTGCGGGCGGTGGCGGTCCCGGTCGACGAGCAGTGGCACCTCGACGTCGAGCGCGTGCCGCCGGGCGACGCGGAGCGGGCGCTGGTCCTGTGGCTCAACGAGCCCGCCAACCCGACGGGCGCGTCCACGGCCGCGGCCGACCTGGCGGCGCTGGTCGAGTGGGGGCGGCGACACGGAGTCGTGGTGGCGAGCGACGAGTGCTACGCCGAGTTCACCTACGACGCCGCCGGCGCTCCCGCACCGCCGGTGACGGCGCTGTCGTCGGGGGTCGAGGGCGTGCTCGTGGTCCATTCGCTCTCGAAGCGTTCGAACATGGCGGGCCTGCGAGCCGGGTTCGTCGCCGGCGACGCCGACCTCGTGCGGTACCTCGGAGAGGTGCGTCGCCACGCCGGGCTGATCGTGCCCACGCCGGTGCAGGCGGCGGCCGCGGCTGCGCTCGCCGACGACACCCACGTCGACGAGCAGCGGGAGCGGTACCGTCGCCGCCGGGCCGCCGCCATGACGGCACTCGAGGGGTTCGGCCTCGTGCGCGCCGGCGGACCGTCGACCTTCTACCTCTGGCTGCGGGACGGCGACGGCGCCGGCGACGGCTGGAACGTCGCCTCCCGGCTCGCGGAACGGGGGCTCGTGGTCGCGCCCGGCGAGCTGTACGGGCCCGACGGTATGGACCATGTCCGCCTGTCGCTGACAGTCTCCGACGAACGGCTGGAGCTGGCTCTCGACCGGCTGGCCGCCGCGCCCGTCTGAATCGCCGCGCCGACCGGGAGGACGTGTGGACGAGCTTGCCAAGACCATCACGGTGCTGTGGGAGGGCCGCGACGACCTCGCCGCGGTCATGCCCGCGCCCGAGGCGCGGGCGGCGGTACACGACGCCATCGACCTGCTCGACCGCGGCGAGGCGCGCGTCGCCGAGATCGTCGACGGCGACGTCGTCGTCCACGAGTGGCTGAAGCAGGCCATCCTGCTGCTGTTCCGGCTCGAGCAGATGCAGGTGGCGGAGGCGGGTCCGTTCGAGTACCTCGACAAGATCCCGTTGAAGCACGACTATGCCGACGCGGGCGTCCGGGTCGTACCCGGCGCGTCGGCGCGCTGGGGCTCGTACCTGGCGCGGGGCGTGATCCTCATGCCGAGCTACGTCAACATCGGCGCTCACGTCGGTGCCGAGACGATGGTCGACACCTGGGCGACCGTCGGTTCGTGCGCCCAGATCGGCGCGCGCGTGCACCTGTCGGGCGGCGTCGGGATCGGCGGCGTCCTCGAACCTCCCCAGGCGGCGCCGGTGATGGTCGATGACGATGTGACGATCGGGAGCCGCTGCATGGTGACCCAGGGCGCACGCGTGGGACGCGGCAGCGTGCTCGGCGAGGGCGTCATCCTCAACCCCGGCATTCCGGTGATCGACGCCCAGACCGGCGAGGAGGTGTCGCGCGGTGTCGTACCGCCGTGGTGCATCGTGGTGCAGGCCAGTCGCCGGAAGCAGTTCCCGGGCGGCGAGTTCGGTCTCGCCTGCGCGCTCATCCTCCGACGTCTCGAGGAGGGTGAGCGTCACGACAAGGCGAAGCTGAACGACATTCTCCGCGAGCACGGCGTCGGGCAGTGACGGCGCTGACCGCGGTCGTCGACGCCGACGCCGGTGACCTCCTCACGCTCACCGCCGCGCTCGTAGCGGTACCCTCGCCGAGTCACCGCGAGGAGGCACTGGCATCGGCGGTCGAACAGCGCCTCCGCGGGCGCGCCCCCGACCTGATGGTCGAACGGGTGGGGGAGAACGTGATCGCCCGCACCGACCTCGGGCGCGAACGCCGCATCGTGCTCGGTGGTCACCTCGACACCGTGCCGCCCAACGGCAACGAGCGACCGCGTGTCGAGGGCGACGTGCTGCATGGCTTGGGCTCGGCCGACATGAAGGGGGGAGTGGCGGTGCTCCTCCGTCTCGCCGAGGAGCTGACGGCGCCGGGTGCGGAGCCGCGCCACGACGTCACGCTCGCGTTCTACGAGTGCGAGGAGGTCGCGGAGGAGCACAACGGTCTGCGTCGGCTGTTCGAGGAGCGTCCCGAGGTCCTGGCGGGTGACTTCGCCGTCCTCCTCGAGCCCACCGATTGCTGGGTGGAGGCGGGCTGCCAGGGGACCCTGCACGTGCGGGCGTCATTCGACGGCGTCCGGGCCCACTCGGCGCGCCCCTGGATCGGGCGGAACGCGATCCACGAGGCCGCGCCCGCGCTCGCACGGGTCGCGGCCCACGAGGCCGACACCGTGGAGGTCGACGGGCTCGCCTACCGGGAGTCGCTCGAGGTCGTCGGCATCGAGGCCGGCGTGGCGAGGAACGTCGTGCCCGATGCGTGCGCATTCGTGGTGAACCGGCGCTTCGCCCCTGCGTACACGGTCGACGACGCGATCGAGCAGATGCGGGCACTCCTCGATGATGCGGACGAGGTGGAGGTGCTGAGCGCGTCGCCGCCGGCGCCACCGAACCTCACGCACCCGTTGGTGGCCGAGTTCGTGGAGAGCCTCGGGCTGCCCGTGCGGCCCAAGCTCGGCTGGACCGACGTCGCCCGGTTCGCGAGCCGAGGGGTGCCGGCGGTGAACTTCGGCCCCGGCGACCCGGAGCTGGCGCACACCGCCGACGAGCTCGTCCACCGGGCGTCGGTCGAGCGCGCCTACGACGTGCTGGCGGGCTTCGTCGGCGTCGCCTGAGCCGTTCGGCTCAGAGGCGGCGCATCACGGTGACGACCCGGCCGTAGATCGTGATCTCGGCGGGGTCGAACACCATCTCGTCGAGGTCGGGGTTCTCGGGCCGCAGCACGATCTTGCCCCGGCGGCGCAGGAACGTCTTGACCGTCGCCTCGTCGCCGGGAATGCCGGCCACCACCGTGTCGCCCGGCTCGGCCCTGGCCTGCTGGCGGGCGACGACGTAGTCGCCGTCGAGGATGCCGGCCTCGATCATCGAGTCGCCCCGCACCCGCACCATGAAGAGGTCGCCGCTGCCACCGGTGAAGTCTTCGGGGACCGGAAGGGTCTCCTCGATGTTCTCGGCCGCGAGCACACCGGTGCCGGCGGCGACATCGCCGACGAGCGGGACGTGGCGGGCAGGCCGGCGCTCCACCGCCGCGCCCGAGCCCGACTCGAAGTGGACCTCGAGCGCCCGGGGCTTCGTGGGGTCGCGGGTGAGATAGCCCTTCTCCTGGAGGGCGGCGAGGTGGGCGTGGACGGTGGAGCTCGACGACAGGCCCACGGCCTCGCCGATCTCGCGCACGCTCGGGGGATAGCCCCGGTTGCGCAGCTCGGCATCGATGAACTCGAGCACCTGGCGCTGCCGGTCGGTGAGATCGGTCATGGCTCTCCTCCTGCGACGTGCCGACGGCGGCGCCCGGGGGAGGCACCGCTTGAGACCCTCTGAGGCACCGTAACACGATCACGCGTTCGGGGCAAACATCTGTTCGAGATTTCCCCTTGACCTCGAACGCCCGTTCGTGATCTGATGCGAACAGGCGTTCGCCGACCGTAGTTGTCACACCCCGGTGGTTGGCTACGAGGGCGGGCGCAGGAGGGGCTTCGAGAGGAGCAGTGAGCGAGCCGTGAGCGAGATGGCCGTCGCCATGACCACCAGGAGACCGAGGTTCGGGCTCGGGGCGGAACCCACGATCCGCTTCCGTCCGCCGGTCCCCGCCGCGACCTACCGGCGCCGGCGAGTCGCCGCCGCCGTGCTGGGCGTGGCCCTGGTGCTCGTGGTGGCGCAGGCGGGTGGCGCGCTCGGGGACACACCCCTCGCGGTCCCTGAGCGCCGCCCAGCCGTCTCCGACGATGCCGCCACCGTCCGCTACGTCGTCGAGCCCGGCGACTCGCTGTGGTCGATCGCCGAGCAGCTCGCGCCGGGGGAGGATCCCCGCCCCGTGGTCGACGCCCTCGCCGAGGCCCGGCGGGGCGCGCCCCTGATCCCGGGCGAGACCGTCGTCTGGCCGCGGTGAGCGGACGGGTGGCCGCCCGTCCGGTCCCCCGATGAGCCCCGGGTACGGTGGCGGCGTGCGATGCCCCTACTGCCGGGGGATCGACGACAAGGTGGTCGACTCCCGGCCCGCCGACGACGGCGGTGCCATCCGCCGGCGGCGTGAGTGCCTCGGCTGCGGACGGCGCTTCACGACCTACGAGCGTGTCGACGAGCTGCCGCTCCTCGTGGTCAAGCGTGCGGGCACCCGCGAGCCCTTCGACCGGGACAAGCTGGCCGCCGGGATCGAGCGGGCGGTCACCAACCGCCCGATCGAAGACGGCACCGTGGCCGTCATCGCCGCCGAGATCGAGGAGCAGGTGCGGGGCGACGGGCCCGAGGTCTCGAGTGAGCGCCTGGGGGTGGCCGTCCTCGAGCGTCTGCGTCAGCTCGACGACGTGGCGTATCTGCGATTCGCGTCCGTCTACAAGGACTTCGAGAACCTCGACGACTTCGAGCGCGAGGTCGGCGAGCTCCAGAAGACGACCGAGCCCAAGCGTCGCTGACGATCCCCGGCCGTTCGCGATTGTGCGCAGATTCACCAGTGGGAACCTTCGCGAACGGTCGCTGACCAGGAGAAACGTGTCGACGGGCAGGTCGGCGAGCCGTTGACAGCGGTGAATACCAGTGATGTAATTGCCCAGCATCTCGCGCTGCCCCGCTAGGGGACCCCAACATCTTGTGCTTGGGAGTCGGGGGCTCCGGTGGCGTCGAGCGGCACGAGAGAGCGTTCTGACAGGCGCCGGGGGAGGCGCGCACCGAGTCGTCCCGAGGGGGACCCCATGGTCATGGCGAAGGACGAGATGGGCATCGGCATCCGGCGGCACTTCACCGAACCGGGCACCGACCCCTACGACACCGTCGAGTGGGACCGGCGCGAGGCCCGCATCCCCAACTACAAGGACGGCACCGACGCCTTCCTCCAGCCCGACGTCGAGTTCCCGGTCACCTGGTCCCAGAACGCCACCAACATCGTGGCCCAGAAGTACTTCCGCGGGTCCCTCGGCACGCCCGAGCGGGAGTGGTCGCTGCGCCAGGTGATCGATCGCGTCGTCGACACCATCACCGGGTGGGGCGAGCGCGACGGCTACTTCGTCGACGACGAGGAGGCCGGCGCTTTCCGCGACGAGCTCAAGTACGTGCTGCTCCACCAGCGGGCCGCGTTCAACTCACCGGTGTGGTTCAACATCGGCGTGAACGGCGTGCCGCAACAGGCGAGTGCGTGCTTCATCCTCGCCGTCGACGACACGATGAATGCGATCCTCAACTGGTACCGGGAAGAGGGCATCATCTTCAAGGGAGGCTCCGGGTCGGGAATCAACCTGTCCGGGATCCGGTCCTCTGTCGAACCGCTCCAAGGCGGCGGCACCGCCAGTGGCCCCGTGAGCTTCATGCGTGGCGCCGACGCGTCCGCCGGCACGATCAAGTCAGGAGGTCGCACGAGGCGCAGCGCGAAGATGGTGATCCTCAACTCCGACCATCCCGACGTCGAGGAGTTCATCTGGTGCAAGGCGCGCGAGGAGCGCAAGGCCCGCGCTCTCAGCGAAGCCGGCTTCGACATGGATCTCGACGGCCGCGACTCGCACTCGATCCAGTACCAGAACGCCAACAACTCAGTGCGGGTCACCGACGAGTTCATGCAGGCCGTCGTCGACGACCGTGACTGGCACCTGCGCTCCGTGAAGTCGGGCGATGTCATCCGCACGATGAAGGCCCGCGAGCTCATGCGTCAGATCTCGGAGGCCACGTGGGAGTGCGCCGACCCGGGGATGCAGTTCGACACCACGATCAACCGCTGGCACACGGCGGCGAACACCGGCCGCATCAACGCGTCGAACCCGTGTAGTGAATACATGCACCTGGACAACTCGGCGTGCAACCTCGCCAGCATCAACCTGCTGAAGTTCCTCGACGACGACGACTACTTCGATGTCGAGGGATACAAGCGCGCGATCGAGGTCGTGTTCACTGCCCAGGAGATCCTGGTCGGCAACGCCGACTACCCGACGGAGAAGATCGCCGAGACCAGCCGTCAGTTCCGCCAGCTCGGCCTCGGTTACGCCAACCTCGGCGCCACGCTGATGGCGATGGGCGTCCCCTACGACTCACCCGAGGGGCGTTCGTGGGCGGGCGCGCTCACCGCGCTGGTGACCGGCCACGCCTACACCACCAGCGCTCGCACCGCCGGGCGCATGGGACCGTTCGCGGGCTACGTGCGCAACGAGGAGCCCATGCTCAACGTGCTGCGGATGCACCGCGCGGAGGCGGCGAAGATCGACGAGGAGCTCGTGCCGGTCGAGCTGCTGAGTGCCGCCCAGCGCTCCTGGGACGACGCCGTCGACACCGCCGAGGTGCACGGCGTGCGCAACTCACAGTCGACGGTGCTTGCACCGACCGGAACTATTGGTTTGATGATGGATTGCGACACCACCGGCATCGAGCCCGACCTCGCGCTGACGAAGGCGAAGAAGCTCGTCGGTGGCGGCACCATGCTGATTGTCAACCAGACCGTCCCGCGCGCGTTGCGCCGGCTCGGATACTCCGACGACCAGGTCGACGCCATCATCCAGTACATCGACGAGCACAAGACCGTCATCGGCGCGCCCGCCTTCGATCCCGAGCATCTGCCGGTGTTCGCGTGCTCGATGGGCGACAACCCGATCCACTACATGGGCCACGTCACGATGATGGGCGCGGTGCAGCCGTTCATCTCCGGCGCGATCAGCAAGTGTGTCGAGGGGCCCACACTCGTCACGACCGCCGACGGGCTCGTCCGAATCGGGAGTCTGCATCGGGGAGAAACGGCTGACGCGTTCCGCGACCACGTTCTCGAAGTTGCTTCTCTCGACGGCACGCAGAAGACGGACGCCTTCTATTACGGCGGCCACCGACGGGTCCGCGAGATCACGCTCCGGTCCGGTCACCGCATCGTTGGTACTCCGAACCACCGGGTGCTCGTCGCCGGGTACGGCGGGGTCGAATGGATGCCGCTCGAGGACGTGTTGCCCGACGAGTACGTCGCCGTGCAGTACGGCGCAAACCTCTGGTCCGAGGTCGCAGCTCGCTTCGACGACTTCGCGTCGTCGCCGCGCTACGGCAACCAGAAATGGATCGACGTCCCCGTCGAGATGACCGAGGAGCTCGCGTTCCTGCTCGGGGCGTACGCAGCGGAGGGTCACACGGCGTCGGCGACGTACAGCATCGTGATCACGAACTCGCAGGAGAACGTCCTCCAGCGGGTGGCATCGGCATGGCGCAGCGAGTTCGGTGTTGACGCCCGGATCGCGCGACCGACGGACCGGTGCCCGTACGTGGTTGTCTCGTCGAAGACGATTGTCGAGTTCCTCGAGTACCTCGGATGCGGAGAACGCGCACGCACCAAGCGGATTCCGGATGCCGTCCTTCGCTCGCCGCGTCCCATGGTGCTGGCCTTCCTGCAGGGCCTCGCGCTGGACGCGTACGCGACGGTTGCCACCATGCCCAAGTGGGCGATCTGTCTCGAGGCCGGCGAGCTGCTCGACGACCTCCAGGCCGTGCTGACGGACCTCGGGATCGTTCACAGTCGCATCTCCAAGGTCAACAAGGACAACGGCAAGGCCTACGACGAGGTGTATGCGGCCGGACGTCATGCGGCGCGTCTTGTCGAGCTGGTTCCCTTCCTCGAGGCTGACAAGGCGGCTCGTGCAAACGAGCTCGTGCTGCTGAACACCGACGGTACGCACAACACAGCCGACGTCGTGCCCGGTATCGCCCCGCGTGAGCTCTACGAGCTGATTCCCAAGGGTCACTCCGGTCGCGGTGGTGCTGGCACGGGTCACAGCACGAAGTTCAACTTCCTCTGCGACGAGCGCACCCGGCATGTCACCCGACGCACGCTCGAGCGTGTGGCAGCCATCCCGGGGGTCGTGCTCCCTCGGTGGCTCCGGTACGTGCTCGACGACAACCTGTTCTTCAGCCCGGTCAAGACCGTCGCGGACGCCGGACTACGAGAGGTATTCGACATCTCAGTGCCGACAACGCACGCGTTCGTCGGTAATGGCATCGTCAACCACAACACCGTCAACATGCCCGAGGAGGCTTCGGTCGAGGACGTCGAGGGCCTCCACCTCGAGGCGTGGCGTCTCGGCCTCAAGGCGGTCGCGATCTACCGCGACAACTGCAAGGTCGCGCAACCGCTGGCAACGCAGAGGAAGGCACAGGCCGACGACGAAGACCCGCTCGCGCAAGAGGTCGGTCGGGTTATCGAGCACGTCATCACGGTCAAGGATCCGGTTCGCCAGAAGCTGCCCCGCAAGCGAACGTCGAAGACGTTCTCGTTCCGGGTGGCCGACTGCCACGGGTACGTCACGATCGGCGAGTTCGAGGACGGGCGGCCGGGCGAGCTGTTCCTCAAGGTGGCCAAGCAGGGTTCGACGCTGGCGGGGATGATGGACGGCTTCGCCATCGCCGTGTCGCTCGGCCTCCAGTTCGGCGTGCCCCTTCGAACCTTCGTCGAGAAGTTCACGAACGTGCGCTGGGAGCCGGCGGGCATGACCGACGACCCCGACATCCGCTTCGCCACCAGCATCCTCGACTACATCTTCCGCCGGCTGGCGGTGGAGTACCTCCCGAGGGAGGAGCGCGAGGAGATCGGCGTCCTCACGGTCGACGAGCGGATGCAGCCGACGTTGCCGGGTGTCGAAGAAGCCACGACCATCAACGAGCCCGGTGTCAACGTGCTGCCGCTCGACGACCAGGCGCCGTCGGCCGCGGCCAATCCGGCGCCGGCTGCGGTTGCGGCCGCCAGCATCGAAGGCGAGACGGTGATCTGCCACGTGTGCGGCGACATCATGCAACGGGCGGGCTCGTGTCACGCCTGCCCCAGCTGCGGCGCTACCAGCGGCTGCTCATAGGTGGGCTCGTAAGTGGAGGTGCTGCTGGCGGCTGCCGGCGGCACCTTCGCCGCGCTCCTGCCGATCACGAACCCAATCGGCGGCGCGGCGGTCTTCTCGACCCTCACCGGGAGCGACGATGCCGCGGCGCGGCGCCGGCAGGCCCGGCTCACGTCGATCTACGTGCTCGGCATCCTGGCGGTGTCGCTGCTGGCCGGCCGGCCGATTCTCGAGTTCTTCGGCATCGACGTGGGCGTGCTCAAGGTCGCGGGCGGCCTCGTCGTCGCCCACACGGCCTGGGGCATGGTCGTCAACACGGGCGGTCGGATCACGCCCGAGGAGCACGACGAGGGTGTGACCAAGGCCGACGTCTCGTTCAGCCCGATGGCCATGCCGCTCATCGCCGGTCCGGGCGCCATCGGCATCGTCATCGGCATCGCCACCATCAGCGATTCGTGGGAGCACACGACCGGCGCGCTCGTCGGTGTCGTCGCGATCGCAGTGGTCGCGTGGCTGTGCCTGATCGTCGGCGACACGGTCCTCGATCGCCTCGGCGCCACCGGGCTCGGCGCGCTCACCCGGATCCTCGGCTTCCTGATCCTCGCGATCGCGGTGCAGCTCGTCGTCGACGGGATCTACACGATCCTCGACAAGCCGGTGCCGGGCCCGTTCAGCTGACCGTCAGGGCAGCGTGCTCGACGGCGGCGTCTCGTCGGGCTCGTCGCCCCGGTGGGCGCGGTCGACGGCGTCCTGGAACGCTTTCTCGTCGAGATCGCCCTCGCGCTCCTCCTCGCGGACGAGCTCCTCGAACCGGTCCTGTCTCGCCTTCGTCTCGGCGTAGGTGACCTCGTCCTCGCGATCCTCGTCCTTGCGATCCTCGGCGCGTCTCTCGTCCATGACGTCACCTCCTCGACGATCCGTCCTACCCATACGCGGAGAGGACGAGTCATGATGACGGCCGTCCGTCGAGGCGAGAGGAGCACAGCATGAACCGCACCGCCGTCAACCCCTGGCCGTGGTCGCTCGAGATGGGCTTCAACCAGGGCGAGGTGGTCGAAGGTCACACCCGCGAGCTGTTCCTGGCCGGGCAGACCGCCATGAGCGGCGACGGGCAGCCGCAGCACGCCGGCGACATGGGAGCGCAGCTCGCAATGGCGCTCGACAACATCGAAGCCGTCCTCCAGGGGGCCGGCATGGCGCTGACCAACATCGTGCGGCTGAACATCTACACCACCGATGTCGATGCGCTGTTCGAGAACCAGGGCGTCTTGGCCGAACGCCTCGGTGCCGTCGGAGTGACCCCGCCGGGCACGCTGCTCGGCGTCGCCCGATTGGCGTTCCCCGAGCTGATGGTGGAGCTGGAAGCGACCGCGGTGGCGTGACTCCCAGACCCGAGGCCCACGGGGCCGGATTCCGGACCCCACGGCCTCGAGTCTCGACTCGAGTAGACGCCGGCTACACGATCACGCTGCGAATCACCTCGCCCGCCTCCATGGCCCGGAAGGCGTCGTTCACCTCGTCGAGCTTGATGCGGCGCGACACCATCGATCCCAGGTCGAGTCGGCCGGTCTCCGCCAGGCTCACAAACCGCGGGAAGTCGCGGCGCACCTGCGACGACCCGTACACGCAACCGAGCAGCTTCTTCTCGTCGTAGAACATGCTGAACCCCGGCAACGTCACCTGCGAGTCCATGCGCGGCATGCCGACGACGACCGCAGTACCCCCCCGGCGCGCGGTCATGAACGCCTGCACGATGGTCTCGGGCCGGCCGATCACCTCGAAGGCGTAGTCGGCGCCGCGGCCGCCGGTCAGCTGCTGCACCTGCGCGATCGGGTCGCCGTCCGCCGGATCGACGAGGTCGGTCGCGCCGAGCTGCTCGGCCGCGTTGCGCTTCAGCTCAACCGGATCGATCGCGATGATGCGAGCGGCGCCGGCGATGCGCGCTCCCTGGATCACTGACTGGCCGACGCCGCCGCAACCGATGACGGCGACCGACGAGCCTGGCTCGACCCGAGCGGTGTTGAGCGCGGCACCCACCCCGGTCGTCACGCCACAGCCGATGAGCGCGAGTTGCTCGTCGGGAAGATCGGTCTCGATCTTGACTGCCTGCGAGTCGCGCACGGCCATCACGTCGGCGAACGTGCCCAGGCCGGCGAAGCCGGGCGCGGTGCCGCCGCTGGCGCGGGTCGCACGCGGCGCCATGGCGGTGTCGGCGGTGCCGACGCACAGGTTCGAGGAGTCGTGGAGGCAGTACCAGCAGGCGCCGCACGCGGGCACGAAGGTCGCCACCACCCGGTCGCCCGGCTCGAGGGTCGTGACCTCGGCGCCCACCCACTCGATGGTGCCGGTGCCCTCGTGCCCGAGGATGCAGGGCGGCGGGAGCGGCAGCCCGCCGTTCATCACCGACAGATCGGAGTGGCACACGCCGCTGGCGCCGATCTGCACCACCACATCGCGGGGACCGGGTTCCACCGGCTCCAGGTCCTCGATGACCAGCGGTTGGTCCTGTTCGACGTAGACGGCTGCTCGCATCCTGCCCCCTCGCTCGTCCCGGGCCGGACCCTTCCTAGCAGAAGCTGCCGGTAGCGTGGGCGGCCGGCCGACGAGGCAAGGAGACCGCGGATGCGCGCCTGGAGAGTGCACGAGCTCGGCGAGCCGACCGACGTCCTGCAGCTCGAAGACGTGCCCGAGCCCGTACCCGGACCCGGCGAGGTGCGTGTGGACGTTGCGGGCGCGGCGCTCAACTTCCCCGACGTGCTCATGTGCCGGGGCGAGTACCAGGTGAAGCCGCCGCTGCCGTTCACGCCCGGCGCGGAGGTCGCGGGCACGATCGCGGTCGTCGGCGAGGGCGTCACGGCCTTCCGACCGGGCGAGCGCGTCATCGCGATCCCGAAGTTCGGCGACGGCGGCCTCGCCGAACAGACGCTGGCAGCTGTTGCGACGGTGTACCCGATCCCGCAGTCGATCGACTGGCCGGCCGCGGCCGCGCTCCACATCACGTACCAGACCGGCCATCTCGCGCTGCACCGGCGGGCGGCGCTCCAACCCGGTGAGACGCTGCTCGTGCACGCGGGCGCGGGTGGTGTCGGCTCGGCCGCGATCCAGCTCGGGAAAGCGGCGGGCGCTCGGGTGTTCGCAACTGCCGGCGGGCCGGAGAAGGTGGAGGTCTGTCGCAAGCTTGGTGCCGAGCTGGTGGTCGACTACCGCGCCGGCGACTTCGTCGCCGCAGTCAAGGACGCCACCGACGGGCGCGGCGCCGACGTCATCTACGACCCCGTGGGGGGTGACACGTTCGATCGATCGCGTAAGTGCGTGGCGTTCGAGGGACGGATCCTCGTCATCGGGTTCACGAGCGGCCGCATCGCCGACGCCCCGACGAACCACGCGCTGATCAAGAACTACTCGGTCGTCGGGGTTCATTGGGGGCTGTACAACCTCATGAATCCCGGGCTCGTTCGCGCCACCCACGAAGAGCTCGTGCGCCTCCACACCGCGGGCGACATCGCACCGCTCGTGTCGTCGGTGCTTCCTCTCGACGAGGCCGCGGGCGCGCTGGCGCAACTGGCATCTCGGGGCACCTGGGGGAAGATCGTCTGCACGACCGCGGCCGCGTGACGACCCAACTCCTGCTCCTTCGCCACGGCGAGTCGACCTGGAACGTCGCCGGGCGCTGGCAGGGCCAGGCGGACCCGCCGCTGTCGGAGCTGGGCGAGCGCCAGGCCGTGGCGGCTGCGGCCGCTCTCACCGATCGGCCCGACGCGGTGTGGACCTCCGACCTCGCTCGCGCCCGGCGCACGGCGGAGACGCTGGCCGAGCCACACGGGCTTGCGGTGCGCGTCGACGCCCGGTTGCGCGAGCGCGACGTGGGCGAGTGGAGCGGGCTCACGCGCGCCGAGATCGAGGAGCGGTGGCCGGGATGGCTGGCGGCGCGCCGGTCGCCTGACGGGTTCGAAACGGACGATTCGTTGACGGCACGCGCGCTCGCGGCGATGCGCGCCATCGCCGCCGGGGCGCCCGGCGCGACGCTCGTCGTCGTCACGCACGGGGGCGTGATCCGCACGATCGAGCGCTACCACGGCGCTGATCCCGAGCCGGTACCCAACCTCGGCGGCCGGTGGCTCACGACCGCGGCCGGCACCGCCGACGGCTTCACGCTCGGCGATCGTCAGCTGCTCATCGACCCCGACGACATCGAGGTCACCGTCCCGCCGCCGCGCTGACCACGACGGCCGCGACCGCAGATGGGCGTGGGGGCCGGCGGTAGGCTGGACGGTTCCCCCACAGGAGAAGACGTGCCCGACGAGCCCTCGGGCGGCGGCCCGGCCGCCGCCTCCCACGCCGAGCTGCCCGATCAGGACCTTCCGGCCGGCGAGCTTCCCGCCGCTGAGCTGGAGGCGGAACAGCGCTACCTCGATGCCGCCTACGGCCGGCTCGACGAGATGCGGCGAGCGGCCCTGCGGGTGGCCGAGGGGTACTCGGAGGTGCAGCGGGGCGGTACCCACCAGGCCCGTCTGGAACGAGACGCCGCCGCCGCCCACACCCGGCGGCGGCTGGCAGCCCTCGATATCGGCGACAACCCCCTGAGCTTCGGGCGCCTCGACCTCCAACGGGCGGGCCGGGCGGAGCCCGGCGACGCGGGCCCGTACTACATCGGTCGTCTCTCGGTCACCGACGCCGACCAGAACCCGCTGATCGTCGACTGGCGCGCGCCGGTCGCGGAGCCCTTCTACCGGGCGACCCCGATCGAGCCGATGGGCGTCGCCCGCCGCCGCCACTTCCACACCCGCGGTCGTGAGCTCGTCGGCATCGACGACGAGGTGCTCGACGCCGCCGCCACGGCCGAGGCCGGCTACACGGTGGTGGGCGAGGCGGCCCTCCTGGCCGCACTCGATCGCGAGCGCACCGGCCGCATGCGCGACATCGTCGCCACGATCCAGGCGGAGCAGGACGAGGCGATCCGCGCCGATCTCCCCGGAGCCCTGGTGGTCGCCGGCGGACCGGGCACGGGGAAGACGGCGGTGGCGCTCCACCGCGCCGCCTATCTCCTCTACACGCATCGACGTCGCCTGGCGGCGCGCGGCGTCCTGCTGGTGGGCCCCAACCCGATCTTCCTCCACTACATCGACCAGGTCTTGCCTTCGTTGGGCGAGGACGAGGTGCAGCTCACGACGCCCGCAGGGCTCAAGCCCCAGATCTCGGTGCGCGCCAGCGACGACGACCGCGTCGCCGCGGTGAAGGGCGACGCCCGCATGGCGAAGGTGATCGCCAACGCGCTCGATGACCGGGAGCGCGCCTTGCCACGAGATCTGACCGTCACGCTCGACGGGCATCGGCTGCGCCTACGGGCGCGCGACTCGGCGCGGATCGTGGAGCGCGCCCGCCGGCGGCGAGGTACGCACAACGAGCGGCGCCCCTCCGTGATCCGGATGGTGCTCGACCATCTGCGCGACCAGTACCGGCGTTCTCTCGTGCGCGCCTACCGGCGCGATGAGATTCGCGTCGATCCGTCCGCACCACCGGCGCTGTTCGGCGTCGCCGACGCCGACAATGCCCTCGTCGACGTGCCGATCGCTGCCGCGCTCGCGCGGGGCGAGCGCGCTCCCCAGGAGTGGGAGACGGAGATCACCGGCCGCATCCGGCGCCTGCCGGAGGTGCGGGCCGCGCTCGAACGCATGTGGCCGGTCCTCAGCGGTCCCGAGCTCGTGCACGACCTGTTCAGCTTCGAGGCGCTGATCCGCTCGGCGGCCGGCGACACCTTGACCCGCGACGAGCAGCGGGGGCTGCACCGCGCGCGCGCCGCGAGCGTCCGGGAGGTGCCCTGGACCGAGGCCGACGCCGCTCTCGTCGACGAGGCCGACGCCCTCCTCGGTCCGGTCGAGTCGGCTCGCCCGCGGCGGTCGCGGCGCCGGCGCCGCAGTGTCGAGGAGAGCGAGCGGCTCGCCGGTGCCGGCCGCATGGTCAACGATCTCGGTCTCGGCGGCTATACGACCGCGGCCGAGGTCGCCCGCCGGTACGCGGGCGCGCCGACCGTCCCCGACGAAGACGGGGCCGGCGATGTGCGGACTTTCGGGCACGTGCTCGTCGACGAAGCCCAAGACCTCACGGCCATGCAATGGCGCATGCTCGGGCGCCGCTGCCCGTCGGGCTCGATGACGCTGGTCGGCGACGCCGGACAGGCGAGCAGACCGGGCGCGCTCGGTGACTGGGACGCGGTGCTCGCCAACCTCCCCGGGCGCCAACCCGCCCGGCGCGTCACCCTCACCGTCAACTACCGCACACCCGCCGAGATCATGGCGGTGGCGAACCGCGTCCTCGCCGCGGCCGCGGCCGCGGTCGAGCCCGTGCGTTCGGTCCGCAGCACCGGGCGCGCGCCCCGCTTCGAGGCCGTCACCGAGGACGAGCTCGTCGGTGCGTCCGCCGCCGCGGCGCGACGCGCCCACGACGAAGGGGGCATGGTGGTCGTGATCGCGCCGGCCCAGACGCATCGGGCACTGGTGGAGCGACTCGACGACCTGGGCGCGGCCGCCGACTCGGCGGCGGCGCTCGACGCCGCCGTCGCGGTGCTCACGCCCGTGGAGGCCAAGGGCCTCGAGTTCGACCACGTGGTGCTGGTCGAGCCGGCCCTGCTGGTGACGCCCGACCTTGCCGGCCTCCGGCTCCTCTACATGACACTCACACGCGCCACGCGCACGCTCACCGTCGTGCACGCCGCTCCGCTGCCGGAGGCGCTGGAGCCGACGCCCGAACCGGAAGGGGCCCGATGACCACCACCGAACCCGATCTCACTGCCGCCGACGTCGCCTGGGACCTCGACCCGCTCGTCGACGGGCAGGGCCCGGCGGGCGTCGACGCCCTCCTCGACGAGGCCGAGCGGCACGCGGGCGGGATCGCCGGTCAGCGGGGCCGGGTGGCGGCCTTGGACGCCGCCGGGCTCGAGGCGCTCATGGTCGCGCTCGCCGCCGTACAGGAACTCGTCGGTCGGGCGGGGTCGTACGCCGGGCTGCGCTTCGCGGTCGACACCGCCGACCCGGAGCGGGGGGCGCTGCTCCAGCACGTGGAGGAGCGCGCCACCGCGATCAGCACCCAGCTCCTGTTCTTCGAGCTGGAGTGGGCCGAGCTGCCCGACGACCGGGTCGCGGTGCTGCTCGCGAGCGATCGGATCGCGTTCTGCCGCCACTATCTCGAATCGGTGCGCCGCTACCGGGATCATCTCCTGTCGGAGCCGGAGGAGCGGCTCCTGACCGAGAAGGCGGTCACCGGGCGCAACGCCTGGAGCCGGCTGTTCAGCGAGCTGAGCTCCGCGATCACCGTCGACCTCGACGACACGACCGCGAGCCTCGAGGAGGCCCTCTCGCGCCTGGCCTCACCCGATCGTGACCAGCGCCGCCGGGCCGCCGAGGCGGTGACCGCCGGTCTGGCGCCCGGGGTGCGGACGCGTGCCTTCGTGTTCAACACCCTGCTCGCCGACAAGGCGACTGACGACCGGCTCCGCCGCTACCCCCACTGGCTCGCGAACCGGAACCTCGACAACGAGGCCAGCGACGAGTCGGTGGCGGCACTCGTGACCGCGGTCGAGCGCCGCTACGACATCCCGCAACGTTGGTACGCGCTCAAGGCCCGCCTGCTCGGCGTCGACCGCATCGCCGACTACGACCGCATGGCGTCGGTGGCCGAACAGGACGCCGAGATCGGCTGGCGTGACGCTCACGAGCTCGTGCTCGATGCCTACTCCTCGTTCTCGCCGGAGCTCGCCGAGATCGCGGCGCGGTTCTTCGACGAGCGCTGGATCGACGCGCCCGTTCGTCCGGGGAAGCGACCGGGCGCGTTCTGCGCCTACACGGTCCCGTCGCAACACCCGTACCTGCTCCTGAACTGGACGGCGCGGCGCCGTGATGTGCTCACGCTCGCGCACGAGCTCGGTCACGGGCTGCACGCCTATCTCGCTCGCGAGCAGGGCGTGTTCCATCAGGCGACACCGCTCACCCTGGCGGAGACGGCGTCGGTGTTCGGCGAGACCGTCACCTTCGGCCGCCTGCTCGACGAGACCACCGATCCGGCCGACCGCCTGGCGTTGGTGGCCGAGAGCCTCGAGGGGCAGATCGCGTCCGTGTTCCGTCAGACCGCCATGAACCGCTTCGAGGACCGCGTGCACACCGAGCGTCGCGAGCGGGGAGAGCTGAGCGTCGACCGCTTCGGCGAGCTCTGGATCGAGACGCAACACGCCATGCTCGGTGACGCCGTCGAGCTCACCGACGGCTACGCCACGTGGTGGTCGTACATCCCGCACTTCATCGGCACGCCCGGCTATGTGTACGCGTATGCCTACGGGCAGTTGCTCGCGCTCTCGGTCTACCGGGAGTACGAGGAGCGCGGCGCCGAGTTCGTCCCGAGCTACCTCGACCTGCTGGCGAGGGGCGGCTCCGAGTCACCGGAGGAGCTGGGGCGCATCGTGGGTGTCGACCTCGCCGATCCCGGCTTCTGGGACGGCGGCCTCGACATCGTCGAGCAGCAGCTCCGAACGGCCGAGGCTGCCGCCGTCGCGGCCGGACGCGTCTCGGGCGCGTGAGGGAGCCCGTCGAGACGCCCGCCTCCGGGTCGAGGCTCACGGGTCCGGATTCCGGCTCCTCGGGCCTCGAGTCTCGGCCGTAGCGGCTCGTCATCCGGCGGCCAGCCTGGTCACGACGGTCGACGCCGCCTCGAGCGAGTGCTCGAACACCGTGAAGTAGGAGAACCCCCAGCGCTCGCGGGCGGCGATGACGTGCTCGCAGATCGCTTCGACGGAGCCGATCCACAGGTACGGCGTCGCCAGAATGTCCTCGACGGTCAACTCCGGGACATGCACACGAACGCGCTCAGCAGCCCCGTGGGGATCGTCGGTCACGACGACCCGCTGGACCAGGGCGTGGAGCTCGACGTCCCGGTCCGCGGCCGCGACGCGCACCACGGCGATCCGCTCGTCGACCGCGTCGGGCGGAAATCCCGTTGCCTCGTGCGTGAGCCCGTCGGCCTTCGTCCGGCCCGTGCCCGAGAGCGCGACGATGTCGGCCCGCTCCGCGGCAATCCCGAGGAGGCGACGGCCATTGCCCCCGACCAGGATCGGTGGCCGCGGCGATTGTGTCGGCTGCGGCCAGGCCCGGTGGGCGCGGAGCTGGTAGTGGTCACCGTCGAAGGTGACCTCTTCGCCGCGAAGCAAGCTGTCGACGACTTCGACGGCCTCGCCGAGCCGGGCGACTCGTGTGGGGAGATCGTCGAAGGGCAGGCCGACCGACTCGTACTCCGGGAACCCGTGGCCGGCCCCGATCCCGAGCTCGACGCGGCCGTGAGAGAGGGAGTCGAGCGTGAGCACCTCGCGTGCGACGAGCGCGGGATGGCGTAGATCGTTGTTGAGCACGAGCGTCCCGATCCGCAGGCTCGATGTCGTCTCTGCGGCGGCGGCCAGCGCCGCGAACGGCGAGATGCACCCCTCGACGAGATGGTCGGCGACCGTGAGCGTCGAGAACCCCAAGTCCTCGGCGCGGCGGGCGCCATCCGCCCACTCGTCGCGTCCTGCGGCTCCCAGCATCTGCAACCCGAAACGGAAAGCTTTCACGGTCGACAGGCTTGCACGCGTCGTCTGATCCGGCTCGAGAACCGGACGAAGTGCCCGTTTTGCCGTGACGATCGCCCAAAGCGTGGATCTGGCGCTGCGCCGGCGGCGAATTCGCAGTACTACTTGGGTGTCGAACGGAGGGGAGTGCAGATGAGCGTCTACACGCGGCCGAGCGAACCGGGCTGGGACGTGGAGAGCCCGACGACGACGTCGTTCGACTGGGAGTACGACCAGGGGCGTGACGATCTGCTGCGGCTCTACGACAAGGGCACGCGCAAGCAGTGGCGGGCGAAGGAGCGGCTCGACTGGTCTGTCGACGTCGATCTCGACAACCCGGTGGGATTCGACGATCAGTACGTCCCGATCTACGGCTCGCCGACCTGGGAGAAGATGAGCGAGCGGGAGCATGCCATGGTTCGTCACCACATGGCGGCGTGGCAGTTCTCGCAGTTCATGCACGGCGAGCAGGGCGCGCTGGTGTGCACGGCGAAGATCGTGCAGACGGTTCCGAGCGTCGACGCCAAGTTCTATGCCGCGACGCAGGTGATCGACGAGGCTCGGCACGTCGAGGTCTACTCGCGTTATCTCTACGACAAGCTCCAACTCGCGTACCCACTCAACGCCAATCTGAAGTCGCTCCTCGACGACGCCATCTCCGATCGTCGCTGGGACATGACCTACCTCGCGATGCAGGTCCTCATCGAGGGATTGGCGCTCGCCGCGTTCGGGTTGATCCGTAACCAGGCTCAGGAGCCGCTCGCCAAGGCCATCAACGCCTACGTGATGCAAGACGAGGCTCGCCACGTGGCCTTCGGTCGCCTGGCGCTGCGCGACTACTACCCCAACCTCACCCAGGCGGAGCGCGACGAGCGCGAGGAGTTCTGTGTCGACGCGTGCTATCGGATGCGCGATCGATTCCTCGCCGAGGAGGTTTGGGAGACGCTCGGACTCGACGTCGACGACGTGCTCGACTTCGTACGCAACAGCGAGATCCAGATCACCTTCCGCTCCTACCTCTTCACCCGCATCGTGCCGACCCTGCGCGACATCGGCCTCTGGGGTCCGAGGATCCAGAAGGCGTTCGCCGACATGGGCGTGCTCGGCTTCGCCGACACCAACCTCGAAGCGGTCATGGCGGAGGACGAGCAGACGGCCGAGGCGCTCGATGCCCTGCGGCGCGACGACATCGAGCGGGTCGCGGAGGTCGGTGCCCCCGGCTAGCCATCCGGCTCCCGAGGACGTGTTCGAGCACAGCTCCCACATGTCGCATCACGAGCAGACCGAGGATCTCCTGCAGACGCGCCGTGACTTCCCGACGGACGTCGAGTGATGAGCGGGGCCACCACCGCGGCGGAGGCTGTCCGCAACACGCACGCCTGGTTCGAGGTCAACAGCGGCTGGGCTCCGCCCGACCGCGACACCATCGAAGAGTGGCTGGCCGATGGCGTGTGTCGCTGCCCCGACGACTGTCTGGTCGCGCCCGACGCGTGGTGCGAGCACGGCCTGGCGTCGTGGTGGCTCGTTCTCGCCGCACTCGACGAGGAGCCCTGAGCCGCGCGCCTACGGCTCCCAGCGGGCGATCTCGCGCTCGAGCTGGGCGAGGCCCATGTTCCCCAGGTCGAGCGCGTAGCGGTGGAACGCCTTGAGGTCGAAGCGGTCGCCGAGACGCCGGCGGGCGTCGTCACGGGCGCGGAGCCACACCCGTTCGCCGACCTTGTAGCTGATCGCCTGGCCCGGCCACCCGAGGTAGCGGTCGACCTCGCTGGCCATGAAGTCGGCCGGCATCTTGGAGTTCTCGATCGCGAACGGGAGCGCCAGCTCCGGCGTCCACGTCTCGCCGCCGTGGTAGGGCTCGCCGTCGGGGATCGGCAGTTCGAGGTGGAGGCCGATGTCGACGACGACGCGCATCGCCCGCATGGCCTGGGCGGCGAGCATGCCGAGCTCGTCGCCGGCGTCGTCGAGGTAGCCGAGCTCGCCCATGAGCCGCTCGGCGTAGAGCGCCCAGCCCTCGCCGTGGCCCGAGCTCCATGCGAGCGCCCGCTGGAACCGGGTCAGCTCGTCGGCGAGATAGAGCACCTGCGCGACCTGGAGGTGGTGGCCGGGGACGCCCTCGTGGTAGCAGATCGAGACCTCCTTCCAGAGGGGGAAGCGCGTCTTGCCCAGCGTCGGATACCAGGTGCGGCCGGGCCGGCTGAAGTCTTCCGCCGGTGGCGTGTAGTACATCGCGGCGGCACCGCCGGGGGGAGCGATCATCGCCTCGACCTCCTTCACCGGCTCGGGGATGTCGAAGTGTGTCCCGTCGAGCTCGACGACGGTGCGATCCATGAGGTCTTGGAGCCAGGCGCGCAGGGCGGCCTCGCCCTCGATCGCGCGAGCCGGTGCGGTGTCGAGGTACTCGATGGCGGCGTCGACGCTCTCACCGGGAAGGATGCGCTCGGCGACCTCGCCCATGGCGTGGTTGATGCGGTGCAGCTCGTCCCAGCCCCAGGCGTAGGTCTCGGCGAGATCGAGTTGCATACCGGTGAACGCCCGGGCGCGCATGGCGTAGCGCTCGGCCCCGACGGCGTCGCGCTCGGTCGCCCGGGGCGAGTACTCGTCGACGAGGAAGCGCGCGATGGCGGCGTAGGCCTCGGTAGCCCGGCCGGCGCGATCCGCGAGGGTGCGCCCGAGCGCGGCGTTGCCGACCTCGCTCGCGTGGTATGCGTCGACGAGCGCGAGGAAGAACGGCGTCTCGCCGGTCAGCCCGCCCCAGGTCTCGGCCTGCTTCGCGCACGTGACGACCTGGCGTCGAGCGGCGACGAGCCCACCCTCGGCGCCGGCGGTGAGGGCGGTGCGATAGCTGTCGAGGGCCGACGGCACCAGTGCCATGCGCGCCACGACCGTGTCCCACTCCGACTCGGTGCCGGTGGGCATGAGGTCGAACACCTGGCGGATGGCTTGGAGCGGACTGGCGATGTTGTTCAACTCGCGGAGGTGCTCGCCGGCGTCGTGCAGCCGGAGGCCCAGCGACAGCTGCTCCACCATCACCTCGGCGGCCACGCGGTCGCGGTCGTCGCCGGCCGGCGCGCGCCCGAGGTCCTCGAGCACCGCCCGGTCGTGGTCGGCGCGCTCGTCGGCGGCGTCGGGCCCGTAGTCGGTCATCTCGGCGTGGTGGCCGGTCAGTCCGGCGAACGTCGCTCCGATCGGGTCGAGAGCGGCGTAGCGCTCAACGTAACGATCGGCGATCTCTCGAACGGTCGGGTCGTCGGTCGCCAAGGCGGCGAGTCTCGCGCAAGCGAGCGACGGCGCTACCGTCGACGCGTGCGGAAGAGCGTTCCGGCAGGACGGTGGCAGGTACCCTGCCGCCGAGCGAGGGAGCCCGGGAGGAGGGCATGACCGAGGAGGGGACCACCCGGCCCGAGACCGACAGCATGGGCGCCGTCACCGTGCCCGCCCACCGCTACTGGGGCGCTCAGACCCAGCGCAGCCTGCAGCATTTCTCGATCGGCGACGACCGCATGCCCAAGCCCGTGATCCGGGGCATGGCGATCCTCAAGAAGGCGGCCGCGCTCACCAATCAGGAGCTGGGCAAGCTCGCCGACGACGAAGCCAAGCTCATCGTGCAGGCGGCCGACGAGGTCATCGACGGCGCCCACGACGACGAGTTCCCACTGTACGTGTGGCAGACGGGCAGTGGCACCCAGACGAACATGAACGTCAACGAGGTCATCTCCAACCGGGCCATCGAGCTCGCCGGCGGGGAGCGGGGGAGCAAGGCTCCGATCCATCCCAACGACCACGTGAACATGTCGCAGTCGTCGAACGACACCTTCCCGACCGCGATGCACATCGCCGCTGCCGAGGAGGTCGTCGGCCGGCTGGTGCCGTCGGTCGCCGCGTTGCGTGATGCGCTGGCGAGCAAGGTCGAGGAGTTCGAGGGCATCGTCAAGATCGGTCGCACCCACCTCCAGGACGCGGTGCCGCTCACGCTCGCCCAGGAGTTCGGCGGCTACGTCGCCCAGCTCGACGCCGATCTCGCCCGGCTCGAGGCAGTGCTCCCGGGGCTCTACGAGCTCGCGATCGGGGGGACGGCGGTCGGCACGGGCCTCAACACGCATCCCGAGTTCGCCGAGCGCGTGGCCGACCGCATCGCCGAGCTCACCGGCCTACCGTTCGTGTCCGCGGCCGACAAGTTCGCCGCGCTCGCGGCGCACGACGCGCTCGTGATGGCGAGCGGCGCGCTCAAGACATTGGCGGTGTCGCTCATGAAGATCGCCAACGACATCCGCTGGCTGGCGTCGGGACCTCGTTCCGGGTTGGGAGAGTTGATCCTCCCGGAGAACGAGCCCGGCTCCTCGATCATGCCCGGGAAGGTGAATCCCACCCAGAGCGAGGCCATGACGATGGTGTGCGTGCAGGTACTGGGCAACGACGCCACCATCGGGTTCGCCGGCTCGCAGGGCAACTTCGAGCTCAACGTCTTCAAGCCCGTGATGATCTTCAACTTCCTCCACTCGGTCGGCCTGCTCACCGACGTGTGCCGCTCGTTCCGGGAGTACGCCGTGGAGGGGCTGCGAGCCAACGAGGAGCGCATCGCCGAGCACCTGGGCAACTCCCTCATGCTCGTCACCGCGCTCAACCCTCACATCGGATACGACAACGCCGCCGCCATCGCCAAGCACGCGCATCAGCAGGGCCTGACCCTCAAGGAGGCGGCGGTGGCGCTCGGGCACCTCACCGAAGAGCAATTCGAGGCGCTCGTGCGGCCCGAGGACATGACGGGGCCCGGCGACCGGTAGCCTGCGCTCCAGCGACTGAGCGAATCATGGAGGAACGATGACGATCTACGACGCTCCCGTGCGTGCGCTCGACGGCGGGCCTGCCGACCTCGCCGAGTACCAGGGCAAGGCGCTGCTCATCGTCAACGTGGCGTCGCAGTGCGGGCTCACCCCCCAGTACGCCGGCCTCCAGCAGCTCCACAAGGAGTACGGCGGCCGCGGCTTCGAGGTGCTCGGCTTCCCGTGCAACCAGTTCGGCGCCCAGGAGCCCGGCGGCGCCGGCGAGATCGCCCAGTTCTGCGAGACCAACTACGGGGTCGAGTTCCCCCTGTTCGAGAAGATCGAGGTGAACGGGGAGGGCCGCCACCCCCTCTACCGGCGGCTCACCGCGACGTCCGACGCCGACGGCGAGGCCGGCGACATCCAGTGGAACTTCGAGAAGTTCCTGATCTCGCCCGAGGGCGAGATCGTGGCCCGTTTCCGCCCCATGACGGCGCCCGACGACGCCGGCCTGGTCGGGGCCATCGAGGACCAACTCCCCGCCTGAACCCCAGTCAGCGGGAATGAGGCCGGGTCGGCCGGCGTTCCCCTCTCCGCGTAATGGTGTAATCACCAGTACCGGGACTGGGGAGGAGGCCGATGGCCGACCTCGATACTCCGACACTCGACGGGCAGGCCCTGCCGCTGCTGCCGCTGGCGGCCGGCGTCGTGCTGCCCCAGACCGTGGTCACCCTGGCCCTCGAGAGCGAAGAGGCCAAGGCGGCCGCCGCCGCCGCGACCGACGGCGACGGGCGAGTGCTGCTCGTCCCGCGGATCGACGGGCGCTACGCCCGCGTCGGCACCGTGGCGAGGGTCGAAGACTCGGGTGAGCTCCCCAACGGCACCAGCGCCGTCATCCTGCGCGGCCTCCACCGCGCCGTCCTCGGTGTCGGCGTGGCCGGCACCGGCCCCGGCCTGTGGGTCGAGGTCGAACCGGCCGAAGACCCTCCGCCCACCGAGGGTGCCCGGGCCCAGGCGCGCGAGCTGCGGTCGGTGCTGACGGTGCTGGCCGAGCGCCGCAACTCCCGCCGCCTCCCCGAGTTGCTGCGCAGCACCGACGGGCCCGGCGCGCTCGCCGATGGCTTCGGCGCCTGGAGCGACATGAGTAGCGAGCGCAAGCTCGAGCTGCTCGAGACGGTCGATGTGGAGGCACGGCTCGAGAAGGCGCTGGCCTGGGCGCGCGAGGCCCTCGCCGAGCACGAGGTCACCGAGAAGATTCGCAGCGAGGTGACGGACGGCCTCGAGAAGACCCAGCGCGAGTTCCTCCTGCGCCAGCAGCTCGCCGCCATCAAGAAGGAGCTCGGCGAAGGCGGCGACGACGACGTGATCGAGGGCTACCGGCAGCGCATCGCCGAGGGCACGCTCCCCGACGCCGTGCGCGAGGCCGCGACGCGTGAGGTCGATCGTCTGGAGCGCACGGGCGAGCAGAGCCCCGAGCACGGGTGGATCCGCACGTGGCTCGACACGCTCCTCGACGTGCCATGGGGAGAAGCGCCGCCCGATCGCCTCGACGTGACCGACGCCCGTCGCATCCTCGACGAGGACCACACCGGGCTCCACGACGTGAAAGACCGCATCGTGGAATACCTGGCCGTGCGCAAGCTCCGCGCCGAGCGCGGTCTTACCGAGGGCGGCGGCCGCGGCAGCGGCGCGATCGTCGCGCTCGTCGGGCCGCCGGGGGTCGGGAAGACCTCCCTCGGCGAGTCGGTGGCGCGGGCGATGGGCCGCAAGTTCGTGCGCGTCGCCCTCGGCGGCATCCGCGACGAGGCCGAGATCCGTGGCCACCGGCGTACCTACGTCGGGGCTCAACCCGGGCGCATCGTGCGGGCGATCACCGAGGCCGGGACGATGAACCCGGTCGTGCTCCTCGACGAGGTCGACAAGCTCAGCGCGGGCGCGTTCTCGGGCGATCCGTCATCGGCGCTGCTCGAGGTGCTCGACCCGGCTCAGAACCACACCTTCCGTGACCATTATCTCGAGGTCGACCTCGACCTCTCGCAGGTGCTGTTCCTCGCGACCGCCAACCTCGCCGAGACCATCCCGGGCCCGCTGCTCGACCGGATGGAGGTCGTCCGGCTCGACGGGTACACGGAAGAGGAGAAGGTCGCGATCGGTCGCGACCATCTGTTGGCGCGCCAGCGCGACCGCAATGGCCTTACCGCCGACGAAGTCGACGTTCCCGACGATGCCCTGCGGGCGATCGTGGTCGACTACACGCGCGAGGCGGGCGTGCGGAACCTCGAGCGGGAGCTCGGCAAGCTGCTGCGCAAGGTGGCGGCGCGCGTCGCGGCCGGTGAAGTGACGCCGCCGGTGGCGATCGGCACCGACGACGTCCGGGAGCTGCTCGGGCGGCCGAAGTTCTTCGCCGAGGCCGCCGAGCGCACGGCCGTCCCGGGCGTTGCGACGGGGCTGGCTGTCACCGGGACCGGCGGCGACGTGCTGTTCATCGAGGCCAGCTCGATCGAGGGCGATCCCGGCTTCACGCTGACGGGCCAGCTCGGCGACGTCATGAAGGAGTCGGCGCAGATCGCGCTGTCGTACGTGCAGGCGCACCACGACGAGCTCGGCCTACCCGGTGGCACGTCCGATCGCCGCTTCCACCTGCACGTCCCGGCGGGGGCGGTGCCCAAGGACGGGCCTTCGGCGGGCATCACGATGACCACTGCGCTCGCGAGCCTGCTCTCGGGCCGGCCGGTGCGCGCCGACGTCGGAATGACGGGTGAGGTCACGCTCCAGGGTCGGGTGCTCCCGATCGGCGGCGTGAAGCAGAAGGTGCTCGCGGCGCAGCGCGCCGGGCTCACGACCGTCGTGCTGCCGACGCGGAACGGTCCCGATCTCGACGACGTGCCGGAGGCGGTGCGCGACGCGCTCACGTTCCACCTCGTCGATGACGTCGAGGACGTGCTGGCGATCGCGCTCGAGCCCCTCGCAGCCGAGCGGGCCGCATAGGCGCTACGTCGCCGCCGCGACCTGCTGCCCGGTGACGCGGGTGAAGTCGAGCTCCTCGCCGACCTCGAGAGGGAAGTGGCAGGCGCCGAACTGACCGGGGCGGATCTCACGCACGATCGGCTCCTCCTCGATGCACTTCTCCTGGGCCTTGGGGCAGCGGGTGCGGAACCGACAGCCGCTGGGCGGCGCGATCGGAGACGGAAGCTCCCCGACGAGCACCTTGCGATCCTCCGGGCGCACCGCCGGATCGGGCACCGGGATCGCGGTGAGCAGGGCGGCAGTGTACGGGTGCACTGGTTGCTCGTAGATGTCGTCGGGCGGCCCGAACTCGCACAGCTTGCCCAGGTACATCACGGCGACGCGGTCGCTGACGTTCTTCACCACCGCCAGGTCGTGGGCGATGAAGATGAGCGTGAGCCCGTAGCGGTCCTTCATGTCCTGGAGCAGGTTGATGATCTGCGCCTGCACCGACACGTCGAGCGCCGACACCGGTTCGTCGCAGATGATCAGCCTGGGCTCGGTCGCGACCGCCCGGGCGATCGAGATGCGCTGGCATTGGCCGCCGGAGAACTCGTGAGGACGGCGGTCGCGGGCGGCGTCGGGATCGATGCCGACGGCGTCGAGCACCTCGTCGACCTTCTTGCGGCGCGACTCCTTGTCGCCGACCCCCCAGATCTGGAGGCCTTCACCCACGAGGTCGCCGACCTTGCGGCGCGGGTTCAGCGACGAGATCGGGTCTTGGAAGATCATCTGCATGCGGGGCCGCACCTGGCGCAGCGCCTCGCCCCTGAGCTTGGTGAGGTCCTGCCCTTCGAAGAGGACCATTCCCGACGTGGGCGGCGGCAGCTGGATCGACGCCCGCGCGAGCGTCGACTTGCCGCAGCCCGATTCGCCGACGATCCCGAGCGTCTCGCCCTCCTTGATGTCGACACTGACGCCCGAGACGGCGTTGACCTTCAGGCCCGACTTCCCGATCGGGAACTCGACCACGAGGTCTTCGACGCGCAGCAGCGTCTCGTCGGCCGGGCGCAGATGCGCGGTCCCGCTGCCAGCCATCTAGGCGGCCCCTCCGGTCGTGGTGCTCGCGGGCGCGCTGGCGCCGTCGCCGATGACGGGCTCGGACGCGGGGGGCGCGATGCCGGCAGCGCGGTTGCGCTCGAGCGCCGCCTTTCCCTCGGGCGTTCCCACCGGGAACCAGCACCGGAACTCGTGGCCCGGGGTGGTCGCGGGGAGGAGCGGTGGCTCCTCGGCGCGGCACTTGTCCTGCACGTAAGGGCAGCGGGGCGCGAACCGGCAACCGGGAGGGGCGTTGATGAGCGAGGGCGGCCGCCCGCCGATCACCAGTAGCCGCGTGTGGCTCTTGTCGCCGATCTTCGGGATCGAGTGGAGCAGCGCCTCCGTGTACGGCATCTTCATGTCGGTGAAGAGCACCGATGCGGGCGCCTTCTCCACGATCTTCCCCGCGTACATCACCGCGATCTCGTCGGCCCGGCCCGCGACCACGCCGAGGTCGTGGGTCACGAGGATCATCGCCATGAACCGCTCGCGTTGCTGCGTTTGGAGCAGGTCGAGGATCTGGGCCTGCACGGTGACGTCGAGGGCGGTGGTGGGCTCGTCGGCGAAGAGCAGCTTCGGGCCGCACGCGAGGGCGATCGCGATCATCACCCGCTGGCGCATCCCGCCCGACAGCTGGTGCGGGTACTCGCGGAGCCGGCGTTGAGGCTCCGGGATCCCGACCGACGACAGGAGCGCCAGCGCGAGCTCGCCGGCGTATGCCCTCGAGATGTCGAGGTGGTAGAGCAGCGACTCGGTGATCTGCTTCCCGACCCGCATGACCGGGTTCAGCGCCGTCATCGGATCTTGGAACACCATCGCCATCTGCGATCCCCAGATGCTGCGCATCTCGTTGCGGCTGAGATTGCCGATCTCACGGTCTTCGAACCGGATCGATCCCTCCCGAACCACGTTCTTCTTCGGCAGCAGCCCCATGATCGAACGGGAGAGCACGGTCTTGCCCGAACCCGACTCGCCGACCACGCCCAGGGTCCGTCCCCGCTCGAGCGAGAAGCTCACGCCGTCAACAGCCCGCACGAGACCGCGCGCCGTCCTGAAATGGGTCGTGATGCCTTCGACCTCGAGCAGTGGCCCGTCGAGCGGCGCCGAGGGAAAGCGCTCGTCGGCCTCGAGGCTCCGGCGTTGCCGCCGAGGGCTCATACGCCCGCCTCACGCACGTCGAACTTGGCTCGCACCGCGTCGCCGAGATAGTTGAGCGACAGCACGGTGAGGAAGATCGCGCCCGAAGCCTCGAAGACCATGTGGGGCGCGTTGCCATTGGTGAGGTCGTCGTAGCCCTCGAAGATGATGTTGCCCCACGTCGGCGCGGGCGGATCGATCCCGGCGCCGAGGATGCTGAGCGAGGCCTCCACGACCACGATCACCGCGATCGCCAAGAGCGCGATCGCGGCCATGGCCGGTACGACGTTCGGGAGCACCTCGCGGAACATGATGCGCGAGTCCTTGGCGCCCTGGGCGCGCGCGGCCGTCACGAACTCGCGTTGCGACCACACGAGGGTGTTGGCGCGCGTGATCCGGGCCAATGTCGGGATGGCGATCACACCGAGCGCCAGTGTCAGCGTCATGCGGCCGGCTGTTTCCCGCGACCCGAAGATGTCGACCATGCGATCCTCGAGGAACACGGTCAGCGACAGCGCGAGCACGAGAGCCGGGATCGAGAGCATGACGTCCATCGCCCCGACCACCACCGTGTCGACTCTCCCGCGGCGGTAGCCCCCGATCAGACCCAGGAGACCGCCCACGATGATCCCGATCGTGACCGAGCCCACCGAGATGAAGAGGGAGTTGCGGGCGCCGTAGACGAGCCGGGCGATCATGTCGCGCCCGAGGGCGTCGCCACCGAGCGGGTGGCCGGAGACGCAGTCGGTCGCGGTGCAGAACGGCTGCTGGCGCGACAACCCGGTGAAACGTTCTTTGGCCTCGCCGAACGGCAGCACCGGGGCGAAGACCATGAGCACGACGAGCAGGCCCAGCCAGCCGATGGCGATCCAGGCGCCGATCCCCAGCTTCTTCTTGGCGACGCCTTCGTCACCTGCCTCGACCGCCTCGATGGCCTCCTCGAGACCGGCGTCGACGGGCACGCCCTCCGCGGCCGCCTCGGCGGCGAGCTCGCGATCGGCGACAGGGGTTTCAGGCCGCTCGGGCATGGCGGATCCTGGGGTCGAGGACCGAGTACAGGAGATCGACGACGACGTTGGCGAGCACGTAGGCGATGGCGATGATCCCGACGAAGGTCTGGAGGGCAACGTACTGCTTCTCGTTGATCGCCTGGAAGATCAGGAGCCCCACACCGGGGAGCTGGAAGATGACCTCGATGACGATCGCCCCGCCGATGAGGGCGCCGATGTTGATGGCGGCCGCGGTCAACAGCGTGAACGACGAGGGCCGGAGCGCGTGCCGGAGCAGGATCCGGCGGGTGCTCAGGCCCTTGGACCGCGCCATGGTGATGAAGTCCTCCTGGAGGGTCTGGATCATGTCGCTGCGCAGGAGGCGCATGTAGATCGCGATCTGAGCGGCACCGAGGCTGACCGCGGGCAGGAACATCGACCGGAAGTGGTCGGCGGCGTTTCCGTCGAACGGCGTGTGGGCGTCGGCAGGAAGGCCAGACGTGGGAAAGAAGTCGTTCTGCACCGCGAGGTAGTAGATCAGGATGAAAGCGAGCACGAAGTTGGGCAGCGACAGCAGACCGAACGCCGTCGTACTCAGCGCCTTGTCGGTGCGCGTGCCGGATCGGTACGCGGCCGCGATGCCGAGTGGGATCGCGAACGCGAGCGCCAGGATCTGCGCGTACAGCATCAGCTGGATCGATACCGGCAGCGCATCGCCCAGGCGGTCCCAGACAGGCGTTCCGTTCACGGCTCGCCCGCTCGACTGGTAGTAGTTCGTCTCGCCGGTGACGAAGTCACCCATGAAGTCCTTGTACTGCACGAAGACGTTCTCGTTGAGGCCGAGCTCCTCGCGCAGCTCCGCCCGCTGCTCTTCGCTGCTGAACGGGATCAGCGCGACCGTGGGGTCGGTCGGTGACAATCGGATCAGCACCGACGTGAAGAACGTGACGAGCACGAGCACGACGCCGATCAGGATCAGCCGCCGCCAGCCGGCGAAGATCACTACGCCGGCCGCGATCGCGAGCCCGACCACGGCCATCCCGACCCCGGTCGAGACGAAGGCGAACAGGCAGAAGACGATGACGACGGCGAGCGCGGACAGCCCCCAGACCAGGATTCGTTGCCGCGTCTCCCGGTCCATGATCAGGTGGCCGTCCGTTCGCTCGTCTTCGCCTCCGGTCGACTACGCGCCTGCTACCCCCGCCAGAGTCCGACCACTGGTTGCACGCTGGCGATGATCACGTTGTCCTCGCCGCCGGGCAACGGCGGCGGGAAGATCCCGTGCACGTCGTCGGCCGCGGCGAACGCCCACAGCGTGTACCAGCCCCAGAGGTTGTAGGCCTGCTCGGCGAAGACCTTCGGGAGCTCCTGGTAGATCTCCGCCCGTCGGTCGGGGTCGGTCTCCGACCGGCCCTCGGTGAAGATCCGGTCGATTTCCTCGTTCTTGATGCGGCTGAAGTTGACGAAGTTGTCGGCTCCCGTCTCGGTGGTGCTGAACCACCACACCCGCTGGGTGTCGGGATCACCGCCGGGGTGGTTGCGCCACAGCACCGCCTGGAAGTCGCCGCCGAGGGCGGTGTTGATGATCGCGGTCTGCTCCACCTGGTCGATGGTGACGCTCATGCCCGCCGCCTCGGCCTGTGACTGGGCGAGCTGCGCGAGCTCGAGGTTGACCGGGTCGTTGGTGGTCAGGATCTCGAAGCTGAGCTCGGCCTGACCGGTCTCTTGCAGGTAGGCGTCGAGGAACTGCTGGGACTGCTCGGGGTCGAACTCGGGGAACTCGACGTCGGCGGGATCGTTGTAGGCGATGTTGTCGTCGCCGAACGGCTGCACCGCCCGCGCCGGTAGACCGGCCTGGGTGATGTCGAGGAACTCCTCCACGTTGACCGCGTGGGCAACAGCGAGACGGGCGTTCTGGTTGTCGAAGGGCGCCTTCGAGGTGTTGAGCATCGTGTAGCTGACCTCGGGGGCGAAGTCCGACTCCAGCAGGTTGACCGTGCCCGCGTCGGCGTCGGTGCGCAGGTTCTGGATCGCCGCTCCGTCGGTGGTGTGGATGAGATCGAGCTCGCCGCCCTTCAGCCCGTTGACCCGCTGGGCGACCTGCGGGATCGGGCGGAACTCGATCGCGTCGAGGTAGGGGAGCTGCTCGCCGTCGGCGTCTTCACGCCAGTAGTCGTCGTTCCGCTCGGCCGTGAACCGGTCGTTGATGAACCAACCGCAGTCTTCCTGGTCACAGTTGACGATCTGGAAGGGACCGGTGCCGATCAGGTTGCGGTCACACGTGTCGGGGTCGGCGAGCTGGGCCGGTGCGACGATCCCGAGCCGGCCGGTGCTCCAGAGGTAGGCGTCGAACGCGACCCACGGCAGCTCCGTGGTCACCCGGACGGTGAGGTCGTCGACGACGTCGACCGCGGTGATCTGCTCGAGCACGAACGTGAACAGGGGCGCGCTGATGTTGGGGTTCTCGCCCCGGAACGCGTCGAGGGTGCCCTTCACCGCGTCGGCGTTCAGCGGCTCGCCGTTGTGGAACGTGATGCCTTCGCGGAGCGTGATCGTCCACTCGGTGAAGGTGTCGTTGGGCTCGACCGACTCGGCGAGGTAGGGCACGTACTCGACGCCGCCCTGGCCGTCGCTGGCGGGCGCGACGAGGGTGTCGTAGATCGCGCTCGCGACCTGGATCCCGCCGGCGGCGAGCTGCGACCCGGGCAGGCACCATCCGCCGCCGGTCTCGGCCTCGAGGCCGTAGGTGACCTTGCCGCCGCGCTGGGGCGTGCCCTCGTCGGGCGGCTCGTCGAACTGGGCACCGGTGTCGCCTCCGCCCCCGCCGCCACCGTCCCCGCCGCCGCCGCTGCCGCCGCATGCCGCCGCGAACAGGCCGGTGGCCGCGGCCACGGCCAACATGCGAATCCAACGCCGACGCGGCGTCTGCCGGTGCGAGTCGAGCACGGTGTCCCCCCCGTGTCAGTCGGGGCGTGTTGCCCCTCCTTCTTGCCCACAATGCTCCGACGGGCGCGGCCACTTGACCGCTCCGTCGGGTTGTCGCCGCAACAATACGAGCAATCGTCGGGTTGTCAACCGCGCCCCGGCGCTACCGTCCACGTGCGGATGAGCGTCCCCGAAGGTGCTGCGCCGGGTATCCGGTGCAGAGCGAAGGAGCCGTGTGGCGGCGTGACGAGTAGCGGATTACGGGTGACGCGGAGCTGTCATATTCCGTTCTCCGAGCTCCAATGGCGCTTCTCGGGCGCGAGCGGACCGGGTGGGCAGCACGTGAACACGGCCAATACGCGGGTCGAGCTCCGATTCGACGTGGCCGCGTCGCGTTCGCTCGGGCCGGAGGAGCGAGCCCGGCTCCTCGAGCGTCTCGGCCCGACGGTGCGGGTGGTGGCGTCCGAGACGCGATCACAAGCGCGCAACCGCGAGATCGCGCTCGGCCGGCTGCGAACCCGGCTCGCGGAAGCCTTGCGGCGCCCGGCCCCGCCACGGCGTCCGACGCGGCCCTCGGCGGGGGCACGCCGCACCCGGGTCGAGCAGAAGCGTCGACGCGGCGACGTCAAGCGCCAGCGACGCCCGCCGGGCGTGGAGGATTAGGCCGCGGGCGACCGCCTTAACCAGTCGCCTCCTGCACCGTGTCGACGGGCGCTTCGGGGTGTCGGGCCTGGTAGGCGCTGTACAACCAGGCGAGGAAGCGCTCGACACCGAAGACAGCGTTGGCGGTGCGCACCGAGTTGAAGATCTCGAACGCATGGGACGCGCCGGGCACCTCCGCGTAGAGCACCGGCTCGTGCGAGATCCCCCGGAGTGCTGCGACGAACTGCTGTGCCTGCGCGGCCGGGACCAGGTTGTCGTTCGCGCCGTGGATCACGAAGAACGGCGGG
>JBOGFJ010000189.1:0-22821 GCA_050743385.1 Acidimicrobiia bacterium
ATCCAGCGCGATGTGCAGCACGCCGTCGCGCACCTCGATCGCGACGCCGTCGGCAGCCCCCGTCGTCATGCGAGCGCCTCCTCGATGCACACGCTGATCGACCATGCGTGCGCGTCGGAATCACCGAACAGCTGTTCGAGCACCCACGCGCGCTTGAGCAGGTAGTTGGGCAGCATCTCCCAGGTGAAGCCCGTGCCGCCGTGTACCTGGATCGCCGCACGCGCGTTCTCGAGCGCGGCTTCGCCGGCGAGCAGCTTGGCCGTGGAGCTCGCGCGGATCGGGTCGCTGATCCCTGGGTCGTCGAGTACCGCGGCCGCGGCGTAGGTGGCGCTGCGGGCGAGCGCGGTGCGGACATACATGTCGGCGAGGATGTGCTGGATCGCCTGGAACGATCCGATCGGCACGCCGAACTGCTCCCGGTGCTTGGCGTACTCGAGCGTCACGTCGAAAATCGTCTGGCACGTCCCCACCATCTCGAGCGCGAGAGACGTCGTCGCCTCGTCGACCGCCCGGCGCAGCGCGACCGCGGTGCCCGCGCCCGGCTCGCCGAGAATCCGGTCGGGCTCGACACGCGCACCGTCGAGGGTGAGGCGGGCGAGCCCGCGGCTCGGGTCGAGCGAGGCGATCGGCTCGACGGTGACCTCGTCGTGCGCGACGACGTACCCGCCCACGCCGTCGTCCCCTTCGGTGCCCGGCAGGCGGGCGACCACGACGATCTCGTCGGCGCCCGCAGCTCCCACCACTGCGTCCTTCACTCCCGCGAGGACCGCGCCGTTCCCGTCGGGTGTGGCGGTTGCGGTGACACGCGCCGGGTCGTAGCTGCCGCCCGTCTCGGTGAGCGCGAGCGCGCCCGTGGCCTCGCCGGTCGCCACGCCCGCGAGGAAACGGGCGGACTGCTCGCTCGAGCCCGCTTCGCGGACGGCGGGGGCGAACTGGGTGACGGTCGGGAGGTACGGGCCCGGCGCCATCACCCGGCCGAGCTCCTCGACGACCACCGCGAGCTCCACCATGCCGAGGCCGAGCCCGCCCGCGCGCTCCGGGACCGTGAGCGCGGGCCAACCCAGCTCGACCATGCGTGCCCACAGGTCGTCGGGCGCGACGCCCTTCGCGACCACCTCGCGCACCACGCTCATCGGGCACTCGCGGGCGAGCACCGAGCGCACGCCCTCGCGGAGGTGCTCCTGCTCTTCCGAGAACTCCAGTTCCATCCCTATGGCCTCGCTCGCTGCGGGCCGTCACGAACCAACCGGGCGAGCGCGTCGCGGTCGACCTTCTCCATCGCGGTGAGGGGGAGCGCGTCGACGATCTTCACCGCCTCGGGGAGCTTGTACGACGCGACCCGGGGCTCGGCGTAGGCGCGCAGCTCCTCGAGTGCCGGCGCGGGTGCGCCCTTGCGTGCCACCACGACCGCCACGGCCACTTCGCCCATGACGGGATCGGGGCGGGGGACGACGGCCACGGCCGCCACCGCCGGGTGGGTCGACAACACGCTCTCGACCTCCACCGGGTACACGTTGTACCCGCCGCGCACGTACATCTCCTTGCTCCGGCCTACGAGACGCAGGCGGCCGCGGTCGTCGACCCAGCCGAGGTCGCCGGTCCGAACGTAGCCGTCGGCGGTGAACGCCGCCGCCGTCGCCTCGGGGTCGTTCCAATACGCGCTCATCACCGCGGGGGACCGCAGGCACACGGCCCCGACCTCACCGTCCGCCACGGGCCGGTCGTCGGCGTCGAGCACCGCGAGGTCGACCGAGGGATGCGGTCGCCCCACGCTCACGACCGCGTCTTCTTCGGGATCGTCGAAGGCGGTACCGAGGCCGATGCCCGCCTCCGTGCACGAGTAGCGGGTGGCGAGGGCGGCGCCGAAGCGGGCGCGCGCTTCCTCGGCCAGCCCGGGCGTCACCGGCCCGCCGCCGACCACGATGAAGCGGACGCTGTCGAGGTCGTAGCGGTCGAAGTCGGGCTGGCGCAGCATGAGTGCGAGCTGGGTGGGTACGCCCGCGACCGTCGTCATGCGCTGCTCCGCCAGCAGGCGAAGGGCGTCACCCGCGCGCCAGCGGTCCATCAGAAAGGTCGTGCCGCCGCGCCGGAGGTTCCCGGCGAGCTTCGTCATGAACCCGAGATGCGCGAAGGGTGTCCCGCTGAAGCCGCGGCCGCCACTGCCCCAGGCATCGCCCACGTCGGTGGCGGTGATGAACCCGAGCTGTCGATTGCAGTACAGCGCGCCCTTGGGCACGCCGGTCGTACCCGACGTGAACACGATCGCCACCGGACGATCGGGGTCGACGGGGAGCGGTGCGGGCGCGTCGCCGTCGCGCACCCGGAGCGGGCCGAGCGCGTCATCGAGCGTCTCGGCTGCCGGGGCTTCGATCACCTCCACGCCCGTAGGGGTGGCAGTGACGAGCCCGGGTGCGGTCACGACGAGCGCGGGCTGTGCGAGCGCGAGCACGGCGGCGCGCTCGGCCGGCGCGAGCCGGTCGTTCACGCCCGCGGTGATGGCGCCGAGCTTCGCCGCCGCCAGGTATGCGAGCAGGTACTCGGGGCCCGGCGGGAGCATGAGCGCGAGCACCGAGCTCGGCCCGAGCGCTCGACGAGCGAGACCGATGGCGAGCTCGTCGGAGGCACGGTCGAGGTCGCGGTAGCTGATCGGCCGGCCACCTACGGTCATGTAGGCGGTAGCATCACGGAACCGCCGTGCCGCTTCGTGCGCAACCTCCGGGAGCATCGTGGCGAGAGCGTACAAGTCGTCGCCCGCGGGCACGCCCGCCCAGCAGCGTGAGCTGCGCGCGCAGGGCCGCCGCACGATGGGCAAGCTGTTCGACGCCGGCATGCGCGTGTTCGCCGAGCGGGGCTATCACGCCGCTCGCGTCGACGACATCGTGCGCGCTGCTCGCACCTCGCACGGAACCTTCTACCTCTATTTCGCCAACAAGGAAGACCTCCTCCGCGCACTCGCCGTCGACTGCGCCGAGGAGATGATGAAGCTCGCCGACGGGATCGGCCCGATCGGCCCCGACGAGGACGGCTACGAGGAGCTCCGGGCATTCCTCGCACAGTTCGTCACGACGTACCGGCGCTACGGGCCGGTGATCCGAGCATGGATGGAGGATCAAGTCGCCGACCGAGAGGTCGACCGGCTCGGCGTGAAGGCCTTCACCGCGATCGGTGCCCATCTCGGTGAGCGCATGCGTGAGGCCGGCGTCGACATCGCCGACAACGAGCCCGCCGCGGTCGGCGCGCTCATGGCGATGCTCGAGCGTTTCAACTACGCGCTGGCGTCACGCCGTATCACCCTCGACGACGACGACGTGCTCGACACGCTGACCCGCATCATCC
The DNA here is from genome assembly GCA_050743385.1 of Acidimicrobiia bacterium. Taxonomy (GTDB): domain Bacteria; phylum Actinomycetota; class Acidimicrobiia; order IMCC26256; family JACDBD01; genus JACDBD01. The sequence goes on from JBOGFJ010000189.1 coordinate 3,337, forward strand.
ACCGCGGGTTCTTTGGTGCGCCCGCCGGTCCGACCCGCCGGGGCTGACGCGCGCGACCCAGGTACGCCGAACTGGCGACCCGATTTTGTGCTCCGGCAGCAGTTCGGGTGGCAAGTTGTCCGGGAAGCGCCGCCGTCGGCGTGATTTGCGGCCGGATTGCGCCGTGTTTTCGAGAAGGGCCTTTTGGGCAGACTCGGCCGGACCACACGCGATACGGGAGGTCCCATGCTGCAGATCACTCCGGAGGCGACGGGCGTCGTACGGGCGATGCGCGAGCAGCGGGGTATCCCCGACGAATACGGCCTCCGCGTGTACTCCGACAACACCGACGACGGGCAGCAGGCCATTCGCCTCGGTTTCGCCGACGAGCCCTTCGAGGGCGACCAGGTGACCGAGGCTGAGGCGGCGCGGGTGTTCGTGGCGCCCGACCTGGCCGATGCGCTGGCTGACATCGTCATCGACGTCGACCAGGCGGGCGAGGAGACGAAGCTGGTCCTGCGTCCGACCTGACGGCGACCGGGGCAGGAATTACATCATTACAATGCGGGCGGTGCCCGTCCCGCTCCCCGGCCCCGACACGGTCCTGCTCCGCCCGCCCGATGCCGACGAGGTCGCGACGACGGCGCGCGGCGTGGCATCGGCGGTCGCGCCCGCGGGTGGCCTGACCGAGGTCCAGCGGGTCCTGATCGAGGCGCTGTTCCCGGCGATGACCGGCCACCCTGTCGACGTGGGCGCCTACGTCCCGATGACGGCCGCCGAGTTCGCCCGGTCGCTCGCACGGCGGGATCTCCAGTTCCGGTCCCGGGGCGTGCAGGTGATGCTCCTGTGCGCGCTGGTGTTGCGCCCACTTCCCCCGGGGGTCGTCGCCCGCATCGCCGACTTCGCCCGCGAGCTCGGCGTCGACGACGCGATGATCGAGGTGGCGCAGCGGTTCGCGCGCGGCGCCCTCGGCCTCGCGGCGTTCGACTTCGAGCGCAACGGATACACCGCGACGTGGTCAGCGCGGGACGCCGCCGCCCTGCACACGTCAGTCGAGCTCGGCTCGGCGTGGGACGTCGCGGTCCACGATCCTGAGCTCGCAGCGCGGTGGGCCGCGCTCGAACACCTACCGCCCGCGTCGCTCGGGCGGCGAGTGTGGGAGATGTACCAGGCGCGCGGGTTCGTGTTTCCCGGTCTGCCGGGGTCCGCTCCGCCACTGCTGGCGCAGCACGACTGGGTGCACGTCTTGGCCGACTACGGCACCACCGTCGAGTCGGAGCTGGAGGTGTTCGCATTCATCGCGCGCGCGAACGACGAGATGCGCGGCTTCTCGCTGCTCGCGATGGTGGTCTCGCTGTTCGAGACCGGGTACCTGCGCAGGGGCGCGGGCCTGTTCCAAGCGGACCCCGGTCATGTCTCGACCGGGCGCGGGGTTGCCGTGCGAATCGCCGACGCCATGCGCAGAGGAGCGCAGTGCAGCGACCGGGTGACGGGGAGCGACAGCATCGACTTCCTCCGTCTCGACTGGTTCGAGCTCGCGCCGCTCCTGCTCGACGACGCCCGCGACCGTTTCGGCCTCCCCCCGAAGTCTGCCGCTGCGGTGGCCGCCGGGGCCGTCGGGCCCTGGGAGCCGGGCGGGATCAGCCCGTTCCAGGAGCGGTCGGCCCGAACGCTCGCGGAGCAAGACGGTCGCGAGTACGACGCGTACGGCGCGACGAGCTCACTTCACTGAGGCTGCCGGAGCGCGGCGGCGGCCTCGAGCCGCACGCGGAAGTCGGGATCGTCGCGGCGCGCTTCGACGGCGGGCCGGCTGGATGCCGCGCCGAGCCGCACGATGCCCTTGAGCGCTTTCCACCGAACCCACGGGTCGGAGTCGCCGAGGGCGTCCTCCAGGAGCGCGCGCACCTCCGCCCAGTCGGTGCCGACCATGGCGTCGACGACGCTGCGCCGCACCACCCGGCTGCGATCGGTGAGGAGACGTGACCAGACGCGGGTGGCGAGGTCGCGCGGGGCGTCGGCGAGCAGCGTCGCCGCCACCTGACGGCGGGCGGGCTCGTCGTCCTCGCTCGCCGTCAGGAGCCGGTCGAGGTCGTGCGGCCGTCGCGGATCGAGGCCACCCAGCTCGGTCCAGGCGCGTTCGAGGTGCCGAGGACGATCCGCGTCGTCGTGCGGCGTGCCGACACTGAGCGAGCGCGTGACCGGCGCCGAGGACGCATCGTCGGGTGCGCCCTCGCCCTCGGTGCGTGCCGGTTCGCCCGCGAACTCGTCGGTGACCGTGGCGAGCATCCGTGCGAGCATCGACTCCCAGCGTCCGGGTCGGTCGAGCGACACCGCGACGAAGTCGGGCCCGACGAGCACGCTGGTGACGCCGCCGAAGTCGCCGAAGAGGCGAGCGACCCTTGGATCCGCCGCAGCATCTTCGGCCGACTCGTACGACCGGCTCGGCCCGCGGTGGAGGGCCGAGGTCGCGAAGCGGATGGTGCGCGGGCTCGGCGTGGCTTCGGGCACGACCGGTCCGTCGAAGCTGGCCTCGAGGTCGGTCGCCTCCGGCACGTCCTCGAGATCGGCGGTCCACGGATCGTCGGCGCCGGGCTCCGTCCGCTCGACCCGCAGCCGGAACCGGCCGTCGATCCATCGCCACGTCAACGTCAGCCCGGACGCGAGCGCGGCTTCGCCCGCGCCCTCGCCCTCGCCGACGAGGTCGGCGAGCGCGTCGTCGTCGACCTCGGTCCACGGGCTGTCGGAGAAGAAGCGCTTGAGGTGCTGCTTCACGGGTGCGAGGGCGTCGATGGGGAGCGTCCTGACCAGCTCGTTCAGCTGGATCACCGCATCGGGCACCAGCCCGCGCTCCGCCACCTCGCGACGGGCAGCGTCGAGGTCGGGACCGAGCTCGGTCACGCTCGCGACGCTACCCACGATGCTGGATGCATCGAGCGTCAGCTCGTCAGCGGAGCTTCCAGTCGATGCGCTCGCCCGACTCGAAGCGGGCCTGGCCCTCGGCAATCGACTCGTCGTCGGTTCCCAACCCGATGTACATGTAGGCGAGGCGCAGCGCCTGTCGTTGGCCGAGCTCTCGCGCCGCCCAGATCGCCCTCACCGTCCCTTGGATGGCGAGCGGAGGCTGCGATGCGATCGCGTTCGCGGCCCATGCGGCCGCGTCGTGCAATTGCTCGTTGGGCACCACTTCGGAGACCAACCCGATCTCGTGGGCACGCGCGGCCGACAGGCGCTCGTGGTTCCCCAGGAGCGAGAGCCGCATGATCTCGCCGAATGGCATGACCCCCGACATGTGCATGGGTTCGAACGCCGCCGTCATGCCGTAGGTGACGTGCGGGTCGAAGAACGTGGCGTGGTCGGCGGCGACGATGAACTCGACCTCGCCGAGCATGTAGAACGCGCCGCCGCAGGCCATGCCGTTGACGGCCGCGATCACCGGCTTCCACAGGTCGCAGCTCTTGGGCCCGATGTTGTCGCCGGGGTCGTCGAACATGAACGGCGTCGAACCCGAACCGACCACGTCGGCGTCGGTGGTGGCATCGACGTCGCCGCCCATCTGCTCCAGGCGGTCGATGCCGGTGCAGAAGGCCTTCTCGCCGGCGCCCGTGAGCACGACGCAGCGCACGTCGTCGTGACGGCGCAGGCCCCGCCAGAGGTTGCGCAGCTCGCGTTGCATCAGCGAGTTGAACGCGTTCAGCCGGTCGGGCCGGTTCAGCGTCACCCAGGCGACGCCGTCGCGCTCCTCGTAGGCGAGGGTCTCGAAGTCGGTGTTCACCCCGGTGACGCTACCGCTCGTGTCTCTGGGCGCTCGGCCGCGCCTATCGCTTCTGCTGGGCCGCGATGCCCGGGTTGACCGACCGGAAGACGTACTTGTTGAGGATCGGCCCGATCTCGGCCGCGTCCCATCGGGCGGGATTGGCCTCCGCGTCGGTGGCGAAGAACTGCTCGCCCATCTCCCATGGCTGGTAGACGCACAAGGAGTTCCCGACCATACGGAGTACCTGGCCGGTGGTGGGCTTCGACTCGTCCGACGCCAGCCACGCCACCGCGGGCGCCGAGTTTCCCGGGTTCATCGCGTCGAACTCGGCGTACTCCTCCGGGTGCTTGACGGTGATGTCGGCGCGGGCCTGGCCCACCATGCGCGTGAAGCCACCGGGGCCGATGGCGTTGGCGCGCACCCCGTACCGCGCGAGCTCGAGGCTGGCGATGATGGTCATGGCGGCGATCCCGGCCTTGGCGGCGCCGTAGTTCGACTGGCTCGCCTGGCCCTGGAGCCCCGCGCTCGACACCGTGTTGACGATGGCGGCGCTGGGCTGATCGCCGGCTTTCGACCGCTCGCGCCAGTGCGCGGAGGCGTGGTGCATCGTGTTCCACGTGCCCTTGAGGTGGACGCGGATGACGGCGTCGAAGTCGGCCTCCGCCATCGTGAACAGCATCTTGTCGCGCAGAATGCCGGCGTTGTTGACCAGCACGTCGAGGCGGCCGAACGCGTCGAGCGCAGTGTCGATGATGTTCTTGGCGCCGGCGTGATCGGCCACGTCGTCGTAGTTGGCGACGGCCTCGCCGCCACGCGACTTGATGACGTCGACGACCTCGTCGGCCGCGCGCTTGTCGGCACCCTGACCGGCGACGTCGCCCCCGAGGTCGTTGACGACGACCTTGGCGCCCTGGTCGGCGAGCTCGATGGCCTCGCCCCGGCCGACGCCGTTGCCGGCCCCCGTGACGATGGCGACCTTCCCGTCGCAGATCCCCATTTGCGCGTCCTTCCCCCTACATGAAAACTGACGTGGATGTCACGGTACCGCGGTGCCGGACACGACCGTCAACCGAGCCGACGAGTGTGAGAACGAGGAGGAAGCGCGCACATGCCCGCCGACACGAGCGTCATCGGCAAGTCGACGGGGGCCTCGAAGGTCACCGTCGAGCGGGGCCCCGTGAGCAACTTCGCGCAGGCCGTACTCGACGAGAGCCCGGTCTACGCCTCACCGGGAGCGGCACGCGCGGCCGGGTTCGAGGCCATCCCGGCGCCGCCGACGTTCTCGTTCGCGATGCGGCACTGGGGCACGTTCCCCGACGACCAGCCCCCCGACCCCACCGGCGGCAAGAACCCGATGCACGAGGTGATGAGCGATCTGTTCGGCCGGGGCGGGATCGTGCTCCACGGCGAGCAGGAGTTCGAGTACCACCGTCCGCTCATGGTCGGCGACGTGCTCGTGGGCGAGGGCACGATCACCGATCTCTACGAGAAGGAGAGCAAGGGCAAGACGATGACGTTCGTCGTCACCGAGACTGTCTGGCGCGACGAGAAGACCGACGAACCGGTCGTGACCGAGCGCTTCAATCTCATCCACCGCTCATGAGCGGAGGCCGGCTGGAGGGCAAGGTCGCGATCGTCACCGGAGCGGGCCAGGGGATCGGGCTCGCCTATGCGGAGCGGTTCCTGGCCGAGGGCGCCAAGGTCGCGGTGGCGGAGATCAACGAAGAGCGGGCCGAGAAGGCGATGAAGGCGCTCGCCGGCGCCGGCGAGGCGATCTACGTCCCCACCGACATCTCCGACGAGCAGTCCGCGAAGGACTGTGCCGCTCGCGCTCGCGACGAGCTCGGCGGTCTCGACATCCTCGTCAACAACGCCGCCCTCTACTACGACATCGAGAACGAGCGCAACGACTACGAATACCTCCAACGGGTGTTCTCGGTGAACCTGCACGGTGCGTGGCTCATGACGCGCGCGGCGGTGCCGTACATGGTCGAACAGCGCTGGGGTCGGGTGATCAACCAGTCGTCGGGAGCCGCCTACATGTACACGATGGCGCCGCCGGGCGAGTTCCACGAGGTCGGCGCGTTCACGTACAGCCAGACGAAGTGGGGCGTCGTCGGTCTGACGAAGTTCTTGGCCGGACAGCTCGGCCAGTACAACGTGACCGTCAACTGCATCGCGCCTGGCGTGACGATGACCGAGGCCACGCGCAAGATCGTGCCCGAGGAGTACATCTCGATGATCCCGATGATGAGCGCGATGAAGCGCACCCTCGAGCCCGAGCACCTCACCGGGGCAGCGGTGTTCTTCGCCAGCGACGACGCCGAGCTCGTCACGGGGCAGGTGCTCTGCGTCGACGGCGGTTCGTCGATGCCCGCCTGATCGGCCGCGGGTACCTCAGCGGTTGAGGATCGCGCGGAGCGGCGGCAACTCGGCGTCGACCCGGTAGCTCGTACCGTCGCCGGTGGCGACGGCGTCGAGACCGCCGGGTGCGGACGCGAGGAAGAGCCAGGCGCCGTCGGGCGACCAGGCCAGCGCGGCCGGTCCCAACGCGTCGCGGCGCACACCACGGGCGCGGAACGTAGTGACGGTGCCGAGCTCGACGTCGACGAGGATCCCCCGCGTGTCGACGCCGTCCGAGCGTGCGATCGCGAGGAGACGACCATCGGGGGAGAGGGAGCCGAACTCGGTTCCCTGCGCGGCCAGCTCGGCCGGGAGCTCGCGTTGCGTTCCGGTCGCGACATCGGTCACGGTGACGGTGCACTCACCGCCCCCGCATTCACCGGGGCGGATCGCGACGGAATCGGCGGCGGCACCCAGAACGCGGCCGGATGGCGCCAGTGTCAACACGGTGACGCCGTCGGGTCCGACCACCTCGAGCAGATCAGACGGCCGCTCCACCACGAGGCCGGCGTCGGTAGCGCCGGCGACCGTCCCCTCGAGTTGCACCTCGGCGGTCGTCGACCCGTCGGTGATGTCGATCTCCCGCGCGGTCGAGACGCCCCCGGTCGTTCCGGACACGATCCAGGCCCGGCCGGCGGTGACCGAGGGCACGACGCGCGATCGGGTCGATCGGGTGCGCACGAGGGCACGGGCGGCGCGGTCGTCGACCGGGATTCCGGCGTCCCGCCCGACCTCGATGACGGTTGCCCGCTCGTCGGCGACGAGCAGGAGCGTCGCCCCGGTGATCTGGTCGAGCACGGGCAGAGGGCCGGCCGCGGTTCGCGAGGCCTCGTCGGAGCCGATGCCACCGAGCCAGCTGCCGACGACGAAGAGAGCCAGCAGCGCGGCGAGCAGGAGCACGGGCGCGCGGGTTGATTCGTCGTGGACGCGTCGAGGGACGAGGCGGGGCCCGGGCGGGATGGCGGCGAAGCGGTCTTCGGGGCGGATGCCCAGCTCGGGGTCGTCGAGGTCGAGGACGGCCAACGGCTCGGCGTCGTCCGCGACCTCGTCGTCCGACCTGCCTCGCCTCGCCGGCACCCGTTCAGTCAAACACGCCTTCGGCCGCCAGGCGCTCGCGCTCGGCGGCGGACAGACCCAGCACCTCGCCGAGGATGTAGTCGTTGTCCTGCCCGAGGGTCGGGCCCGGGCGCGCGTAGCCGCTGGGCGCGTCGCTCAGACGGAATCCGTTGCGCTCGTAGAGGCCGTCGCCCAGGAACGGATGGGTGAGCGGGACGAAATGTTCGCGTGCCGCCACCTGCGGGTCGTCGTGGAGGTCGCCGAAATCCTGGACGGGCACGGCTTCGATGCCCCGATTCTGGAGCAGCTCGCTCAGCTCGCGCGCGTCCCATTGCCCGGTCCAGGCGGCGACCAGCTTCTCGATCTCGTCTTCGTGGTCGTGACGCTCCGCGAGCGTGCGCCACTCGCCGGCGTGGTCGATCAGGCCGGCGAGCTCGCGCCACTCCGCGTCGGTCCAGCAGGCGATCGCGATCCAGCGGTCATCACCCGCGCACGGGAACGCGCCGTGCGGGACCGCTCGCCCCGAACGGTCACGGTTGCCCATGCGCATGCCGATCACTGCGTCGCGCTCGTAGTCGAGGAGCCACGGCGTCAGCGTGTAGATCGCCGCCTCGACCTGCGACACGTCGAGGTACACGCCGCGGCCGGTTCGGCGCCGATACAGGAGCCCGGCGGCGAGGGCGGTCGCGACGAACCGGGGCGCCAACGAGTCGGTGATCGTGGCGTGCGGGCCGACCGGTTCGCGGTCGGGCCAACCGGTCAGCCAGTTGAATCCGGAGAGCGCCGCGCCCTGACCGCCGAAGCCGGGGTAGTCGCGGTGCGGGCCGCTCTGGCCGTTGAGGCAGGCGCTCACCATCACGAGATCGGGTTTGTGCTCGACGAGGCTGTCGTAGTCGAGGCCGAAGCTGCGCATGGCCCGGGGGGCGAAGTTCTCGGAGACGGCGTCGGCCCACTCGACGACGAGCCGGCGCGCCAGGGCGACGGCGTCCGGGTGCTTGAGGTTGAGGGTGACGCCGAGCTTCCCGGCGTTGAGGCCGTCGAACATGATCGAGCCCTCGAGGCCGTGCGGGTTGTCGGGCCCGAGCGCGTAGACGCGCAGGAAGTCGGGCCGGCCCGGCGACTCGACCCGCAGCACGGTGGCCCCGTGCTCGGCGAAGAACCGGGTCGCGATCGGCCCCGCCGCCCCCGCCCCGAACTCGAGGATCTTCGTCCCCTCCCAGGCGGGCACACCCTTCCTCCCCTCGCCGCGTTGGGTCGTTTTCGCGGTCATTGACTGCGTTTGAGACCCAACGCGCCGGGGACCCACGGGGGCGGCTTCGCCGTCGGCGGAGCGGATGGTCACGAACGCACGGGGGAAGCGATCGATGTCGCCGACGGGCCCGAAGAACTCACGGGCGGCCAGCTGTGCGCTTGCGTAGAGCTCACGGGGTGAGTTGGCGGGCGCGAGCATGAGGTTGGTCTCGCACGCGATCTCGTAGAGCTCCGTCATGGTGTGGCGGGCGAAGTAGTCGGCGACGGGTACCTCGATCGCCGCCAGCTCCTCGTCGGTGGCGGTGGTGTGCGAGAACTCGCTCCAGTCGCGCTCGGCCAGGGCGGGGGCGTCGATCCCGTCGGCGAGCACGAGGCGGGTGAGCGTCTCCAGGCTCGCAAGCCGTGCCTTGCCGCCCCGGAGCCCGAACGACACGAACCCGTCGAGGCAGGGCCAGATCTCGCGTGTGCGACCGATGTTGGCGCCGCGCCGCTGACCGCGGAAGCCGTCGGTGGGGAAGCGCGCCGGCGTCGACATGTTGGCGACGAACACGACCTCCTGCATCGACACGTCGACACGGTGAGGCACACCCGACGCGAGCGCGGTCAGGGCCGCGAACGCGGTCTCGGGGCCGGTATGGGCGTAGGCCGAGCGCTCGGTGCACCGGACCGGTGCACGATCGGGATCGCCGGTGCAGTACATGTTCCCGCTCGCGGCCATGACGCCGAGGTCGGACGCGCGCCACTGCGCTCGGGGACCGGCGCGCCCGAACGGGGTGACGCTCACCCACACGGCGTCGGGCGCGCGCTCGGGGTCGAGCGTCAGCGCGCTGGGGAATCCCGGCGTATCGATCACGACGTCGGCGGCCGACAGGAGAGAAGCCAGCCGGGCGTCGTCGGGCCCGTCGACCACGAGGCTGGCTTTGCCCGCGCTCCAGGCGAGGAACCGGTGCGGTTCGGCCGCGCGCAGCGGATCGCCGCCCGGCGGCTCGATCCGGACGACCCCGGCGCCGAGGTCGCCGAGGATGCGTCCTGCCATCGCGGCCGGCTCGCCGGCCAGGTCGACGACCCGGACGCCGGCCAACAGCGGGCTCGGCGATCGACCTGACATCGGTGTCAGACTACTGTGGTCGCGAACGCCGTCGATGGGCGTCTGTCTGCGGAGGAACGGCATGTCGAAGTACCGGATCGTCTCGGCCGACGCGCACATCCTGGAGCCGCCCGACATCTGGAAGAACTGGCTGCCCGAGAAGTACCAGGAGAAGGCGCCGCAGTTGGTGAAGGACGCCGAGGGTGGCGACGCGTGGGAGTTCGCCGGCTCAGCCCAGCCCGACCCGATCGGCCTGACGGCGACTCCGGGTATGCCGTTCGACCAGTTCCGCTGGATGGGCGTGACCTACGAGGAGGCCCGCCCCGGTTGCTACAACGGCGCCGAGCGCGCCAACGACATGGCCACCGACGGAGTCGACGCCGAGATCCTGTTCCCGCCGCAGCGGACCGTCGGTCACTTCCTCGGCGACGACGACGACAACTTCGTGATGGCCGGCATCGAGGCCTACAACAACTTCCTCTTCGAGGAGTTCTGCGCGCCCGACCCGACGCGGCTGGTGGGCATGGCGCAGATCCCCTCGCTCGGCCTCGACGCCGCCATCGACGGCCTGCGCAAGGCGAAGGCGCGCGGCGCCAAGGGTGTCGTGATCGGCAACTGGCCTGCAGGTGGCGACGACATCTCGGAGGAGGACGACGCGTTCTGGGCCGCGGCGGTCGACGAGGGCATGCCGGTCACGATCCATATCCTGTTGCTCTCGCGGCGTGCTCGGCAGGCGCAGCGCGCCGCGGCGAAGAAGGCCGGCGGGAACCGCATCTACGGCGGGGGGAGCGCGGCGGCGAAGGCGAAGGCCGTCGGCGGGCTCGGCAGCGTGTTCTCGCTCGTGCCCGGCCACATCTCCCAGCTCGTCTTCACGGGCGTGTTCGACCGCTTCCCCGACCTCCAGGTCGTGTTCGTGGAGTCGGGCATCGGCTGGCTCCCGCACTTCCTCGAGATGATGGACGACAAGTTCTGGCGCAACCGCTCGTGGGCCGGCTTGCCGATCGAGCGGCCGCCGTCGGAGTACTGGCGCACCAACCTGAGCGCGACGTTCATCACCGACCGGGCGGGGCTCGACCTGCGCGAGCGCGTCGGCGTCGACAACATCATGTGGTCGACCGACTACCCGCACCACGGCAACGACTGGCCGCACTCACGCAAGGTGATCGAGGAGACGATGGGCCACATCCCGGCCGACGAGCGCGCCAAGATCGTCGCCGGCAACGCCGTGCGGCTGTTCCACCTCGAGGACTAGCTGCTCACGAGCGGCGGGCGGCTCCGGCGGCTCGACGCTTCGCTCGGGAAGGGCACTTGCTCAGCGCCGACCGCCTCCGCCGCCCTAGCCCGACGCCCGTCCCTGCTCGATCGCGTCGAGGGTCAGGCGCTGCAGCGTTCGGGAGTGGGCGTAGGCGACGAGGCGGCTCACGAGGGGGAGCAGGCTGCCGGCGCGCTCGGCGCTGCTGGTCTGGAACGCGGCCAACTCGTCGGGCTCCCACGACGGCCCCCGCTTGCCCTCGAAGACCTCGAGCACCTGGCGCTGCATGGCCTCGACACCGGCCGCATAGATCCCGGCGATCTCGACCAGGACGTCGTCGCGCAAGCCGATCCCGGCGAGCTCGGCGAACGCGTCGACGACGTCGAGATCGGCGCCGTCGTACGCGTCCCGCCCGAACTCGGCGGGGTTGCGCAGAAACCCCACCTCGCGGAGGCGCCCGGCGAGGGTGCGGTCGATGTCGGTCTTGTCGACGAGGTCGTCGAACGTATAGCTGGCCGACTCGCCGCCGAAGATGCCTTCGACGAGCCCCGGGCGCTCGGCGTCGAGCAGGGCCCGGATGGCGGCGAGGGAGAAACGGCGCCCCTGGAGCTCCCGGATCCGTTCGAGGCGGCGCAGATGCTCGTGGCCGTAGAGCTTGGTGCGCCCCGACCGCTCGGCCGCCGGGAGCAGACCCTCGCGCTGGTAGTAGCGGATCGTGTCGACGGTGACTCCGGCCCGGTGCGCCAGGTCGTCGATCCGCCAGCAGCCGTCGCTTCCGTCGGTCACGGTTTCGCCCCCTCGAGCACCGCCGGCGTGACCTTGGTCACGAAAGTTGACAGTGATTACGCTGAGAGTAGATACTTACAGGGTAATCGAACACGAGTTGTCACTCAACGCAAGCGGAACTGTAGGTGGACGCGATGACCGACACGAGGAAGCCCCGCACGAACGAGCGGGACCTTCACGCGCAGCGGGCGTCGGCCCAGGCCGTCGCCTGGATCGCGCGTCAGCTGCGCTGGGAGGAGACGCTGGCCGCGCTGCGGAGCGGCCGCACGCCGGCGTCGCCTTCCCGCAAGGCGGCCTGAGGTCGCCGAGCCCGGCGGGCGTGACGGGATCCCCCCTCCCGGCGCCCGGCGAACCGAACGGCCCGGCTCCAACGAGCCGGGCCGTTTCGCGCGCCGAACCTGGCCCGTTCGCCGGTTCGCGATCTATCCAGCGCGCACCCAGCGGGGGAGGGTGACCTCCTCGACCTGCTGGAACACGACCTGCACCGGCTCGCCGATCTCGATCGTCGCGGGATCGATCGCGTTGATCGGGCCGTCCGCGTGCTCGACGAGGTTGCCCACGAACCGGATCGTGGGGTTGTCGTCGAGCGCGACCACGATCGCGTTGTACGGCGCGAGCTCGGCGTAGGCGGGCAGCAGTGGCGGGTGGGGAACGATGAACGACCAGATCGTGCCCCGGCCCGACGTGACCACCCAGCTGATCTCGAGCGAGCGGCACGCCGGGCACATGGGGCGCGGCGGCATGCGCCAGGTGCCGCATCCGTCGCACACCTGCACGCGCAGCTCGCCGCGCGCGGTGCCCTCCCAGAACGGCGCGCCGTCCGGGTCCTCGATGTCGGGGAGCAGGAAGCCCGTCTCGATCGTGCTATCTCCTGAGCAGGAGCGCGCTGGTGGGCACGCCCTCGCCACTGGTGACCAGACAGGTGGCGGCGCCGTCGACTTGGCTCGTCGACGTGCCCCGGATCTGGCGCACGCCTTCGAGCACCAGGTTGAACCCGTGCACGTAGGCCTCGCTCATGCCCGCGCCCGACGTGTTCACCGGCAGGCGCCCGTCGGGCCACTCGATGTTGCCGGCGTCGGTGAAGGGGCCGCCTTCTCCCCGGGCGCAGAACCCGTAGCCCTCGAGCGAGAGCGGGATCAAGGGACTGAACGCGTCGTACAGCTGCGCGACCTCGACGTCGCCCGGGCCGAAGTCGGCGTTGCGCCACAACGCGTCCGCGCACGCCCACGCGGGGCCGCGCAACGGGTCGTCGCAGAAGTAGTTCGTCATTGTCTGGTGCTCTCGCGGTAGCCCCTGCGCGAACGAGTGCACGTACGCCGGCGGGTTCGAAAGATCCCGCGCCCGCTCGGCCGACGTGATCACGATCGCGAGTGCGCCGTCGGTCTCGAGGCAGTTGTCGTAGAGGCAGAGCGGCTCCGAGATCCACCTGCCCTCCATGTACTCCTGGCGTGTGAGCGGCTTCTCGTACATCGTGGCCGCCGGGTTGCGGTTGGCGTGCTTGCGGGCGGCGAGGGCGACGTTGGCGAGGTGGTCGCGGGTCGCGCCGTACTCGTGCATGTACCGCCGCGTGAGCATGGCGATCTCGTCGACGGGACGGACGACGCCCCACGGGCGGGTCCACTGCCAGTGACCGGTGATGCGCCGGTTCACCTGTGCCCACGGCCGGCTGGTCTTGGAGGCGCGCTTGCGTGCCCGCCACGCGACCGCCACCTGGCACTGCCCGGTCGCGACGGCCATGGCGGCATGGCCGACTACGCCGCAGCCGGCGCCACCGCCGTAGCCGACCTCGGAGAAGAAGGTGATGTCGCCGAGACCGACGTTGCGGGCGACGTCGACCTCCCGCCCCTCCTCCATCGAGAACATCGCCAGCCCGTCGACGTCGCCGGGCGCGAGCCCGGCGTCGTCGATCGCGACCGAGATCGCCTGGCACGCCAGCGACAGCTCGGAGTCGGCCAGGCCCTTCCCGAAGGCGGTCTGGCCGATCCCGACGATCGCGGTCGTGTCGGTGAGCGGCCCGCTCATGCTCGCCGGATCACCAGCCCTTGAACTCGGGCGGGCGACGCTCGACGAAGGCGGCGACGCCCTCGGTGGAGTCGCTGGTGGTCGTGGTGATCTCGACGAGGAGGGCTTCCTCCTCGAGCAGCGTGGCGCGGTCGACGTCGGGGGATCGGTTGAGCAGCCGCTTGGCGAACCCGATCGCCTTCGTGGGACCGGCGGCGAGACGTTCGGCCCACTCCTTGACGGTCGCGTCGAGCTCGGCTGCGGGCACCACCTTGTTGACCAGGCCGAGGCGGGCCGCCTCCTCGGCGGACAGGTCGTCGCCGAAGAAGATCATCTCCTTCGCCTTTTGGAGGCCGACGCGGCGGGGGAGGAGGTAGGCGGCGCCGCCGTCGGGGATGAGCCCGCGCCGCACGAACACCTGGATGATGCGGGCGGTGTCGGCGGCGACGACGAGGTCGGACGCGAGCGCGATCTGCGCGCCCCCACCGGCGGCGGTGCCGTTGAGCGCGCACAGCACCGGCTTCTCACAGTCGAGGATCCCGCTGATCAGTCGATGCATCCCGGTGCGCATCATGCGGGCGGGCTCGCCCGCGGTCCGATCGGGCGCGCCCTCGGGCCGCTCCGCCGCGGGGCGGTCGGCGCGCAGGTCGGCGCCGGTGCAGAAGTGCCGCTCACCGGCAGCGCCGATGACGACGGCGCGCACGTCGAGCGACCCGCCCGCCTGGTCGAGAAGGTCGATCATCCGGTTGCGGACAGCGGGCGTGATGCTGTTGCCGGCGTCGGGTCGGTTCAGCGTGATCCACGCCACCCCACCCTCGATCCGGTGCTGCAGCTCTTCCTCGAGATCCGTCACGTCGTGACCACCAGTGCATCGAGCGCGACCGCGCCCTCCGGCAACACGACGAGCGGGTTCACGTCGAGCTCGCCGATCTCGCCCGCGAGATCGAGCGCCAACCGCTGGACCTGCATGATCACGTCCACCAACGCCTCCACATCAGCCGGTTGTGCACCACGGGCGCCCGCGAGCAGCGGGAATCCTCGCAGCTCGCGCAGCATGCGCTCGGCATCCTCGCGCCCGAACGGCGGGACTCGGAACGTCACGTCGCCGAGCACCTCCACGAACATGCCCCCTAGTCCGACCATGACCACCGGCCCGAACAGGTCGTCGTGCGACACGCCCACGACGGTCTCGACACCCCCGGTCACCATCTCGCAGACGAGCACGCCGTCGACGTCTTCGCCGGCGGTGTGCGCGAGGGCGGCTCGGGTCAGCTCGTCGTACGCGGCGCGCACGTCGTCGGGCGAGTGCACCCCCACCCTCACGAGCCCGAGCTCGCTCTTGTGTGTCAGGGAGGGCGACGACACCTTCATGACCACCGGGAAGCCGATCTCGTCGGCGGCGCGGACGGCGTCGTCGGCGCTCCCGCAGAGCACGTCGCGGCTCGTCGCGATCCCGTACGCCGCCAGGAGCTGCTTCGATGCGTGCTCGGAGAGCGTCCCACCCGACCCGGCGCGGGCGAGGAGCGGGCGCGCCTCGGCGGCGGACGGGAGCGGTTCGACGGGGACCTCGTCGAACGGGGAGCGGTAGCCGCGCACGAACGACCAGTAGCCGAGGTAGGCCGCCAGCGCCCTCACGCAGTTCGCGAAGCTGCGGAACACGGGGAGGCCGCCGGCGAGGAGTCGGAGGTAGTACGTGTCGTCGGTGCCGGGCGGTGCGCCCCACACGACGAAAATCGGCTTGTCGGTGGTCCGCGCGACGTCGACGAGATCGCGCGTGAACGGCTCGCTGAACGTCTCGACAGCACCCGTGATCGGCACCACGAGCACATCGACGTTCGGGTCGGCGAGGACCGCATCGAGAATCTGCCGGCCGCGCGGGTCCGCGACCGGCGGCCCGCCGCAGTCGACCGGGTTCGACACGCGGAGATACGACGGGATGAGCCCCGCGTGCAGTGCCTCCTGCGTGGCGGGCTCGAGCTCGGGCAGGCGCAACCCGGCGGCGGCGACCATGTCGGCCATGTGCGCGCCCGTGCCGCCCGAGATCGCGTAGACGCACACCCCGTCGCCGGCGGGCGGCCTCGTGCGGGCGAACGCGGCGGCGGTGTCGAGCAGATCGTCGAGGCCTTCGGCCCGGGTGATGCCGAACTGGCGGAACACCGCCGAGGTGACCGCGTCCGACCCGGTGAGGTGACCGGTGTGCGCCTTCGCCATCGACCGCCCCGCCTCGGTGCGGCCCACCTTGACCATCACGATCGGCGTTTGCATCCGCGCCGCGTGGTCGGCGGCGAGCATCAGCGAGCGTCCGTCCTTGAAGCCCTCGACGTAGGCCGCGATCACGCCGACCTCGGGTTGGTCGGCGAAGAAACGGGCGAAGTCGGCGAACTCGAGATCGACCTCGTTGCCGGTGGGGGCCCAGTGGCTGATCCGTATGCCGAGCTCCTGGCCCTGGAAGACCGGACGACCCTGGTGCCCGCTCTGCGTGATGAGCGCGATCGATGCTCCCGTGAGGTCGGCGCGGAAGTCTTCGAACGCGTTGAGGTTGGTGTTGGGGCCCAGCAGGCGGGTGTCGGCGCCGCGCGCGAGCTCGTCGAGGCGGGCCTCGAGTGCGTCACCCTCGCCGCCGATCTCGGAGAACCCGGCCGCGAAGATCACCGCGAAGGCCGCCTTGCGCTGCACGACCTCCTCGAACGCGTCGACGGCCTTACCGGTGAGGATGACGGCGAGATCGATGTCGCCGGGCACGTCGAACACGGACGAGTAGCAGCGCTCGCCGACGACGGTCTCGTGGTTCGGGTTGACGGGGTAGAAGGTGGCACCGTGGCGATCGGCCCACGTCTTGAGCTTGCGCGTCATCGCCGTGTTCGGCTTGCGAGAGGCTTCGGAGGCCCCGATCACCACCACCGTCCGCGGATCGAGGAACCGATCGAGGTCGACCTCGCGCAAGCCCAGCGGCCGGCCGCTCACGTCGACGGGCAAGCCGTCGACCGGCGTGCTGGCAGCGCTCGGGGGCATGGATCGTCTCCCGACTCGGGCAGGGCGAGTCGCCAAGTATGACGCCCGAGTCAGGATTCTTGCTACTTGCTTGCCGGCGGTATCGTCCGCGCGCATGCATCCCGACGGCGCGCTGCGCTCGGTCGTGGTCGTCGGCGCGTCACTGGCGGGCTTGCGCGCCGCCGAGGCGCTCCGTCACCAGGGCTTCGACGGGCGCATCACGATGGTGGGCGCGGAGCACCATCTTCCTTACGACCGGCCGCCGCTCTCGAAAGAGCTGCTGGCGGGGAAGTGGGAACCCGATCAGCTCGGGCTCCGGCGGCAGCCCTACGACGAGCTCGCCCTCGACTGGCGTCTGGGCCGGCGGGCCGTGCACCTCGAGCTGGCCGATCGCGCGGTCGAGCTCGACGACGGCGAGCGACTGCACTTCGATGGCGCGGTGCTCGCGACCGGCTCGACTCCCCGTCAGCTCCCCGGGACGCCGCCGCTCGCAGGGATCTTCACGCTGCGCACGCTCGACGACAGCCTCGCGATCCGCGCCGAGCTCGACGGGGGCCCGCGCGTCGTCGTCGTGGGAGCGGGCTTCATCGGGAGCGAGGTTGCGAGCACCTGCCGTGAGCGTGGCCTCGACGTCACGGTGCTCGAGGCGCTGCCCGTCCCCCTCGTGCGCGGGCTCGGGCCGGTGCTGGGCGGTGTGCTCGGCGACCTCCACCGCGACCACGGCGTCCGGTTGCGGTGCAATGCCGTCGTCGAGGGCTTCGACGGCGACGGCCGGGTCGAGCGGGTTCGCCTCGCCGACGGCACCGCCATCGACGCCGACGTCGTGGTTGTCGGGGTGGGCGTCTTCCCGGAGACGCGCTGGCTGGAGGACTCCGGACTCATCCTCGACGACGGCGTCGTGTGCGACCAGACGTGTCGGGCCGCGCCCGGCGTGGTCGCGGCCGGCGACGTCACCCGTTGGCCCAACGCGCTCTTCGGCGGATCCCCGATGCGCCTCGAGCACTGGACCAACGCCACCGAGCAGGGCGTGCACGCCGCGCACGCGCTGCTCGCGGGCGAGGCGGCCGAGCCCTTCGCGCCGGTGCCGTTCGTGTGGTCCGACCAGTACGGGACGAAGATCCAGACGGTCGGCGACGTGGGAGCCGACGACGACATCGAGATCGGTCACGGTTCGCTGGAGGAGCGCCGCTTCGTCGCTCTCTTCGGTCGCGGCAGCCGCCTCGTCGGCGCATTGGGCTTCAGCCGGCCGCGGCAAGTGATGCAGTACCGCCGCATGATCGAGCAGCGCACGTCGTTCGACGACGCGGTCGCACACGCGCACGCGGCGGACGCGGTGTCCTAGCCGTCGTCGGATCTCGTCGGCGGGATGCCTGACCCTACGATGGGCCGATGGGCAAGCCCGACCCGCTTCTGACGCCGCGCTTCCTGCTCGTCGTGCTGTCCGGTCTCCTCTATTTCACCGCTCTCGGCATGCTCCTCCCGGTGGTGCCGCTCTATGTGGAGGACCGGCTCGGTGGTGGCGCGGCCGCGGTGGGGGTGGCGGTCGGCTCCCTGTTCGTCGGGGCGGTGCTCCTGCGCCCGTACGTGGGTCGCCTCGGTGACCGCATCGGACGGCGGGTGCTGATCATCGGGGGCGCGCTGATCGTGGCGATCACGACCGCGCTCTCGGGGGCGGTGGCGGCATTGCCCTTCCTCGTGGGCATCCGTCTCCTCGCCGGAGTCGGAGAGGCCGCCTTCTTCGTCGGCGCGGCGACGATGGTCACCGACCTCGCACCGGTGGCGCGGCGGGGCGAAGCCCTCAGCTACTGGTCGGTGGCGATCTACGGCGGGCTCGCCGCCGGCCCGGCGCTGGGCGAGGCCGTTCTGGGTGACGATCGGTTCGTGATGGTGTTCCTGGTCGCCGCGGGCATCGCCATGGGCGCTGCCGTCCTCGGCACGGCAACGGCCGACGTGGAACGACCGGAGGGTCCGCCCGCCGCGGGTCCCCTGTGGAACCGGGCCGCGCTCCCGCCGGGGTTCGTGCTCTTCCTCGGCCTCGCCGGGCTCGCCGCCTTCCTCGCCTTCGCGCGCCTCTACGCCGACGAGCTCGGCATGGGCGGGGCCCAGGCGGTCTTCCTCTTGTACGGCGGGCTGGTGTTGTGCGTCCGGATCATCGGGGCGCGCCTGCCCGACGTTCTCGGCCCGCGGCGCGCCGGGACGGGTGCGCTGGTCGCGACCGCGGCCGGGATGGCGGTCATCGCGGCGTGGCGGAGCCCGGTCGGCCTGCTCGTCGGCACCGCCGTGTTCGCGGCGGGCATGTCGCTGCTGTACCCCGCCCTCCTCGTGCTCGCGCTCGATGCCGCTCCCGACGCCGAGCGGGCATCGGTCGTCGGTACGTTCAGCAGCTTCTTCGACCTCTCGCAGGGATTGGGTGCGCTGATGCTCGGCGGCGTTGCCGAGCTCACCGGTTATCGGGGCGCGTTCGCGGCGGCAGCGGGGTTGGCGATCGTGGGCCTGGTCGTGCTGCGCGGCGGCGTCGGCCGCGGCGTCGCCGCGCGCGCTCGTCCGGCCGAGACGCTGCCCGCCTGACCGCGCGTGTCGTCGCTGCTCGTCACCAACGACTTCCCCCCGAAGACGGGCGGCATCCAGTCGTACCTCTACGAGCTGTGGCGCCGGCTGCCGCCGGACGAGACGACCGTGCTCACCACGTCGTACGAAGGCGACCGAGCCTTCGACGCCGCGCAAGCCCTCCGGGTCGAGCGGGCGCGGCAGCGGATCCTGCTCCCGACGCCGGCGCTCGCGCGACGCGCCGACGCGCTCGCGCGTGAAGTCGATGCCGCGGTCGTCTTCGTCGACCCGCTGCTGCCCCTCGGGCTCATCGCCCCCCGCCTCCGATCGGCGCCGTACGTCGTGGTCGCGCACGGCGCCGAGATCACGGTGCCCGGC
>JBOGFJ010000190.1:0-2037 GCA_050743385.1 Acidimicrobiia bacterium
GTCCCGAGGCGCAGGTATGGCACGCCTCGGCCCGTCAGCTCCCGTTCGAGCAGTGCGGCGTCGGGCACGCGCGGGTCGGCGAGCAGGAGCAGCACCGGCTGGGCGCGGCGCGCCCCGAGACCCGGGACGAACCGCTCCACGAGCCCGAGGAGGTCGATGTCGGGCGCGACGTCGTCGGCGCGCGTGGTCATCGGCTCCGCCAGCTGCATCAGCAGTGGTTGCGCGTCACCCGCCGGCGCCATGCCCTTCCCTCGATCGCGCTACTTGTCGGGGTTGCTCTCGTTGGTGCAGGCGCAGGTGGGTTGCGGGTCGTCGCCCGCCATGAGGCTCGACGTCCGCATCCGGGACACACGCTGGTCGAGGTCGTGGCCGACCTCTTGGAGCCCGTCCCAGTCCATGGTCGTGAGCCCGGCGACCTCCTCGTCGGTGAGGTCGTACTCGTAGCGGGCCTTGACCCGACCGGCGATGTACTCCGGGTCCTCCTTCAGGCGCTGGCGGAACGCCGAGTCGACCACCGCCTTGCCGATCACGAACTGCACACCCTCGAGGGACATTTGCTCGCTCCTTCCTGCTTCGCGGTTCAGCTCATGGGAACGGGTTGTCGTGACCGCTCCAACAGGCTCCGCCCGACGGCGAGCTCGTCGAGGAGCTCCGCCATCGGCGGGTCGTTGCGATCACGCTCGACGACCAATGCCTTGACGTCGACGTCGGAATGCCGGGCGACGTACTCGACCAGCTCCCAGTCCTCGTCGGGCACGGGCCGGCTGTGCGAGTCGTACCAGCGGCCCTCGAGCGCGCCCGTGCGCCGTCGTTCGCTCCCGGCGACGTGGATCTCGACCACGCGCTCCAGCGGCGCGGCCTCGAGCCACTGGTAGGGGTCGAACCCGAGATTCCTGGCGTTGATATGGAGGTTGGTCACGTCGAGCAGCAGGCCCGCCTCGGTGCCCGCGAGTGCAGCGGCGATGAACCCCGGTTCGGGCAGGCTCGACGCCATCGGGACGACGAAGTCGTAGAAGAGGTTCTCCACGATGAGCGGCCGGCCGAGGAGCTCGCTCGCGGTCGCGATGTTCCGGGTGAACACTTGCGCCTGGTCACGGGTGAAGGGCACCACGACCCCGTGCGCGAGCATCTCCTCGTCGGGGGCGAAGTTGCTCATGTCGAGGTGGTCGCTGCACCAGACCGGGTCGAAGAGCTCGAAGCACCGCCGGGCGCGGTCGAGGTAGTCGCGGCGGACGCCCCGGGCATCGCCCAGGCCCATGTGGATGCCATGGGCAACCGTCGGGAACCGCCGGCTGATCTCGAGCACGTCATCGCGCCAGGCGTCGAGGTGACGCACGAGGACGTCGGTCGGCAACTCGAGGAAGTCGATGCTGTCGCGGTGCTCGAGGTAGTCGGCGTGCCGTCGATGCTGGTAGCTCAGCCCGGCGCCGAGGTACGGAAGATCGGGCAGCGTCATCTCACGCACGTCCCGCCGTCGAGCGCGCGGCGTCGCTGTCGGCGCCACCGACCAGGCCGGCGCGCAGGAATGCGGCGCGGGCCAGGTCCTCGAACGCCTCGCGCGGGTCGCCGGCGCCGCGGTACACAGCGGCGCGCAGCTCGTAGGCCTCGGGTGCGTCGGGAGCCATCTTCACCGCGTGGAAGCAGTCTGCGAGTGCCCTCGCCCAGTCGCCGAGCGCAAGGTGCGCCTCGGCCCGCAGGAGGTACGCCCGGTGCGCGCGCCGAGGCCGCGTGCGGACGAGGAACGGCCAGTCGGCCTGCTCGTGATGGTCGAGGCCGATCGCCGCCGAGCAGTCGGCGACGGCGCCGGCCGGGTCGCCGAGCCCGAGGCGCACGCGCGCCCGTTCGAGGTGCAGCTCGGACGCGTACTTGTGGCACTCGCCGTGGTCGATGACCTCGGTGAGGTCGTCGACCCCGTCGACGTCTCCGAGCGCGATCCGGGCGCGGCCGCGGAACGCCTGGGCCTCCCAGTTGTCGGGGTCGCCTCGCAGGGCTTCGTCGGTGTCGTCGCGCGCCCCGTCCGGATCCCCGCGGAAGAAC
>JBOGFJ010000191.1:0-5757 GCA_050743385.1 Acidimicrobiia bacterium
TGGTACAACCTCTCGGGCCCGCTCGTGCTGGCGCTCGAGCAGTACGTCGCCGAGACCGGCGACGACCTCGCCGAGGCATTCGCCAGCTACCAGGGCGTCATCTTCGCGGGCGAGCCCATCGGCCCCCGCGCCCGGCGCATCGTCGAGGACGAGTGGGGCCTCGAACTGTTCGTGCAGACCGGGGTGGGTGACGTCGGCGCGGCGACCGAGTGCCGCGAGCACGACGGCTGCCACTTCTGGGAGGACACCTGCTACGTCGAGCACCTCGACCCCGACGGCGCCGAGCCCGCGAGTGTCGGCGAGCGGGGCGAGCTGGTGGCAACGACGCTCATCGACAAGCTCGCGCCGCTGGTGCGCTACCGCTCCGACGACCTGGTGCGGCTCACCCGCGAGCCGTGTGCGTGCGGTCGCACGCACGGGCGCGTGTGGCCCTTGGGCCGGAAGGGCGACGAGGTGGTGGTCAACGGGCGGTCGGTGCTGCCGGGTGATCTGTGGGCCGCGGTCGAGAGCGTGCCCGAGACCGGGGCCGGGCTCTTCCAGGTGATCCGCACCGGACGTGAGGTCGACCGGCTGCGGCTGCGCGTCGGCTACGCCGAGGCGGGTGCAAAGGGACTCGTCGACCTCCGCACCCGGGTGACCGACGCGGTGCATGCCGCCGTCGGCGTGTCGCCCGACATCGAGCTGGTCGAGAACGAGGTGCTCCTGCGCCAGGGGCCGCCGCACAAGATCCCGCGGGTGGCGAGGCAGTGACGTTCGCGCGGGCCTTCGAGGACCCGCCGGCGGTCTGGGGCGTGGGCCGGCTGGTGATCGACGGCGCGGTGACACCGTGGCGGGTGTCGCAGCACGACATCGACGACGAGGCCGAGGCTCAGGCACCACGACTCGCCGCGCTCGGCGTCGGACCCGGCGATCTCGTCCTGGTGGTAGCGATGCTCTCCGAGGCGATCCACGCCGTGCCGCTCGAGAGGGCCGCCGGGAAGCTGGGCGCCCTCTACTCGTCGGCCGATGCCAGCTCGGGCGACGCCTTCCGGTGCGCGTCGCTCGTCCGCCAGCTCGAGCCGGTCGCAGTGGTGGGTGTCAATGCCGCGGTGCTCGACGGGCTCGCGACGATGGAGCGCGACGTGCGCGAGGTGTTCGCGGCCGTCGCCGGGCGGATCGCCACCGCCGACGACACTGCCCGAGCCGCGCTGGACGCCGCGGGACTGTCACCCCGGCGATGGGTGAAGCTCGGGCCGACGAGCGCGTGGGAGGACGAGCCCGGAGGCGGCACGCTCGCCTACGACGCCGAACGCTGGCATGCCGACGAGGACTCGGGCGAGATCGTGCTCACGAACCGGGCGCCCCGCCTGACCCCCTGCACCCATCTGCGCACCGGTGTCCGCGGTCGCGTGCACACGCCCGGCGTGATCGAGCTGGAGTGACCGCTCAGCGCTTGCGCAGGAGCGTCAGGCCGTCGCTGATCGCCAACATCACGCAGTCGACCCGGTCGTCGGCGGCGACCATGTCGTTGAAGGCCCGGATGGCTTTGGTGTTGTCGTCGGTGGTCGACGAGTCGGCGACCGCACCGCCCCATAACGTGTTGTCGACGAGGATCACTCCGTTGCGGCGCAACCGGGCCACGAGCTCCTCGAAGTAGTTCGCATAGTTGGGCTTGTCGGCATCGATGAACGCGAGGTCGTAGACCTCGTCGCGTGGAAGCGAGCGGAGTGTGTCGAGCGCCGGGCCGATCCGCAGCTCGATCTTGCCGGCGACACCGGCGAGGTCCCAGTACCGGCCCGCGACCGAAGTCCATTCCTCGCTCACGTCGCAGCACAGGAGGTGGCCTTCGTCGGGCAGGCCCCGGGCGATGGCGAGCGCCGAGTAACCGGTGAACGTTCCCACCTCGACGGCCTGGCGGGCGCCGACGAGGCGCGTCAGGAGCGTCATGAACGCTCCCTGCTCGGGCGCGATCTGCATCATGGCGATCCCGCCGAGCTCGGCCGTCTCGTCGATCAGCGCCTTCTGGACGTCATCGGGCGGCATCCCGTGTGCGACGACGTATGCGTGGATCTCGGGCGACAGGAAGAAGGACTTGGGCTCACTGCGACCGTCGGTCACACGCGCGCCCCCTCGAGCACCGCTTCTTCGTCCTCGGGCGGCGTCGCGTCGGGCACCGGGGTAGGCGAGGTGCCGCGTCGCGTGATCACGAGCATCGACACGGCCGCAAGGACGTACGCCACGCAGCCGGCCCAATACGAGGCGGAGATACCCAGGAACAGGGCGATCACCACACCGAACACCGATGCGCAGACCGACGTCGCGCCGTTGATGCCCCACAGGAACGCAGTGGGCGCGTCGGGGCGGCTGGCGGCCGATCGCATCCCGATCGCGAACGGCATCCCCATCACCAGGCCGAGCGGCATGAGGAGCGCGACGGCGATAGCGATGCGCATCGGCGTCGTCGCACCGTCCATGCCGTGGATGACGGCCGGGGTGACGAAACCGAACGCGACGACGACCGCCAGCAGCACGAGCAGTGGCGCCACGAGGGATGCGGGACGATCGAGGCGCACGAAGCGCTCCGTCAGCATGCTCCCGATGCCGCTGAACAACAGCACGGAGAAGAGCACCACGCTCAACGCGTACGTCGGATGGCCCAAGAAGATGCTGAGGCGCTGGAGCTGCGCGACCTCGATCAGCAGGAAGCCCAGACCGATCCCGGCGAAGTAGCCGTAGTACGGGAGCATTCCCCGGTGGGCGGTGCGCTTCGTCGTGAGCAACAGGGGCACGACGATGCACAGGAACGCCAGGCCGAGCACGGTCAGGGCGAGCATGGCGAGGACCACCACCGGCTGACTCACGGGCGTATCGCCGAGCCCGCCACTGTTGTCGAAGAGCGTGTCGAGCGACTGCATCTGGAAGAAGAACGGCTGGTTGTCGGTCGGCGGAGAGATGTTGGCCTTGAACCGGTCGACCTCCGCGCCCGGACCCTCCGGAACCGCGAGGTTGGCGAAGTGTTCGTTGAGCTCCTCTTCGGGCGTCAGCACGGGCGTGAACGCGAGGCGGCGCACGTTCTCGTTCATGACCGCGACATCGCGCACGGAGAACGGTTCCGGGCTCACCAGGAGCGTGGCAATGCTCACCCCGAACTGGCTGGGAGGCCCGCGGTAGATGAGCATGTGGTCGCGCGGGTTCTCGACGCCGTGCTCCTTGAGCGCCTGGGCTGCGAGCGCGGTCGACCGGTACATCTCCAGCGGCTCGTTGGTCTCGATGGTCGCGTACCAGCGCGACACCGAGAGAATGCCGTTGGGTGCCAGGCTGTCGAAGAACTCGTCCCACGCTTCCGTGGTGTAGAGCGAGTTCTCGCTGAGGGCGAACGCGCCCGCCGATGTCGCGGCCCAGGTATCGATGAGCGAGATCTGGATGATGTCGTATTCGCTGTCGGTGCGAGCGAGGTAGCTGCGGGCCTCGTCTCTGACGAACGTGACGCGCGGATCGCGGTCGAGGTGGCCGGTGAACTCGCCGAAGACGTTGTTGGTGATGTCGAGGATGTCGCCGTTGATCTCGACGCCGGTCACGGAGCTCTGCTCGAACTCGAGCGCCGAGAGCACGTCGCGCCCACCACCCACCCCGATCACCAGCACGTCTGCGTCGTCACGAGCGAAGTGGGCGAGGTTGGTGACGTCGTAGCGGAGGAAGTCGGTCGCGTCGGGGTCGCCGTCGTATCCGGTGAGCACGGTGCCGGCGGTGCTGTCGATCAGCATGCTGAGCTGCGGCGCGAGGAAACCGTCGGGCATCTCGGTGCTGAGCCCGGGGCTGAAGGGGGGCAGGGGGGCGTCGGGGTCGCCGTCGACGGTCACGCGCGAGAACGCGTTCCAACGCTCGTAGTCGTGCGTCGGGTCCTCCACCTCCTTCGCCCAGCGCACCCGCAGGAACGGGTCGCCACGCGAGTGCATCTCGTGGTTGAAGGCGGCGATACCGCCGAGCACGACGATGGCGATGCCCGCGAGCGCGATGCTGCGACGGCTCGAGAGATCGACGGCGAAGAACAACGCCCCCACGGCCGCGACCGCGCCGATACCGACGACGAGGCTGGGGCCGTCGAGCATCGAGAACGTGACCAGGAGGGCGACGCAGCCGAGAGCGGCCCCCACGAGGTCGGCGGCGTAGAGCCGGTTGACTCGGTCGGGGAACTTCGTGAGCGCGAGCGACACGACGACACCGCTGAGCACGAACGGAATCGAGATCAATACGCAGGTCGCGACCACCGACGCAACGCCCGAGAACGTGAGATGCGGGACGAACTTGATCCACAGCTGGATCGCGATGCAGATGGCCACCGCCACGCCGAAGAGCAGCGAGAACAGCCAGAGATCGCGCTTGACGCGTTCGTCGGTAAATCGGTTGGGAAGGAGGTAGACGAGCAGCGCGCCCACCGTCAGACCGAACAGCGCGACCGAGATGGCGACGAAGGCGAAGTGGTACCACATCGTCACGCTGAAGATGCGCGTCAGCGAGATCTCGTACATCAGCGTGGCCATCGTCACCATGAAGAGCCCCGCGTAAGTTCCGGCGCGCGCTCGGACGGGCGTCTGCGGATGCGTTGCGGCCACGCGGGATCTCCTGGGCGGCAGTGGGTCTCAGACCATGTGGAAGCGCCCCAGTATGTCCCGCCCGGCCGGCCGCGGGGTGGTCAGGGAATCAGCCGGCCACGCGGAACCGCGGGAGCCCGATCTCGGGCTCGAGCCGATCGCACGCCAGCGTCACCGTGGCGCCGACGCGGAGCGTGTCCTCGGTGGCGTCGACGACGTTGGTGACGAGCCGGACGGCCTCGCCCTCGGTACCGTCGACCTCCACCACAGTGACGTTGTAGGGCGCGGCCGCCTCGATCGCCGGGTGGAGGGCCTGCACGATCCAGGTGTAGGTGAACACGCGGCCGGTGCCGGGCAGGGTGTCCCACTCCCAGTCGAGGTTGCGGCAGCGGTAGCAACCTTCGGTGGGCGGGTGACGGTGGGCACCGCAGGCCGTGCAGCGCTGCACGTCGAGCCGGCCTTCGGCAGCGGCGCGCCAGAAGCCCGCGTTCGTGCGGTCGACCGGCGGAAGCGGGAGCCCGGCGGGGAGGTAGGGCGCTTCCTCACGGACGGCGTTCACGCGCGCACCCTCCCTTCAGCCTCCAGGCCGTAGAGGCGGGCGGTGGTGCCGAACGTGATGCGGCGGCGTTCACGCTCGTCGACGCCCTCGAAGATGCGTTCGAGAGTCTGTTGGGTGTGCGGCCACGTCCCCTCGGGGTGCGGGTAGTCCGAGGCCCACAGCAGCGGCTCGACGCCGGTGAACGCGCGGTTCACCACGCCGGCGCCATCGTTGCCGAACGTCACGTGACCCTGGCGGCGGACATAGAAGCTCGGCGGCTCGTCGAGCTTCGGGTTCACCCATCCGGCGTGCTCCTCGAACGCCTCGTCCATCCGCTCCATGAGCCACGACAGCCAGCCGGCGCCGCACTCGACCATCACGACGTGCAGGTCGGGGAAGCGCGCGAGCACGCCCGACGCCGCGAGATACGCGAGCGTGCGCTGGGCGCCGAGGCCGACCTCGACGTAGTTGATCACCGCGCCGCCCGGGCCCCGCTCGTGGACCGGGTTGGTGCCGGTGCCGACGTGGAAGCTGACGGGCATGCCGTGCGCCTGGGCGGCCGCCCACACCGGGTCGTACCGATCAGAGTTGTACGGCGCGTCGGCGGGGGCCTGCATCGGGAGCATCACCGACCGCAGGCCGAGCCCC